>JAUIFX010000072.1 GCA_030429865.1 Gammaproteobacteria bacterium | reverse complement strand
GGTCCCGAACGGGTGGTTCTTCGGGATCAGCTTCTCGGCCGTCGCCGGGTCGCTGACGCGCTGGCGAATCTTCTCGGCGAGGAATTCGCTCACCTCCTCGGCGAAGGCGCGGTTGGTGAACATGTCGTTGTAGTTGGCGAACCACAGCGCGAAGCCGCCGCGCTCGTAGAGTTCCTGGTACTTGGCCCAGCGTTCGGCCTTGGACGCCACCTCGGTGCTGGCCCGCGCGTCCATGTCATGGATGAAACCGGCAAAAGTACGCTTGCAGTGTTCGACGATCTCCCCGGCCTGAGCGGCCAGCTCGCGCTGCTCGGCGGCGCTCAGCGTGCGGTTGCGCAGCGGCGTGCACCAGTTCGCGGTGCGCTGGAAGACGGTCAGGCGCCCGGCATCGGCGGCGATGCTCTGGATGATCTGCACGGCCGTCGGCCCGCTGCCGATGATGCCGACGCGCTTGCCGCGGACGTCGATGCCTTCTTTCGGCCAGCGCGCGGAATGCACGGTGAGCCCGGCGAAGTCGCCCTCGCCGGCATAGTCGGGCGGTTGCGGGGCCGACAGGAAGCCGGTCGCGGCAACGACGAATCGCGCGCACGCCGTGCGTCCCGTCTCGGTGGTCAGTTGCCAGCGGGCCTGCGCTTCGTCGAAGCGCAAGGACGCTACACGCGCGCCGAACTCGATATCGCGCTTCAGATCGAAGCGCTCGGCGACGAAATTCAGGTAGCGTTCGATTTCCGGCTGGCCGGCAAACTGCTCGCTCCACTGCCACTCGTCGAACAGCTCCCTGGAAAACGAATACTGGTAGGAGTAGCTCTCCGAATCGAAGCGGGCACCCGGATAACGGTTCCAGTACCAGGTGCCGCCGACCCCGGAGCCCGCCTCGAATCCGCGCACCGAGAGGCCGCGCTCGCGCAGCCGGTGAAGTGCGTACAGGCCGGATACACCGGCGCCGATGACAATGGCGTCGTAGCTCTCGGTCATCGTGCTGAAACCTCCCCGTTCGATGGCACCGGACGTCAACTAGACCTCATCGGCGCCGGGCTGGCAAGGCGCCGCGGGAACGCGCCGGTTTCGAGGCCGGCGCAGGTGGCGAGGACGGCGGCCGTCGACGTTTCTGCCCGCGGCTTGCCGACCCGCCCCGGGCGCACGAAGGCGCGGCGGAAGACGGTCGACACGCCGCGTGCCCGCGTCACGCGCCTCGCCGGCGCCGCACGAGCAGCAGGAACGGGAGGGCCGCCAGCCACACGCCTGCAGGCAGGGGCACCGCGCTCGCCACGACCTGCAGCGAGAGCGTGTCATCGCCGTAGTTGAGCAGGAACGCGAGGCCGGCGATAGCCGGTAATTCGACGAGGTCGAACGCGCCGTCGATGCCGATACCGGCGAGCATGAACGTGTAGAGATCGCCCACGCGCGGCACATGCCCGCCCAGGATATCGATGCGCAGCGTGCCGCCGAGCGTCGCCCTGCCCGCAACATCGATGACGTCGTACTCGTCGCCGGCCAGCAGCCCGCCGAGTTCGATCACGAGCGTGCTCGCCGCACCGAAAGCGACGTCGCCCTCGAAGCTCGTCACGGTCGGGCTGTTGCCGGGGCTGAACTGTCCCTCGAAGAAATTCGTGCCGTTGCCGGTGAACGGTCCCGCACCGCTGACGGTGCCGAAGTAGACCGCCGAGCTGCCGGCACTGACGCGGATCTCGCTGCCGTTGTGCACGAGGTCGTCGAAGAACGTCACGGTCGCGCCGCCCGAAACGATGATCTGCCCGTTGGCGAGATTGGTCACGTCGCCGAGCACGTCGGTGATCCCGCCGCTGAGATTCACGCGGCCGCGGTTGTCGAGCCCGCCGCCGGTGATGAGGGTGCCGCGACCGGCAATCACGCCGGCTTCGCCGTTGACCAGGCTGCCGCCGAACTCGATCGCGCCGCCGAGCACGTTGAGCGCACCGTCGTTGTTGCTGGCCGCGCCCGTGAACTGCACGAACTGCCCGGTGCTCACGCGCACCTCGCCGCCAGCCTGGTTGTCGAGCTCCGCGACGAGGCGCCCGTTGCCGAGAATCAGGCCCGCGTTGACGACGCTGCCGACGGTGAGCCCGGAAGCGAAGCCGTCGAGCATGACCTGGCCCTGGTTGACGATGCGCGCCGCGGTGAGCGTGCCCCCGCCGATCGGTGAGAACAGCGCGCCCGCGTCGACGAC
This sequence comes from Gammaproteobacteria bacterium, assembly GCA_030429865.1. Lineage (GTDB taxonomy): Bacteria > Pseudomonadota > Gammaproteobacteria > JACKNG01. The sequence goes on along the minus strand of JAUIFX010000072.1, from coordinate 19,731 downwards.
GACATCGTTGGCAACGACGATATCGCGCCCGCTGGTCAGCGTCAGCGCGCTGCCGAGCAGGCCGCCGTTGCCGATCACGAGGTCCTGCTGGGTCAGTTCGAAGCGTCCGCTGACGAAATCGAACGACCCGGGCCCGGCAATCGCGCCGGAGCGGAAAGCGCCGCCGTCGATCGTGACGTTGCGCCCCGCTTCGATAGTGGTCGTGCCGCCGATGCGCAGATCGTGATCCGCGGACAGGAGCAGGCCGGCCCCCAGCACCCGGTTCGCGCCGATGCTGACATCACCGCCGAGATCGACCCTGCCGCCGTTGAACACGATGCGGCCGTTTCGCGCGGCCAGGCCGTTGGCGGTCAGTTCGCCACCGGTCACCGTGACGACGCCGCCGGCCTGGAAATCGATGTCCTGGCCGACGACGAGGCGTGCGCCGTTCGTCACATCGACGAGATTCGCTTCGGCCAGTACCAGCGACCCGCTCAGCTCGAGGCGCGAGTCGAGGCCGTCGATCAGGGCCGTGACTGGCCGGACCTGTCCTCCGGGGAGAACCGGGCTGTCGGGAACGATACCCGTGGACAGGCTTGCATTGACGGCCTCGACAGCGCCGCCCGCGAGGATCCGCAGCGCGTTGTCGCGACTCAGGACACTCGTTACCGCGCGCCCTTCGTAACTGACGTCGAGATCCCCCAGCAAGGTCCAGCGCGACCCGTTTCCACTCACCGTGACCCGGTGCGATATCGCTCCGGCCGCGGCTCCGAACAGGACCGTGCCGCCCTGGATCGTGGCGCCGCCGAGAACGGTCTGCCCGGCAACGCCGATCGCACCGCCGCCCTGCAGCGTGAGCGACGGTGTTTCGAGCGGAATCCCGGCATCGAAACCGACCAGGTCCGCAGCGGGGATCACCGTCCAGGAATGACCGCCGAGGTCAATGACGAGGTTCGATCCGCTGGTAGTGGAGAAACTCGCCTTGTCCGTCGTGACGCCGCCGGCGAACGTGACCGTGAAGTTGCTGTTCGCCGCGAAGCTGACGGTATCGCCCGCTCCCGGTGCGACGTTACCGTCCCAGTTCGCCGGATCATTGAACGCACCACCCCCGGCGCTGACCCAGTTCAGGTCGGCAGCAGTGGCGCTGCCCGCAGCCAGCAGCGCGATCAGCGCCAGCGACACCGCACCACGGCGCCGCCTGCGACCACACGTAACACCCTGGCGCGCATCGCAGCGCCGTTCCCGGTTCACCATCACTACCTCCCCCCTCGCGCGCGACCGCGCGGCAATCCGTTGTGCCCGCTCGACTATCCCACGCCCGCCCACCTCGGGACCAGCCACCCACAAAACAATTGTGTCGCCGAGAACTACCCGGAAAGTCCGGATTCCGCTCATTCGAGGACAGCCATCGAATTACGGCGCAAATCCGGGACAGCCACGGAACCCCCGCGCGGGTGGCGGACTGATGCGGGAGGGGCGAATTTGGGACAGGCATGAATTCCGGGGCGAATCTTCGACAGCCATCGAATCCGGGACAGGCACGAATTTGACGGCTATTTCGGGACAGCCACGAGATTGCCAAAGCGCAAATCGGGGGGCGAATTTGGGACAGGCATGAATTCCAGTTCACCAGGCGCGAATCTGGGACAGGCATGAATTCCGGGGCGAATCTTCGACAGCCATCGAATCCGGGACAGGCACGAATTTGACGGCTATTTCGGGACAGCCATGAGATTGCGAAAGCGCAAATCGGGGACAGGCACGAATTCCGCGGGCCGATTTCACGCGCAGCATCCGGCTCCGGCATGGCGCTCGAATGGGCCGTGAACGGCCAGGGACCGACACGGGGGCGGACGCGTCAACCCGTCTCGTCGCGATAATCCCAGCCGCGCGTGTGTCCGGGGCTGAGCCTCAGCAGTTCGCCCTCCCAGTCCCTCTCCGCGCCGTACTCGCGCCCGCGTTGCGCACCCAGGTAGCGCACCGCGATGCGTTCGAGAATCGTGGACAGGTCGGCCGGCCGGCTCAGGGTAGCCTCACCACGCACCTCGAACGTGCGGTAGGGCGGCACCTGCTCGGCGACTATGAGCGTGACGCGTGGGTCGCGCTGCACCTGGCGCGACTTGACGTCATCCGCCTCGATGACGACCGAGAAGCCGCCGTCGCGCCACTCGTGCCACACGGGCGACAGCAGCACCGTGCCGTCGGTTCGCCGGGTCGCCAGGATCGCGAGCAGCGGTGCCTCGAGCAACCCCGTGAGATCGGCGGCGGAAAGATTCTTGCGCATGGATCGGCCGGAGGATTGGGGTCAGAGGCGCCGGCAACGTGCGACTCCGACCCGGATTCTAACCCCGGTCTTGCGCGCCTCTTCTCGCTCAGGTTCGGCGGCGCTTCGCGGCGATCCCGATAACAGCAGGCAACAGCATCGCCAACGCCGGCGGCAACGGTACCGGGGCGGCGGTGAAGTCGAACGCCGTGAGGAATCCGAGCGTCACGACGCCGGCGTTGGTGATGGTGAACTGGTAGCTCTCACCGGCGACGAGGTTCAGCGCACCGCCGACGAAGCTGTCCGTACCGGGCAAATCCGAGCCAATGAAGCCGCTGACGGAGAACGCGTTGCCGAGCGAGGATACGCCGCTCCCGGTGATGTCGAACACCGGCCCGGTGTTGAACTGCTGGGCCATGCCGCTGAAGGAGTTCAACGTCACGTCGTGGCTGACCACGAGCGAGAAGCCGCTGGCCGAGCCGCCGCCACCGCCGAAATCCATCTCGAACGGCGGATTGTCGAAGTTGCCGTCGCCCCATGGACCGACGCGCCGGAACTGTCCCGAGGTGCGCTCGAAGGAGAACGTCACGCCGTCGACGGTTTCGCTGAAAGCGACGGTGGGACCGATTGGGCCCTGCACGAACGTCTCGTAGGTCACGGCGGAAAACACGCCATCGGTCAGGTCGATCGTGGCCGCCTGCGCCGAGCTAGCGACGACGAGCAAGCCTGCGGCAAGAACTCCTTTCATCATTCTTCTTCCTGTTGATCCAGCAGACCCGGAATACTACCGGAACGCGATTCGCCGGAACGTGCCGATCGCGCGGCACAGGACACGTTTTCCTAAGTTTACGTTTCGTCGCTGGCACACCGACGAACCTCGCCCATGGTCACGCGGCACAGTCGGGCAGTTCGCGGTCATGGCCAGCGCCGCGCCGCCCTCACACCGGCCTGCGGCGGACATGCGCCGCGCCTGTCAGCACGGCCGCGAGCGCGGCCAGCGCCCAGCCCGGCACGGGAACGGGGGTCGGCGCCGGCAAGCCGGTGACGGCCACCGTACCATCGACGAGCAGGCGCGAAGTGTCCCACGCCAGGCCATCAGGCAAACCCGCACCATCGAGGTCGATGCGGCCGAAATCACCCTCGATACTGCCCCAGTCGAGAATGTCGAAACTCGCCCCCGGCGGTGGCCGGTACGCGTCGAGCAGGACGAGGCGCAGCGTCGCGCCGTTGATGGTCAGCGACTGCTGCACCGTGACCCGGTCGTAGCCCGTGCACGGCGCCACATCGGCAATCTCGATGGTGAGCGTGGCCGTCGCGTTGAGCACGACGTTGCCCTGGTTGAGCACGCAGCCGGGGCTGTTGCCGGGCGACAGCACCCCGTCGATGACCGTGGTTCCGGCACCCGAGGCAGGCAGCGCCAGGCCGAGGCACATCGGCACACACAGTTGGCGCAGCAGAACAGCGCGCCTCGCGCGCCTGCGCACGGCGCTCATCATGCAAGCCCGTCGTTTCCGGCTATGCAACAGATCAGCCGCGAATCGACCAGCGCCGCGCTGCGCAGGTCCGATGGATAATCCGGCTCGGCGATCATCGCGAGGAACGCCTCGCGCGAGGGATATTCCACCAGCAGCACCTCGTCCCATGCCTCGCCGCCGATCACCGTCGCGACTGCATCGCCGAGAAAACGCAGCTTGCCGCCGACCCGCTCGAGGTGCGGCGTTGCGGCTTCCATGTAGCGCGCATAGCGCTCCGCCCCGCCCTCGGGGGCAAAACGCAGCAGGTTCAACATCACGATCGGTGCGTCGATATCGCTCTCGGCAAGGGCGCGCAGCTGCGCCCCGGTGGGGTCGATGTATTCCATGATGACGCTCTCCAGGGAGACTCGCGGGCAGGGCACCCGGGGACGGTTACGGACAGTTTACGCATTTCCGGTGCCGGCACCGGCCCGAACCGGGTCACCGCGCGGACATCAGTAACCTGCCGCCAATGCTGACCGCACACGCGGCAACCGTGACGGGTAACCGTCGCCGGCGCCACGCAACCGGCAAATAATTGTCACACGGCGCGAGAACGGACCCGGCGCACAAAACCGTCCGGCGCCCTGCCCCACAATCCCGCCATCTTCACCGACCACGGAGCCTCCCGCCATGCAAGCTGTGATGCGCATCCTCGCCGCGTTTGCACTGTCCACCGCCGCCGTCGCGGCACACGCGATGGCCGTCGCGCCCGTCGAGGCCGTCGATCCGCTCGACCTGTCGGCACTCAGCTTCGGGGTCGATTCCTTCGCCGACAACCCCGTCATCGCGGGCAGCTCGAACGGCATCGGCTATACCTTCGTCGCGGCGGGTCCGGTCTACGTGCCGTATTCGACGCTCAACAACACCCGCACCTACAACGACCTGCCCGGCAGCTACGACAGCATCCATGCCGGCGCGAGCTTCACCGTCACCTTCGATCAGCCCGTCGAGGAAGTCCTCGTCGCGCTCGGCAACGACAACGCAACGGGCGACGGCCCCGATTTCGGCCTGCTGCCGACGACCAGCAACGGCATCACCCTGCAGGGCACGAAGCTGTCGATCGGCGACATCGGCGGCGCCCTCGCCCTGCTCGTGTTCGACACGCCGACGACTACCCTGGTACATACCGCCGACGCCCTCAACGACGGCTGGCACCTGAGCTTCTTCGCCTACGCGCCGGCGCCGGTACCGCTACCGGGCGCGCTGCCGCTGCTCGCGGCGGGCCTGGCCGGTCTCGGCCTGCGTCGCCGTCGCACCTGACCGTCACCGACGACGCGCATCGCGCGTGCCGTGGCGCCCCTGCGGCGGACCCGCGGGGGCTTGATTGCGCAGCCGGGTACGGGAACCCGGGCCAGTACCCCCGGCGATGACGGCCCGGCACCTCACCCGGTTTCCCAAGCAAGCTCCCCGGCGCCTATAGTTCGAGACGAACCCGTCAGGCCGCCACCGGAGGTATCGTCTTGCTGCGCCCCATCGACCCCACCCGCCTCGATCTCGTCCGCCAGTTCCACGCGCAGCCGTTCGGCCCGCATTCGCCCGAGCTGCTGGAACTGCTCAAGGTGCTGCGCTGGGCCCCGCTCGAAGACCGCCACGTCATCGTCCAACCCGATCCCCAGGGCCCGTACGTCATCGTCAAGCAGAGCGGGCGCCGGGACACGCCCTTGCAGGCGGTCGCCGGCGCAAGCTACGACGCCCTGCCGGACGCGCAATGCGCGGTGTTCCGCAAGCGCTGGGAGTCGGCCACCGGCCTGAGACTCGCGCAACAGGGGGACGGCAGCTGGACGACCACGGGCCCGCTGGCCACGGCGCCGGACGTGCTGGAACCCCTGCCCGAGGTGGAAAAGCCCCTGCTCGGCTATCCCGACGAGTTCAGCGTGCGGCCGGGCGAGACGGTCTCGTTCAAGGTCAGCGCGACCCGTCCCGGCGCGTACCATGCCTCGCTCGTGCGGCTGCGCTGCGGCGACGCCACCGAGGGCGGCGCGGGCTACAAGGAATACCCGGTCGCGAGCGCGTTCGAAGGCGACTACCCCGCGCGCAGCCAGCCGATTTGCGCGGGTTCCTTCGTCGCTTTCGACGACGACCCGGCGTGGCATCCGCAGGCGTTCACGGTGCAGGCCTGGCTGTGGCCGACGACGCCCGGCCGGCGGCGCCAGCAGGTCGCCGGCACCTGGGACGAGAGCGGCAGCCGCGGCTGGGGCCTGCAGCTCGACGCCGACGGCGCCGCCGCGCTCGTCCTCGGCGATGGCACGCAGCGCACGGCGGTGAGCACCGGCGTGCCGCTGCGCGAGCGCGCCTGGACGCAGGTCACGGCGAGCTGGGACGCCGAAAGCGGGCGCGCCGTCGTCGTCCAGCGCCCCCTCGAGAACGACCGGCATCGCGATCGCGCCGCCAAGGGCAGCGCGCGCTGCGGGTTCGCGCCCGCGCCGGGCGGCGCGTTCCGCCTCGCCGCCTGGCACGACGCCGGCGCGCCGCCGCACCGCGCCGGCGGGCACTACAACGGCAAGCTCGAAGCGCCGCGGCTCGCCGATCGCGCGCTGCGCGATGCCGAGATCGAGGCGCTGCTCGCCGCGGCGGACGACATCGACTTCGGGCCCCGCCTCGTTGCGCAGTGGGATTTCAGTGACGACATCGCCGGCACCGGCATCCTCGATCGCGGCCCGTCGGGCCGCCACGGGCGCACCGTCAACCAGCCCACGCGGGCGATGAAGGGCGTGCGCTGGGACGGCAGCGAGTACGACTTCAAGCGCGCGCCCGCGCATTACGGCGCGATCCATTTCCACGACGATGACCTGCACGACTGCGGCTGGGACAGCGACTTCACCTGGACCGTGCCGGCCGACGCGCGCAGCGGCATCTACTGCGCGCGCCTCGTGCAGGGCGATGCCGAGTACCGCGTACCGTTCGTCGTCAGCCCGCCGCTCGGCGAGGCGCGCGCGCCGCTCGCGCTGATCCTGCCGACGGCGAGCTACTGGGCCTACGCCAATCACCTCATCTACATCGAGTGGCCGGAGATCGAGCACGTCCTCGGCATCTTCACCATCGTCGACGAAACCGGCCTGTTCCTCTTCCAGCACCCGGCTTTCGGCGCCTCGATGTACGACCATCACCGCGACGGCAGCGGCATCTGCCATTCCTCGCGGCTGCGCCCGGTGCTCGATCTCGCACCCAAGCAGGCACTGTGGCAGTTCCCGGCCGACACCCACATCACCGACTGGCTCGAAGCCGAGGACATCGCCTACGACGTCATCACCGAGGACGATCTCGAACGCTACGGCGCCGAACTCCTCGCGCCCTACCGCTGCGTCACCACCGGCACGCATCCCGAGTACCCGTCACTGCGCATGCTCGACGCTTTCGCCGAGTACCAGGCGAACGGCGGACGCTTCGTCTACATGGGCGGCAACGGCTTCTACTGGCGCACGCACTACCATCCCGGGCGCCCCGGCATCGTCGAAGTGCGCCGCGCCGAGGACGGCATCCGCTCGTGGGCCGCGGAAGGCGGCGAGTACTACGCGAGCTTCACCGGCGAACTCGGCGGCATGTGGCGGCGCATGGGCCGCGCGCCGCAGTCGGTCGCCGGCACCGGCATGACCGCGCAGGGCTTCGATTCGGCCACCTACTACGAGCGCACGCCCGAAAGCTTCGATCCGCGCGTGTCGTTCGTCTTCGACGGCATCGGCGACGACGAGCGCATCGGCGACTTCGGCATCGTCGGCGGCGGCGCGGCCGGTTGGGAGATCGACCGCGTCGATCCGGCCCTCGGCACCCCGCCGCACACGCTGGTCGTCGCCCGCGCGAGCACCTTCAGCAGCGCCTACAACTGGATGAAGGAAGAGATGAGCCACACGCATACCGCGATCACCGGTCCGACCTGTCCGCACGTGCGCGCCGACATGGCGTTCTACGAGACGCCGAACGGCGGCGCGGTGTTCGCCATGAGTTCGATCGCCTGGGCCGGCGCCCTCTCCCACAACGGCTACGACAACAACGTCGCGCGCATCACCGGCAACGTCATCCGCCGCTTCATCGATCCGGCGCCGTTCGACTGAGCGGCGCGGCCCGGCCGTCCCGAGCGGGGGCCGCTAGTCGAGCGGCACGCCGAGGAGCTTGGCGTAGACCTTGTGCGGTGCGGCCTCCGTCGCGCCTTCGAGGCCGATGCTGATGTTGGTGGAATCGAAGTACTCGTACCAGCGGGCCTCGATCACGACCTTCTCGAATTCGTGGACCTGCGCGGCACTCTCCAGGCCGAACACGACGATAAAGCCTTCCTTCGGCGCTTTCGGCAGCGTGCTATCGATGCGGCTCCACCCCAGCACGACGAGGCCGGCGGCCCGCCCCTGGTTGATGTAGTCGTCGAGGGACTCCAGGTAGACCCGCTTGTCGGCGTCGCTCAACGCGTGCCAACGTGCGTTCGGATGCCAGACGATGGCCAGGATCTGCATGGCGGTTGGTTCCTCGCGTACCGGGGACTCAGAAGGGTTCAGGGGCATTCCCGCCGGCGGTTCAATGGCGTCGAAGCGCTCGCCCGCAGGCACGCACACGCTTCCCCGGCGCACACCGCCACGGACGGAGCACGCGGGCTAATCCGACGCGGCGCGCCAACGGAAATCGCAGTGGCTGCCGCCTTCGAGGATCGTCTGCGAACGCTGCAGGGTGATGTCCCTCCCGATACCCGCCGTCAGCGGCGGGTCGATCTCGCAGGTCAGCATGGCGCCGAACGCGGGCTCGCCCAGCGCCTTGAAATACTCGGCATAACGGCAACCACGAACGTTCAGCGAAAGCTCATCGGGCGTATCCGCGAGCGGCTCGATATCCAACGCATCGCCGGCGGTGAACGCCGGCAGCAAGGCCTTCAGCTTTTCGAGGGAAGTCCCGGATACCGACTCCGCGACCTGCTCACCGAGCCGCTCGCCGAACTCCTCCACCGACTGGCGCAGCAACGCCGCCGCGCGTTCCTCGCCGATTTCCGCGCGGACGCGGCGGTAGAACGGCAAGAGGATTTCAGCCTGGATTTTCACGCGCTCCAGGTAGGGAAGCTGGTCCATGGTGGATTCTCCTGTCTGCCGCGGCACGGCTGTTCACGTGGCGGCACATCGCACCACATGCGCACGTGCGTGTCCAACCGGGCGCTGGCCGTGCGGCCGCGCGCCGCTTCACGCGACGCGCGTCGTCCGCCGCGCCGTGAGAAGGATGAGCCCGAGCAGCACGACCAGCAACGCGCCGGGCATGGTCGGGATCTGTTTGGATTGCGCCTCGTCCGGGCCGCCGAGCGGGTACTCGTCGGCACCGTCCAACAGGCCGTCATCGTCACTGTCCGCGTCGAGCGGGTCGGTCTCGCCGGCGTCGACGACCCCGTTGCGGTTGACGTCCTCCTGAACGTCGGTGAGCCCGTCGCCGTCATCGTCCTCGTCGACGAAATCGACCGTGCCATCGCCGTCCGTGTCGGACTGTCCGCCGAGCGTGAACCGCGGGATGCCGTCCACCGCGCTGATCAGCAGGAGCTGGTCGGCGAACGCGAGCAGGCGCAGCGGCAGGCCTGCGTACAGCGTGTCGTCCCCGAGCAGGTAGTTGGCCTGCCACTGCTGGACCTGGCTCGCACCGCCGACCTCGCGCACCGTGAAGATGCGGTTGTCGGCGGTCCAGGCGCCATCGTCGAAAGAACCGGCCAGGGTATCCAGGTGCACCAGGTTGAGCGCATCGTAGATGCGCCCCGAACCGAGCATGGCGTACGCCCCGTCCGGCGAAATCCTGATCGGAGGGGCGACGTTGGTGGAGTTACCGGGAGACGGCGACGTCAGGTTGCCGCCGATCTGCCCATCAACGCCAACGTACTCCCACAGGGGCTTATCGAAGTACCTCTCGTGATCAAGAAAGTACATCCTGCGGTTCGCGGCGCTCCATTCGAACGACGGCGAGTAATGAACCCACTGGGCGGTGGAGATCGGCGTGCCGTCCGGCGCGTAGGTTTCGTGGGCCACCCACGGATTGGTCGCGCGGACCACGTACACGAACTCGCCTGCCGCCGCGAGCGCCGTCGCGGCAACCGGCAACGCCGCGAACGGGGTCTCCGCGAAGTCGCCGTCGAGCCCGATCCGGCTGATCGACGCATCCGCGTAAGCAAAGTAGAGGACGTTGCTCTCGGCGGAGAACGCCATGTGGCTCGGCGCCATCGCCAGCGGGATGGCCGGCAGGTACGCGCGCTCGGTCAGTGACCAGCGGAACACGCTGAGGAACTGCTTGCTCAACAAGTGCACGACGCCGCGGGTGGCGTCGAACGCGATGTCGTCGGGGACGTAGGCGAGGCCGTCGGGCACCACGGGCTCGCCCGGGGGCGGCAGTGACAGGCTCGCGGTTGGCACCGTCTCGAGCGCAATCTGCCCGGCACCGTCGAGCCGGAAAGCAAAAACGGTATCGTCCCGAATCGCGATCGCGGCGGCGGCAGCGGTCAGCTGGAAGGAGCCGGTTGCGGCGAAGGTGTTGGAATAGCCGTCGAGCGTGTCGCCGCGCAGGGCCACCATCGTATCGCCGCGGAAGGCCAGGTCGTCGAGCGCGCCACCGAGCGTATTGCTGTAAGTCAAATCCGACGTGTTGTGGACCACCCCCAAATCGTTTGCCACGCGCGCCTGCCCGGGCATGAGGAAAATGGTGCTCGCGTCCGCAAAGTCGTAGGCAATCGGCCCAGGAAAAACGATGCCCGGGCTGCCGCCAGGTTCGAGCGGAATCTTGATGAGGTCCGAGCCGTCGTAGGCGACGATCGCGCTCAGCGCGTCCGCGTACGACGCACTGATGATCCCTGCGTAAACATTACCCACCCCGAGCGTGTTTCCGCTCTCGAGATCGAACCCGCGCACTTCCGTCTCGTAGGGACCATCCCTGCGCACCGCGTAGAGGCGCGATTCGAAACTCAGCAGTTCCGTCACCGTCTCGCCGACATGCAGCTCGCGCAGCGTCTCGACGCCTTGCGCATCGAGCACCGCGACGGTGTTGCCGAACGCCACGTACAGGCCGTGCTCGCCGACGGCGAGCGCGGTCGGCGGGTCATCGAGCACGACGTCGTGGAGGAACCTGTCCGCGGCGGTGTCGTAGCGGCGGATCAGGGCCGGTTCGTCGAACAGGAAATGGACCACGCCCTGGTGTTCGGCGACGTCGCGCCACGGCGTCAATGGCACGTCGGGCGCGACACTGATGACGATCTCGCCGCTGCCGGTGACGAACGCGCCGTCGAGCGCACTTGCCGTGATGCGGTGCGTGCCGACCGATAACGTGGATGTCGCGACGCTCGCCCCCGTGCCGATGACTCCGTCGATACTCGAATGCCACACGACGTCCGCGCTGAGATCGCCGTCCTCGGCATCGTTGGCAAGCGCCTGCAGGGTCACCGGGTCCCCGGCGACGAAAGCGGCGGAAGGGGCCGCCAGGGAAACATCGACGACCGGCGCGCTGCCGCCGGGGATCGAGACCGTCAACGAGACGCTCGCCACGCTGGTGCCGCCGAGACCGTCGGACACGGTGTAGGTGAACGCATCGAAGCCGGAAAAACCCGGCGCCGGCGTGTAGCGAACCCCGCTGCCGGCCAGCGCCGCGGCGCCATGCTGCGGCGTCGTCACGGCGACCACGGAAAGCGTATCGAAATCGAGGTCGTCGTCGTTCGCGAGAACGTCGATGTCGACCGGCGTGTCGACCACGGTTGCGACCATGTCGTCCGCGGCGGCGGGCGGCAGGTTGCCCGCGCGCGCGTACTCGAATGCGCCGATGTCCGGCACGGCCTGCCCGTCGTTGTCACCGTCGAGCGGCCGCGGCGTGCCCTGGAAATCCCAGGTCGGCACCTCGTCCGGGGTGCCGGCATCGATCACGGGGGAGCCCGGACCCGGGCGATAGCCGCCGCCTGAATCAGTCAGCAGCGGATCGGCCGAAAGGTTGCCGTTCTGCCCGCTCTGGTCGTTCATGCCATCGTAGTTCGTGCCGTTGCCCCACACCAGGTTGTGCTGCCACAAGGGGTTGTCCAGGTCCGATCCTCGCGCGGCCGTGACCCCGGTATCGTTGCCGACAATGAGGTTGTTCACGAACCGGTGCATCTCTGACCCACTCTGATCCGTGAGGATTGCGATGGGATTGCCGACGAAGGTGTTGTTCGCCACGATCGGGCGCCCCGACCCCACCGACCTCATGTTCAGTACGGGGCAATCATTGTCCAGGAAGACATTGTTCGCGATGTACGGGCTCGCCGTGTTGTTGAAGGACATGATGCCCGCGCAGTCGGCGAGCTGCCGGAAGAGATTGTTGACGATGACCGAGGCCCAGCGGTTGCCCGCGATCAGTCGCCCTCGAGAGGTCTCGAAAACGTTGCGTGAGATCGTGGCCGCATTACCCTCGACATTGATCACCGAGCCGAAATCGCCCTCGCCGTTCCTGATCGTGAACCCGTCGATGCGCCCGCCCGGACCGAGCGCGACGACGGTACCCGTCGACTGGCCGTCGAGGACGGTCTCAGCGGCCCCCTCGGGTGCCGTCACCGTCACGTCGACGCCGTCGAAATCGAGCCGCTCGAAGTAGTTGCCGCCGTCGACGGCAACGACGTCCCCGTCCACCGCGGCAGCGATGGCCGACTGGATGCTGGCGTACTCCCCGGGCACCAGGCGCACGACGCCGCCCTCGGCAACCAGCACCGAGACGGCGCTGGATGCGGTGAGGCCCTGGCCATCGGCGACGGTGTAGCCGAACTCGTCGAGGCCGCTGAAGCCGGGCGCGGGCGTGTAAGTCACGCGGGTGCCGTCGTGCGTCGTCGCACCGCCCGCGCCCGTCGTGACCGCGGTGATGGTGAGCGTGTCGCCGTCGGCATCGCTGTCGTTGGCGAGCACCGCGATCGAGACCGGCTGCCCCGGCGCGGTGCGTACGCCGTCGACCACCGCGTTCGGTGTATCGCCGACCGGCGCCACCGTCACATGTACGGTACCGGCGTCCTGCCCGCCCTCGCACGCGGTGATCGTGTATGAAAACGTATCGACACCGTGGAAGTCCGGGTCCGGCGTGTAGCGCAGCGTGGTGCCCTCGATCGCGACCGTGCCGTTCGCCGGCTGCGTCACCGAGTCGATACCGAGCAGGTAGTCACCCTCGGTGGTGACGTCGTTGTCGAGCACGCTGACGACGAGATCGGCGTCTTCGTCCACCGTCACCACGTCGTCGACGGCGCTCGGCGACGCACCGCTCGGCAAGACGCCGAGGACGACGACATCCAGTCCCTCCTGGCCGAAGCTGTCGACGACGGACGCCGCTATCACCGCCTGGCCGCTGCACAGGCGCGCCTCGACCGACGCACCGCCGCCGAGCGCGCCGCCCGTGTCGGCCCTCCAGATCAGCTGCGCCGCGAGGTCGCCGTCCTCCGCGTCCGTCGCCTCGGCGTGGAAGACAATCGGCTGCCCGGCGACCGCCGTGGCACCGTCCTGCGGCGTGGTAATCGTGACCACCGGAGCCTCATCGAACGCGAGCAGCGCGGCGCGCACGTCGATCAGCGGCCAGGTCGCGCTGGTGTAGTCACTGGACACCGGCCTGGCGGTGGCGGCGAGCTGTGCTGCCAGTTCATCGACCGTCGCCGACGGCACGGCGGAGCGCAGCACGGCCAGGGCTCCGGCGACGTGCGCCGCGGCGGCCGAGGTGCTGCTCTCGCTGGCGAAGCCGCCGCCCGGCGCCGCGGAGCTGATGGTATCTCCCGGCGCGACGAGGTCGAGAAAACTTGCCCGGTTGGAAAAATACGCCATGCGGGTGGCGGTCGACGGGTAGAGCATGCTCGTCGTCGCGCCGACGCTGATCGCGCTCGGGACGCAGGCGGGCGCCGCGAGTGAATGGAGCGCCTCGTCGTTGCCGGCCGCGGCCACGACCGCGATCCCGGCAGCGCGCAGCAGGTCGATCGCGGGTTTCTCCGGCTCCAGGGTGCACGGGCTGTTGTGCAGATCGGAACCGGCCGCGACCAGCGCCGCGACGAGCGGGAAATTCGCGCGTTCATCGTAGACGTGTTCGAGGCCCGCGATGAGGTCCGACACGTAGGCCAGCGCGCAGGGCGACGCGAGACCTCGGCTCGTGCAATCCAAGCCTTCGAAGCGTGAATTGACCTGCACCGACATGAGCTGCGCCGCGGGCGCGACACCGGTAACGCTGTCCGTGCCCACCGCGCCGCCGGCCGCGATGCCCGCCACGTGCGTGCCATGCCCACATCCGGCGATGTCGGACGGACAGGCCGTACCGGCGCCCGCACCGACCTGGGCTTCACTGCCGTCCGGACACAGCGAGGACGCTCCGGCGACCGCGTCGTTGGTCGAGAAACAGGCCTCGTGGACAAGCTTGCCGTCGAGAAACGGGTGCGCGCCGTCGATGCCCGTATCGAGCACGGCGATGACCTGGTTCGCCCCGCAGGGCGTCACGCTGCAGGCCTGCGCCGCACCGATCGTCGGCACGCTCCAGCGCAGGCTCGGCCGGAGGAGCTTGTCCTCGTGCACGGTCCTCACCTGCGGATCGCGCTGCAACAGGCGCAGGGCCTGCGCGTCGACCTCGAGCGCGAGGTAACGCGAATGCGCGAACCCGCGCACCAGGCGGTGGGTCGCGCCGCCGAGGCGCTGCATCAATCCCGCCCGCCGCGCCGCGATGGCGTCACGATTCGCGCGCCGCCCGGCGGCGCTGCGCAGCGCGGCACGCGAGGGCTCGGCCAGGTTCAGTTCGACGATGACGCGCGCCCGCCCGCGCCGCCGGGCGGCGTCGTGGAGACGGGTCAGGGCGGCATTGGACCGCGCCGCGGCGCTGGCCGGGGTGGCTGCCGGTGCAGCTTCCTGCGCCGACACGGTGAACGTCGCGAGCAGGCAGGCCGCCGCGAACACGCCGGCGAAGCGGTTCCGCCAGCCTCCCCGATACCCGCGCGTCGGCCGCGCATGCTCACCAGCGCGTGCTGCCGCCGGACCGGCCCACCCTGCCTCCAGCATTCCGCTCTCCCTCCTGGCCGCGCACTCCGTGGCGGCGCCGCGGTCCGGTCGACTGGCAGGCAGTCTAACAAGCGCCCGGCGCGATCGTCGCGGCCAACCCGCGACGACGCGAAGAACGACATGGTGGCAGCTGGACGCCCGCGCGGACAGGCCCCGGGCTGCAAACAATCATGGCCGCGGCGGCGCATGCGCTTCATGGCCTGACTGAGAACGTTTGAAGTTCTTTCGAGTCGTTTTATGATGGTTGACACATATTCAGGCCCTTTCAGAATCTCTGACAGCGCATCTGCCCTGCCCCCGGGCGCAGGCGCCACGGAGCCAGCCATGTTGAGCAAACCCTTCATGACGACCCAGGAAATCGCCGAACTGCTCAAGGTGCGGGAACAGACCGTGCGCGGCTGGATCCACCACCAGGAACTGCGCGCGGTGAAGCTCGGGCGCGAGTTCCGGGTGGCCGTCAAGGACCTCGAAGCGTTCGTCAACGAACACGCGACGCGGGAGCCGAGCTGGCGCAAACCCGATACTCCAGGGGCGCCATGACGGACGCGCCGCGCGCTACGCAAGCGGCCGCCCCGCTGCCGCCCGGCAAGCCTCCGGGGGAACCCGGCAGCACCCTGCCACCATCCGGCGCCGACGCGACGCCCTGGCATGCGCGCGGCACCGACGAGGTGCTGGCGGCGCTCGGCGCCGGGCCGGACGGACTGAGCGCCGCCGAGGCGGCCGCACGCCTCGGCCGGCACGGGCCGAACCGCCTGCCCGAGCCGCCGCGCAGCGGCCCGCTGCGCCGTTTCCTGCGCCAGTTCCACAACCTCCTGATCTACGTCCTGCTCGGCGCCTCGTTGGTGACGGCGCTGCTCGGCCACCTCGTCGACACCGCGGTCATCCTGGCCGTCGTGGTCGTCAACGCGGTCATCGGCTTCGTGCAGGAGGGCCGCGCGGAAGAAGCGCTCGCGGCCATTCGCGACATGCTCGCGCCCGCAGCGCGCGTGCTCCGCGAAGACCGGCGCCAGACCGTACCGGCGGAGGCGATCGTACCCGGCGACATCGTCATCCTCGAACCGGGCGACCGCGTGCCGGCCGACGTGAGACTGACGCGCGTCAACGGCCTGCGCGTGCAGGAAGCGGTGCTGACCGGCGAGTCCGTGCCGGTGGACAAGTCGCCCGGGCCGGTCGCGGCGGGCGCGGTGATCGGCGACCGCACGTCGATGGCGTTCAGCGGCTCACTGGTCGCGGCGGGCAGCGCGCGGGGCGTGGTCGTCGCCACCGGCGCGGCAACCGAGATCGGGCGCATCAGCGGCCTGCTGAGCGCGGTCGAAGGCGTTACCACGCCGCTGCTGCAACAGATGGAACGCTTCGCGCGCAGCGTAACGTTCGCGATCCTCGTCATCGCGGCGTTCATACTCGCCTACGGTTTCCTCGTCGCCGGCCTGCCGTTCACCGTGATCTTCATGGCCGTGGTCGGTCTCGCCGTCGCCGCGATCCCCGAGGGACTGCCAGCCATCCTGACCGTCACGCTAGCCATCGGCGTGCAGGGCATGGCGCGGCGCCAGGCCATCGTGCGCCGCCTGCCGGCGATCGAGGCGCTCGGTTCGGTCTCGGTCATCTGTTCGGACAAGACCGGCACGCTGACCAGGAACGAGATGACGGTGGCGTCCGTTGCGACCGCGAAGCGGCTCTACCGCGTGACAGGCGCCGGCTACGCACCGCGCGGCGCGCTCGAACTCGAAGGGCGCGAGGTGGAGGTGTCCGGGTACCCCGCCCTGCTCGACCTCGCGCTCGGCGCGCTGCTGTGCAACGACGCCGAGGTGAGCGAGAAAGACGGCAGCTGGACGGTGAGCGGCGACCCGATGGAAGGCGCGCTGGTCACGTTCGCCTGCAAGGCAGGGCTCGATCAGCACGCCGTGCGCGCGGCCAACCCGCAGACCGACGCCATCCCGTTCGACGCCGAGCACCGCTTCATGGCGACGCTGCACCACGACCACGGCGGACGCGCCGCGATCCACGTCAAGGGTGCGCCCGAGCGGATCATCGCCATGTGCCGCACACAGCACGGCGAGGAAGACGGCCCCGAAGCGGTCGACCCGGCCTACTGGCATGCACGTGCCGAGGAGATCGCCGCGCAGGGCCAGCGCGTGCTCGCGATCGCCACGCACGCCGCGCCGTCGACGCGCCAGTCGCTCAGCTTCGCCGACGTCGACGGCGACCTCACCCTGCTCGGCCTGGTCGGCCTGATCGACCCGCCGCGCGACGAGGCCGTCGCCGCCGTGGCGGCATGCCGGGCCGCGGGCATCGACATCAAGATGATCACCGGCGACCACGCCGGCACGGCGGCCGCCATCGCCCGCGCGCTCGGGCTGCGCAACGCCACCGAAGTGCTGACCGGCGCCGAGATCGATACTCTCCCGGCCGCCGAACTCGAGGCCCGCGCGCTGCGCGTCGACGTCTTCGCGCGCACCAGCCCCGAGCACAAGCTCAGGCTGGTCGAGGCGCTGCAGGCGGGCGGCCAGGCGGTGGCCATGACCGGCGACGGCGTCAACGACGCGCCGGCGCTCAAGCGCGCCGACATCGGTATCGCGATGGGCCGCAACGGAACCGAGGCGGCGAAAGAGGCGGCCGAGATCGTGCTCGCGGATGACAACTTCGCGACCATCGCCGCGGCCGTCGAGTCCGGCCGCACGGTCTACGACAACCTCAAGAAAGCCATCGTGTTCCTGTTGCCGGTCAATGGCGGCGAGGCACTCGCCCTGATCGCCGCCCTGCTGCTCGGCGTGACCCTGCCGATCACGCCGGTGCAGATCCTCTGGGTCAACATGGTCAGCTCCGTGGTGTTGGCGATGGCGCTCGCCTTCGAGGGACCCGAGCCCGACGTCATGCGCCGCCCGCCGCGCCGCGCATCCGAACCGATCCTCTCGCGTTTCGTGCTGTGGCGCGTGATCTTCGTCTCGCTGCTGTTCTCCGCCGGTATCTTCGGCATGTTCGCGTTCGTGCAGGCGCACGGCGCCAACCTCGAGGAAGCGCGCACCGTGGCGGTAAACACGCTCGTCGTGATGGAGATCTTCTACCTCTTCTCCGTGCGTTTCCTCAGCGCCACCTCGCTGTCGCTGAAAGCCGCGCTCGGCACGCGCCCGGTGCTGATTGCAATCGGCGCGGTGACCCTGCTCCAGTTCCTGTTCACCTACGCACCGCCCATGGAGGCCTTCTTCGACACCCGGCCCATCCATCCGGGCACCGGGCTGCTGGTGGTGGCGGTCGGCCCGCTGCTGCTGCTGGTGCTCGAAACCGAGAAACGCATCCGGCGCCGCCTGGCTGCCCACGCGCCGGCGGAGGCGCCGCGATGAGCGCCGCCATCGAAGGCTACCTGTTCTACGAGATCGCGGCGCTGCTGGTGCTGGCCGCCGGCGTCGGCTTCGTCGGCCTGATGCTGCGCCAGCCACTCATCGTGAGCTTCATCGCGGTCGGCATCCTCGCGGGTCCATCGGCCCTCGACATCGCCCATTCGGACGCCCAGATCGATCTCCTGGCCAAGCTCGGCATCGCGGTGCTGCTGTTCCTCGTCGGGCTCAAGCTCGATTTCAAGCTCGTGCGCACGCTCGGCCCCGTCGCACTGATGACCGGCCTCGGCCAGGTGCTGTTCACCACGGTGTTCGGTTTCCTCATCGCGCTCGGCGTCGGGCTCGATGCGCGCACCGCGGTCTACGTCGCCATCGCGCTGACCTTTTCGTCGACCATCATCATCGTCAAGCTCTTGTCCGACAAGCGCGAGATCGACGCGCTGCACGGGCGCATCGCGCTCGGCTTCCTGATCGTGCAGGACGTCGTCGTGGTGATCGCGATGATCGCCCTCTCGGCCATCGGCGTCGGCGGCACGGCCGAGGGTGACGGCGCGCTGGCCGACGTCCTCCACGTGCTCGGCTACGGCCTCGCCATGCTCGCGTTCGTGATCGTCTTCATCCGCTACCTTGCCAACCCGCTGGTCGAACGCCTCTCGCGCGCACCGGAGCTGCTCGTCTCCTTCGCCATCGGCTGGGCGGCGCTGCTCGCCGCGGTGGGGCATTACCTCGGCTTCGGCAAGGAACTCGGCGGCCTCCTGGCCGGGGTATCGCTCGCTTCCACGCCGTTCCGTGAAGCGATCGCCGCACGCCTCGCGAGCCTGCGCGACTTCCTGCTGCTGTTCTTCTTCATCGCGCTCGGCGCCTCGCTCGACCTCTCGGTGCTCGGCGCGAACGTGGGGCCGGCGATCGTCATGTCGCTGTTCGTGCTGATCGGCAACCCGCTGATCGTGCTCGCCATCATGGGAGCGCTCGGCTACCGCAAGCGGACCGGCTTCCTCGCCGGGCTGACCGTCGCCCAGATCAGCGAGTTCTCCCTGATCTTCATGACGATGGGCGTTACCATCGGCCACGTGGCCGAGGAAGCGCTCGGCCTCGTCACCCTGGTCGGCCTCGTCACCATTGCCGCGTCCACCTACATGATCACGTTCTCGCACCAGCTCTACGCCGTGTTCGAACCCGTGCTCGGGATCTTCGAGCGGCGCCACCCCGGCGCCGAGCCGGACAACGGCCCCGAGACCGATCGTCCGCACGACGTCATCCTGCTCGGGCTCGGACGCTACGGCCTCGGCATCGCTGCCGCCCTGCGCGACGCCGGCAAGCGGATTCTCGGCGTCGACTTCAGCCCGGACGCGGTGCGCTACGCCCGCGCGCAGGGTTTCGACGTCCTCTTCGGCGACGCGACCGACCCGGAGCTGCTCGCGCACCTGCCGCTGCGCAACGCCGCCTGGCTGGTCATGGCGGTGCCCGAGCACGACACCGGCGTGACCCATGACGATCCGGGCCTGGCGCTGCTGCGCGCGGCGCGCGACCTCGGCCTCGGCGGTGAAGTCGCCGTTGCCGCGCATCGCGAAGAGACGGCGGCGCGGCTGGCCGGCGCGCGCGCCGACCTCGTCCTCATGCCCTACCGCGACGCGTCCTTCGCCGCGGCGCGGATGATCGCCGGCGACGCCGCC
>JAUIFX010000257.1 GCA_030429865.1 Gammaproteobacteria bacterium | reverse complement strand
GTGGTGCGAAAGCGCGCGATTCTACATCATGTCCCGGGCGGATTTCACTAGAACCGGTTAGGAAATTTTTCGCGGCTCAGTCGGCGGCCGGCTCCTCGTCCTCGCCGGCCTGCGCCAACAGCGCCAGGTCGCTTTCCGACAGCTGCGCCGCCGCCAGCAGGTCCGGGCGCCTGGCCTGCGTGCGCAGCAGCTGGCGCTGGCGGCGCCAGCGCGCGATTGCCGCGTGGTCGCCGCTGAGCAGGACGGCCGGCACCGCCTCGCCCTCGTAGACCTCGGGACGCGTGTAATGGGGGTAGTCGAGCAGGCCATCGACGAACGAATCCGCGGCGGCCGAGCCGGCGTCGCCGAGGGCGCCGGGCAGCGTGCGCACGATGGCGTCGATGAGAACCAGCGCCGGGAGTTCGCCGCCGCTCACGACGAAGTCACCGATCGACCATTCGCTGTCGACATCCCGTGCAATGACACGCTCGTCGATGCCCTCGTAACGCCCCGCCACCAGCACCAGGTGGCGATGCGCGGCGAGCCCTGCCACATCTCCCTGCTCGAAACGGCGCCCCTGGGGACTGAGATAGGCAACGTGCGCGCCCGCCGCGCCGTGCCGCGCGCGGGCGGCGCGGATCGCCGCTCGCAGGGGCGGCACGCTCATCACCATGCCGGGTCCGCCGCCATAGGGCGCATCGTCGACGGTGCCGCGCCGGTCGGCCGCGAAGCTGCGCGGGTTGAGCGCCGCGATGTCGACGAGACCGCTCTCACAGGCCCGCCGCACGATGCCGACCGCGCGGTAGGCCTCGACGAGTTCCGGGAACAGGGTGATGACGGTGAAATGATGCACGGCAGCGCGGCGAGCTGATCGGGTTGGGCGGTGCGCCGCTGGCGCGGCGAAAAGTGCATCTTACAGCGTCTGCACGCGTGTAACGGGAACCCGGCGCGCGGCGTGCCCCGGCCCGCTCAGTCGTCGACGTGCCAGTCGACGCGAAGGCTGCCGCCGGCGATGTCGACATCGAGCACGTAGACATCGCGCACGAACGGGATCAGGCGTTCGCGGCCGGCCGCGTCGACGATCCGCAGTACGTCGTGCGCCGCCGTCTCGAGCAGCCCGCGTACCTGTCCCAGGCACACGTCTTCGAGATTGACCACGCGCAGGCCGACCAGGTCGACCCAGTAGAACTCACCGGGTTCGGCCGGCGCGAACCGCTCGCGCAAGGTGGCGATGTCGCGCCGTACGAGGGCGGCGGCCCGCTCGCGGTCGTCGACGCCCTCGAGCGCGACGATCAACGTGCCGTGATGGCGACGCGACTCGCGCAGCCGCACTTCCTCCCAGCCGTCGTCGGTGCGCAGCAGCCACGGCGCGTAGTCGACGAGTCGTTCGACGGGCCGCGTGTAGGACTGCACCTTGAGCCAGCCGCGGGTGCCGAACACGCCGCTCACGCGGCCGACGACGACAGGCTCACGGTGGCTCTCGTTCATGCGCTCATGCGACTCGCTGCACGCACGGACACCGGCCGCATCCGCGCGCGGACGGGCCTGCGTGGGGAATCAGCTCGACCGGGGCGTGCGGCACCCCGGCCGGCAACGCCACGGCTCAAGCCGGCGCGTTCGCCTCGGCCAGCTTGGCCACGCGCTCGGAGGGCTTGGCGCCGACCGAGAGCCAGTAGTCGTAACGCTCGCGGTCGAGGCGGAACGGCTCGTCCTGCCCGGTCGCCAGCGGGTTGTAGAACCCGACGCGCTCGAGGTGCCGGCCGTCGCGCTTGTTGCGCTTGTCGGCGACGACGATGTGATAGAAAGGCCGCTTCTTGGCGCCACCACGCGCCAAACGAATTGTTACCATGCAGTGATTCCTCGGGGGCTGCGGCACATGCGCACAGCCGGTTGTCGGAGGGGCGCCGGTCGCATGCCGTGATCGACGGTGCTGCGCCTTCGGCGGTATTGCCGGCCCGCGGCCGGCAGGGCGCGCATTGTACGGGAAAAAACCATCGCAAATAAAGAGATAAGCAGGGTCAGCGAGGACGTCGCCGGGACCGATCCGGGCGCGGCGGAGAAACGCCGCGCCAGGGCCCTGGCCCGCGCCCGCCGTGATGCCCTCGACGCGAGCGAGCGGGCGACGGCCAGCGCCGCGATCCGCGCGCGCTGCCTGGCCGACGCCGAGCTCGCTGCGAGCGAAGTCGTGTTCGCGTTCCTCTCGACGGATGCGGAAGTCGACACCCACGTCCTCATCGATGCCCTGCTCGCCCGCGGTCAGCGCGTGCTCGTGCCGCTCCTCGCCGACCGTACCACCATGCTTGCGGTACCGTTCCCCGGCTGGGCGCACCTCGCGCCGGGCAAGCTCGGTATCCTGACACCGCCCGCGGCGCCGCCCTGGCCACACCCGCCCGACATGGTTCTCGTGCCGGGCCTCGCCTTCACCACCGCCGGCGCTCGCCTCGGCTACGGCGGCGGCTACTACGACCGCTGGCTGGCACGCCACCGGCCGCGGCACGTCGCCGCGCTCGCGTTCGAAGTACAGCTGTTCGCGTCGCTTCCGGGCGGCGCGCATGATCAGCCCGTGCCGCGCATCTTCAGCGACGCCCGCACGATCGAATGCAACCGCCCCCAGAATCTCGAATGATTCTTCAAATACGATTTAGTTAGCTGATTTAAATCAGTTTTACCAGCGCAGTTGAAGTCGTTTCGAAGGCCTGTTCCAGGCGCGGCAGGCTGCCGGGCGGGGAGCCGCCCGGACAGTTTGCAGACAGTTTCGGGCCGGCGCGCGGGCGGCGCGCCGTACGGGGGGCTGCGCCACGCCGGACGGCGTGGCGGGCGTCGTCGCGGGTCGCTCAGACCGCCTTCATGCTGAGGCGAATGCGCCCCTGCTTGTCGACCTCGAGCACCTTGACCTTGACCATGTCGCCTTCGGACAGCTTGTCGCTGACGTTCTCGACGCGCTCATGGGAAATCTGCGAGATGTGCACCAGGCCGTCCTTGCCCGGCAGGATGTTGACGAAAGCGCCGAAGTCCATGAGCTTCTGCACGCGGCCCTCGTACACCTCGCCGACCTCGACGTCGGCGGTGATGGCTTCGACACGCGAACGCGCCGCCTGGCCTGCCGCGTTGTCGACCGAGGCGATCTTAATGGTGCCGTCGTCGGCGATGTCGATCGTCGCCCCGGTTTCCTCGGTGATCTGGCGGATGGTCGAGCCACCCTTGCCGATGACGTCGCGGATCTTGTCGACCGGGATCTTGAACGTGACGATGCGCGGCGCGTGCTCGGACATCTCCTCGCGCGGCTTGTCGATGACCTTGTTCATCTCGCCGAGGATGTGCAGGCGGCCGGCCTTGGCCTGCTCGAGCGCGACCTGCATGATCTCGGCAGTGATGCCGTCGATCTTGATATCCATCTGCAGGGCGGTGATCCCTTCGCCGGTGCCGGCGACCTTGAAATCCATGTCGCCGAGGTGATCCTCGTCGCCCATGATGTCGGAGAGCACGACGAAGCGCTCACCTTCCTTGATCAGGCCCATCGCGATGCCGGCGACGGGCGCGGTGATGGGCACGCCCGCGTGCATCAGCGCGAGGCTGGTGCCGCACACCGAGGCCATGGAGCTCGAGCCGTTCGACTCGGTGATCTCGGAGACCACGCGGATGACGTAGGGGAACTTGCTCATGTCCGGCATCACGCCCTGGATGCCGCGCTTGGCGAGGCGGCCATGGCCGATCTCGCGGCGCTTGGGCGAGCCTACCCGGCCGGTTTCACCGACGCAGTAGGGCGGGAAGTTGTAATGCAGCATGAACGGCTCGCGACGCTCGCCCTCGATGGCATCGACGATCTGGGCATCGCGCTCGGTACCGAGCGCGGTCACCACCAGCGCCTGCGTCTCGCCGCGGGTGAACAGCGCCGAACCGTGGGTGCGCGGCAGCACGCCGACCTCTACCGTGATCGGCCGGATGTCCTCGCGGCCGCGGCC
>JAUIFX010000071.1 GCA_030429865.1 Gammaproteobacteria bacterium | reverse complement strand
AAGCTGTGGGTGTTCACGTTCTCGGCGGTGCTCGCCGGGGTCGCCGGGGCGCTGTACGTGCCGCAGGTCGGCATCATCAACCCCGGCGAGTTCCAGCCGCTCAATTCCATCGAGCTGGTCATCTGGGTCGCGGTGGGCGGACGCGGCACGTTGTGGGGCGCGGCCGCCGGCGCCGTCCTGGTCAACTACGCCAAGACCTCGTTCACCGCGGTGCTGCCGGAAGTGTGGTTGTTCGCGCTCGGCGCGCTGTTCGTGCTCAGCACGCTGCTCCTGCCGCGTGGCCTGGCCGGCCTGCTGCGCCGGCGGGGAGGGACTTCATGACACCCGCCTTCATGCGCCGCGACCGCGTGTTCGACTTCCTCGCCCCGCCGCTGCCGCCCGACGCGCTGCTCGATACCAGCCACGGGCCGATCCTCTATCTCGAGGACATCAGCGTCAGTTTCGACGGCTTCAAGGCGCTCGACGCGCTCAACCTGTACATCGACGATGGCGAGCTGCGCTGCATCATCGGCCCCAATGGCGCCGGCAAGACGACCATGATGGACGTCATCACCGGGCGCACCCGGCCCGATACCGGCAGCGCCTGGTTCGGCAGCCGCATCGACCTGCTCAGGCTCGACGAACCGGCCATCGCCACGGCTGGCATCGGGCGCAAGTTCCAGAAGCCGACGGTGTTCGAGAATCTCAACGTGGTCGAGAATCTCGAGCTTGCAACGCATGGCGGCAAGGCCGTGTGGCGCACGCTCGCGGCACGCATGGACGCGGCGCTGCGCGATGCGATCGACGGCGTGCTGGCGACCATCGGTCTCGAGGCCGCGGCGCGTCGCGAGGCCGGTACGCTGTCGCACGGCCAGAAGCAGTGGCTCGAGATCGGCATGCTGTTGATGCAGCGTCCGCGGCTGTTGTTACTGGACGAGCCGGTCGCGGGCATGACGCACGAGGAGATCGAACGTACCGCCGATCTGTTGCAGAGGCTGGCCGGGGAACACTCCGTGGTGGTCGTCGAGCACGACATGGAGTTCGTCCGGTCCATCGCGCGCAAGGTCACCGTACTGCACGAAGGACGGGTCCTGGTCGAAGGCGACATGGCCACGGTGCAGGCCGATCCGCGCGTGATCGAGGTCTACCTGGGGGAGTGATGCTCGAACTCGGCGGCGTCAACCAGTACTACGGCGAGAGCCATACGCTGTGGGACCTCGATCTCGGCGTGGCGCGCGGCAGCTGCGTGTGCCTGACGGGGCGCAATGGCGTGGGCAAGACGACGCTGCTCAACTGCATCATGGGCCTGGTGCCGATCGCGGCCGGTTCGATCCGCTTCGACGGCGTCGATATCACGCGCCGCAAAGCGGAATCACGTGCCCGGGCGGGCATCGGCTACGTGCCGCAGGGGCGCATGATCTTTCCGCTGCTCACGGTCGAGGAGAACCTGCGCATCGGGCTGCCGGCACGCCGCGACGGCGTACGCGAAATCCCGCCGCTGGTCTTCGAGATCTTTCCGGTGCTCGAACGCATGCTGGCCAGGCGTGGCGGTGATCTCTCGGGCGGGCAGCAACAGCAGCTCGCCATTGCGCGCGCGCTGGTGCTCGACCCCACGCTGTTGTTGCTCGACGAGCCGACCGAGGGCATCCAGCCGAACATCGTCCACGAGATCGGTGAAATCATCACGCGCCTGAACCGCGAACTCGGCCTGACCGTGCTGCTGGTCGAGCAGAAGCTGCCGTTCGCGCGCCGTGTGTCCGATCGGTTCGTCATCCTCGATCGCGGGCGCGTCGTCGCCGAGACCGCGGCCGACGCGCTGGACGAGGCGACCGTCAAGCGCTTCCTGACGGTGTGACAGGGTAATGCCGGACCTGGGCACGATGTTCGCCAACAGCCCGCTGATGCATCTCGGCGTCGGCGTCGTGCTGGGCGCGGTGCATGCCTGCGACGCCGACCACGTCCTGACCGTCACCTCGTTCAGCCGCCAGGGCGGTACGCCGCGTGCGGCGTGGGGCTGGGGGCTGCGCTGGTCGCTCGCCCACGGTGCCGCGGTCATCGCCGCGGGCGTGCTGCTGGCCGCGCTCGGCCTGTCGTTTCCGCACCTGCTGGGTGCCCTGGCCGAAACCCTGGTCGCCCTGGTCCTGTGTGCGCTCGGCATGTGGCTGCTGCGCGCGGCACTCGTGCCCGGCGGGCGTAGCCGCCGGGCGCCCGTGGCGGGGCGGCGCGGCATCTACGTGGTCGGCGCGCTGCACGGCCTGGCCGGGGCGGCGCCGGTCATCGCGCTGATCCCGCTGGCGCGGCGCATCGACCCGCTGGCGGCGGGGCTCTACCTGGCCTGCTTCTCGCTCGGCGTAGTGGTCGCCATGCTGCTCATCGCGACCTTGCTCGGCCATGCCAACGCGCGCGCGCTGCGGCACGGCGCGCGCGCCGAACGCCTGCTCAACCTGTGTTTCGGGCTCGGTGCGCTGGTCGTCGGCGCCCAGATTCTGCTCGAGGTGGCGCACCATGCAGGCGCTGCCTGAAGCCCTCGCCACCTGGCGCGCCGGCCTCGCGCTCGAGCTCGCGCCGCGGCACGGCCGCACGGTGATTGCGCGGCGCGACATGCACGGTCCCCTGGCGGTGCAGAAGGCGCTCTACCCCGAAGGGGAACTCGCGCACGTCTACCTTCTGCACCCGCCCGGCGGCCTGGTCGGCGGCGACAGCCTCGCCATCGATATCGCCACGGTGCCCGGCGGCCGCGCGCTGGTCACGACGCCTGCTTCGGGCAAGGTCTATCGCAGCGCCGGCAGCGTCGCGCGCCAGGACGTACACCTCGAGGTGGCCAGCGGCAGCAGCCTCGAATGGCTGCCGCAGGACACCATCCTCTTCGATGCCAGCCGTTACGCCGGGCGCACCCGCATCGATCTTGCCGCGGGGGCGCGCTATCTCGGCCGCGAGCAACTCGTGCTCGGCCGCCCGGCCCACGGCGACGACTACGCCGAGGGTGCCGCGGACCAGCTGCTCGACATCCGCGTCGACCGCGTGCCGCTGCTCGAGGAGCGCCTGCGCTTCGCCGCGCCGTCGCCGTTCATGCAGGCGCCCTGGGGGCTCGGAGGGAGGCGCGTCATCGGCGCGCTGCACGCGAGCCCGGCCGACGACGCCTGTGTCGAGACCGCGCGTGCGGTATCCGTGCCGGACGGCATCGAAGTCGGCGTGACGCGCCTCGAGGGACTGCTGTGCCTGCGTTGCCTCGGCCACGATGCGACCGCGACGCGCGACTTCCTCGCGCGCGTGTGGCAGGCGCTGCGGCCGGCCGTGATCGGACGCGAGGCCAGCGTGCCGCGCGTGTGGCGCACGTGATGGCCGCGCGCTTCAACCAACCGTTCGTGCCGTCGTGTGACGGCTGGAGCCCACCATGGAACTGACCCCACGAGAAAAGGACAAGCTGCTCGTCTTCGTCGCCGCGCAGCTCGCCGAGCAGCGCCGCGCGCGCGGCGTCAAGCTCAACTACCCCGAGTGCGTCGCGCTCATCTCCGCCGCCGTGCTCGAGGGCGCGCGCGATGGCCGCAGCGTCGCCGAGTTGATGAGCGAGGGCAGTCGCATCCTCAGCCGCGAGGAAGTGATGGAGGGCGTGCCCGAGATGCTGCACGAAGTGCAGGTCGAGGCGACGTTCCCCGACGGCACCAAGCTCGTCACCGTGCACGATCCCATTCCCTGACGCGAGCTGGCTCGCAAGGAGATCTTTCATGACCCCAGGAGAGCTATTCGTCGAACCGGGCGAAATCGAGATCAACGCGGGCCGCCCCGTGGTCGTACTCAGTGTCGCCAACACCGGCGATCGCCCGATCCAGGTCGGCAGCCACTACCATTTCTACGAGACCAACTCGGCACTCGCGTTCTCCCGCGAACAGGCGCGGGGCATGCGGCTAGATATTCCGGCCGGCACGGCGGTGCGCTTCGAACCCGGGCAGACGCGCGAAGTCGCGTTGGTGCCCTACGCCGGCACGCGCACCGTCTACGGCTTCCGCGGCGCCATCATGGGCCCGCTGGAGCGGCAGTCATGAGCCGCATCGATCGCCGTGCCTATGCCGAAATGTTCGGACCGACCACCGGCGACCGCGTACGCCTCGGCGACACCGCGCTGATCATCGAAGTCGAGCGCGATCACACGCGCTACGGTGACGAGGTCAAGTTCGGCGGCGGCAAGGTCATCCGCGACGGCATGGGCCAGAGCCAGGCGAGCGCGGCCGAAGTCGTCGACCTGGTCATCACCAATGCCCTCATCCTCGACTGGTGGGGCATCGTCAAGGCCGATGTCGGCATCAAGAGCGGGCGCATCGCCGCCATCGGCAAGGCCGGTAACCCCGATACCCAGGAAGGCGTCGACATCGTCATCGGCCCCGGTACCGAGGCGCTCGCCGGCGAGGGCATGATACTGACTGCCGGCGGCATCGATGCGCACATCCACTTCATCTGCCCGCAGCAGGTCGAGGAGGCGTTGATGTCGGGTGTCACCACCATGCTCGGCGGCGGCACCGGCCCGGCGACCGGGACCAACGCGACGACCTGCACCCCTGGGCCGTGGAACATCGGCCGCATGCTGCTCGCCGCCGATGCCCTGCCGATGAATCTCGGCTTTCTCGGCAAGGGCAACGCCAGCCTGCCCCATCCCCTGGTCGAGCAAATCGCGGCCGGCGCCATGGGACTCAAGCTGCACGAGGACTGGGGCACGACGCCGGCCGCGATCGACAACTGTCTCAACGTCGCCGAGCAGACCGATGTGCAGGTCGCGATCCACACCGACACCCTCAACGAGTCGGGTTTCGTCGAGGACACGCTGGCGGCGTTTCGCGGCCGCACCATACACACCTATCACACCGAAGGGGCCGGCGGCGGGCACGCGCCCGACATCATCAAGGCGTGTGGCGCGCAGAACGTGCTGCCGTCGTCGACCAACCCGACGCGGCCGTACACCGTCAACACGGTGGACGAGCACCTCGACATGCTGATGGTCTGCCACCATCTCGATCCGCGCATCGCCGAGGACGTCGCCTTCGCCGAGTCGCGCATCCGGCGCGAGACCATCGCCGCCGAGGACATCCTGCACGACTTGGGCGCGTTCTCGATGATCGCCTCCGACTCGCAGGCCATGGGGCGCGTGGGCGAGGTGATCACGCGCACCTGGCAGACCGCGCACAAGATGAAGGTGCAGCGCGGCGCGCTGCCGGGCGACAACGGCCGCCACGACAACCTGCGCGCGAAGCGCTACATCGCCAAGTACACCATCAACCCTGCACTGGCACATGGCATCGCCCACGAGGTCGGCTCGATCGAGGTCGGCAAGCTCGCCGATCTCGTGCTGTGGAAGCCGGCCTTCTTCGGCGCCAAGCCGTCGCTCATCATCAAGGGCGGCATGATCGCGGCCGCCGCGATGGGCGACCCGAATGCGTCGATCCCGACGCCGCAGCCGGTGCATTACCGGCCGATGTTCGGCGCGCTCGGCGGCGCGCTCGCGGCGAGCTCGGTGACGTTCGTCTCGCAGGCCGCGGTCGA
The DNA here is from genome assembly GCA_030429865.1 of Gammaproteobacteria bacterium. Lineage (GTDB taxonomy): Bacteria > Pseudomonadota > Gammaproteobacteria > JACKNG01. Next base: position 16,758 of record JAUIFX010000071.1, on the reverse strand, counting down.
GGCCGGCGTGAGGCAGCGCTGGCAGCTGGCCAAGCCGCTGGTGGCCGTGCGCGGCACGCGCACGGTGACCAAGCGCGACATGAAGTTGAACGACTACGCCCCCCACATGGACGTCGATCCGGAAACCTACGCGGTCTACGCCGACGGCGAGTTGCTGACCTGCGAGCCGGCCAGCGAGCTGCCGTTGGCGCAGCGTTACTTCCTGTTCTGAGAGCGGGGCAGGGACGATGAACTTACCCATGCTGACCGGGCTCGTCGCGGCGGGCACGCCCGCCGATGACCGGCTCACGCTCGATTTCGCGGCGCGCTGCCGCTCGCGCCAGCGCGTCCGCCTCGCCTCGGGCCGCGAAGCGGGGCTCAACCTGCCACGCGGCACGGTGCTGCGCGGCGGCGACGTCCTCGCCGGCGGCGGTCTCGTCGTGCGCGTCGAAGCGGCCGCCGAGACTGTGTCACTGGCCCGCGGCCCGGCGCGCGAACTCGCGCGTGCCGCCTACCACCTGGGCAACCGGCACGTCGCCGTCGAGGTTGGCGACGGCTGGCTCGCGTGGGGGCACGACCACGTGCTCGACGCCATGGTCGGCGGCCTCGGGCTGGCCGTGACGACGGCGGCGCGGCCGTTCGAACCGGAAGCCGGCGCGTACGGTGGCGGGCATCGGCATGGCCACGATGACGGCGCACCGCACGCGCATGCGCATCACCATGACCATGACCACGCCGACGGTCGCGAACGGCGCCACGGACACGGCCATGCGCGCTGACCCGCGCCTGTGGCAGCTCATCAGCCCGGCCTTGCCGGTCGGCGGCTACAGCTATTCGCAGGGCCTCGAGCTTGCCGTCGAACAGGGCCGGGTGCGCGACGAGGCGAGCGCGGCCGGCTGGATCGAGGGGCTCGCCGGCGCGGCGCTCGTGGCGCTGGACCTGCCGTTCATGCACCGCGTGCATGTTGCCGCGTGCGACGGCGAGGCAGACGCGATGGCGTACTGGGCGCAGCGCCTCGCCTGCACGCGCGAGACGGCCGAGCTGCGGCGCGAGGACGCCGCCATGGCGAGCGCGCTGCGACGGCTGCTGGCCACGCTGTCGCCAGGGTGCGTGCTGCCGGCTGGGGCCGGCGCGCACAGCTACCCGGCGCTGTTCGCCTGCGCCGCCGCGCACTGGGCGATCCCCGTCGATGCCACGCTCGCGGGCTACCTGTGGGCCTGGTGCGAGAACCAGGTGGCCGCGGCGACGCGGCTCGTGCCGCTCGGCCAGAGCAGCGCGCAGCGCGTGCTGTTCGCGCTCGGTGCGCGCATCCCGGGGTGGGTGCAGGCGGCGGCAGCGTGCGCCGACGACGACCTCGGCTTCAGTGCGCCGGGCGCGGTCATCGCCAGCGCCCGGCACGAGACCCAGTACACGCGCCTGTTCCGCTCATGAGTCCAATTCCCGGAGGTATTCCATGACCCAGCAAACCGCAACCCGCTCAGACCCGCTGCGGCTCGGCATCGGCGGCCCGGTCGGTTCGGGCAAGACCGCGTTGGTCGACGCGCTGTGCAAGCGCCTGCGCGACCGGCTCGAGATGGCGGTCGTGACCAACGACATCTACACGCGCGAAGACGCCGAGTTCCTGCTGCGCTCGGGCGCGCTCGTGCCCGAGCGCATCGTCGGCGTCGAGACCGGCGGCTGCCCGCACACCGCGATTCGCGAAGACGCTTCGATGAACCTCGCCGCGATCGACGACCTCGCGGCACGGATACCCGGCCTCGACCTGGTCATCGTCGAGAGCGGTGGCGACAACCTGAGCGCGATGTTCAGTCCCGAGCTCGCGGACCTCAGCATCTACGTCATCGACGTCTCGGCCGGCGACAAGATCCCGCGCAAGGGCGGGCCGGGCGTGACCCGGTCCGACCTGCTGGTCATCAACAAGATCGACCTCGCGCCGCAGGTCGGCGCATCGCTCGAGGTGATGGATCGCGACGCCCGCGCGCAGCGCGGCGAGCGGCCGTTCGTGTTCAGCAACCTCAAGACGGGCGTCGGGCTCGACGCGATTATCGAATTCATACTGACCGAGGGCATGCTCACCGCGAGTGCGGCCTGAGCGCTGTCGACGACAAGGAGGCGCACCATGCGTTCATTTATCCCCGGTGTCGCCGGCGCGGTCTTCGCGCTGGCGGCGACGACCACGGCCGCCGCGACCTTGGAGGGCGCCGACGCGACCCTCGCCGTCGACGTCCACGCACAAGGCGGCCAGGCCTGGCAGCGCCTCGACGAGCCGCGCATCACGGCCCTCGTCGCGTTCCTCGAACAGGCCTTCGAACGGGCCGGCTTCGGCGTGGTCGCGCCACGCTGGTGCGGCGCCGGTGAGTGCCCGGCGCACGGCGCGGCGCACCTCGCGCTCGACGTCAACCTCGCCGAAGCGCGCAGCGGTACGCTCTCGCGCGGCTTCTCGCTCGAACTCGGCGGTAGCAACCCGCGTGACGCGGGTACCATCCGCGGCACCCTGCTGAACGTGTCCTGCCGCCTGCGCACACCGGGCGGACGACTCGTCGCGGCGCGCGACAGCGATGAACCGGTGCGTGATTCGCTCGCCGCCGGCGGCGCGGTCGACGGCGACTACCTCGCGCGCAAGATTGCCGACGCCTGCGTGCCGCTGGTCGCCGAGCAGCGCGTCGTCCGCGTGGCGCCGGTCAGTGCGCCAAGCATCATTCCCACCGCGGATCCGGACGTCTTCATCGAGAAGCGCGAAATCGCGGTGTCGGCACCGCTTTCGCCGCCGGACGCCGGGTCGCCCGTGCCGGTCGCGGCGGCTGCGCGTGATACCGACGCACCGCGCGATGCCGTTGCCACGGAAGACCCGGAGCCGGCAGCGGTGCGCTTGAGTCGTGCGCCGGGTGCAACCCGCACCCAGTACGTGCTGCACAACAAGGGCGACACCGTCATCCTCGAATTCGGTGGTCGCCGGCGCTGAGGCGGGCGCTGCCGCTGGCGCGTCATGCCGCCGGGACGCGCGGTGTCGTGGCCGGCAGGAAGCGCGCGGTGCGGCGCGGATGCCGTTCGTATCGCATTCTTTACACGCCGGACGGCGGCGCGCATCGACATGAGGCGCCAGGCGAGGCTGCCGATGGCGAAATCCGCGGCGCGCGGGGGGATGACACGTCGATGTGGCGACGGTCTGAGCGCCGGCCACGCGCACCGGCGCTTTTGTATCAGGAATCTTACAGTTTGCTACGGGAATCGCTGATGGGAACGGCGCGCTGTTTTCAAGTTTCTGAAATCCATCAGGTATTTTTTTCTGGCGCGAGTATTGCTGCCTACCAAGCCGAGTTCACATCCACGATGTCGCGAGGCTTCCCATGAAACGCATCCAATCCCTGCTTCTCGCCCTGTGCCTGCTTACGGTCGGCAGTGCCGCGTACGCGGTACCGATCAGCTACAACATCGCCTGGACGGGCGCCAACGGCTTCAGCCTCACCGGCCTGTTCAGCATCGACGACTCCCTGCTCGGCACGGGCAGCATCAACCAGAGTTCCTTGCTCTCGTTCTCGCTGGAAGGCTTCGACGGCGTCACTTCGATCGGAACCTTCAGCGGCACGCCGGAGAACTTCAACTTCGACACCAACACCGAGCTGCTCGCCGTGGGAGGCAACTCCTTCACCGCGGGTGGTCAGCGCTGGAACGCGACCGGTACCGACGGCGTCGGCATCATCGGTTTCGAGAGCGGCAGCTCGGGCCAGTCGCTCTATATCAACGGCGTGTTCCACGCCCCGAGCCAGATTTCGGTCTTAGACAGCACGCTGCGCGTCTCGCGCGCTGCCAACGTACCCGAGCCGGCCACCCTGGCCCTGCTGGGTCTCGGCATGGTTGCCGGCGGCCTGCGCCGCAAGCGCGCCTGAGACTGCCGGTGAGTTGAGCGCCGTCGTCCCGGCGCCGCGTAGCGCGGCCCGGGCGATGGCGTCTCGAGCGCGCGCCGGACGGCCGCGCAGACCCGACGGCTCCGGCGAGGGCGATGCGGGGCCGCTACTCGCCGATGCCGAGTTCGCGTGCCGCCCGCGCGGCCTGCGTGCGGTTACTGACCCCGAGCGCCTTGAAGATCGCGCTGACGTGCGCCTTGACGGTCGCCTCGGTGATGCCGAGTTCGCGCGCGATGACCTTGTTCGAATGGCCGTCGACGAGGCGCCGCAGAATTGCTGCCTGGCGCTCGGTCAGGGCATGCGGGTTCGGCGCCGCGGCACGTGCGGCGGCGCGCATCAGGGCGGGCGGCACGTAGATGCCGCCGGCCAGTACGAGGCGCAGGGCCTGCACTAGGACCGGCGTCGGCGAAGACTTCGGCACGAAGCCCAGCGCGCCGGCCGCGAGCACCTGCTCGATGTCTCTCGGGTCCTCGGACGCTGACAGCACGACGGTCGGCAGCAGCGGACATTGCGCGACGAGCGCGGCGACCAGTTCATGGCCGTGCCGGTCGGGCAGGTTGAGATCGACCAGCGCGAGATCGAGATCGGGCGTGGTGGCGGCGCAGGCCAGCGCGTCGCTCGCGGTTGCCGCCTCCAACACCTCGACCGCATCATCGTCGAGTACCTGCAGCAGGTGGCCGAGGCCGTCGCGCACGAGCGCGTGATCGTCGACGATGAGTACCTTCATGGCGCCGCAGCATAGCCCGGGGTGGCGGCGCGCCCAAGACTTTCGTCGTAAAACTTTTGTCGCGTCCCGGCGCCGCGACAGGCGATGGTCCGGCCGGGGAGTGGCGAGCCGGGCGGTCGCGCGGCACGGCATGCATCGCCCGCTGTCGGCGCATGCGCGCGGCGCGGTTTCGCTCGCGCCACGCATGCGGTAACGTGCGCGCCGGGCGCGCGGCCGCGCCCGTTCGACGCACCACCCTTGTCGCGCGGTGCGCATCCATCGCTGCCCGACACCACGCGCGCCGTGCCCGCTGCGGCATGACCGTGCCCGTCGGCAGGCATGCGCGGCCGCGGCGTGGCCAACATTCTTGTGCTGTACGGGGAAGACGATGCTCAAAGAAGGGGACTTGTTGTGGCAGCCGGGCGAGGCACGCATCGCGCAGGCCGAGCTGACCCGCTTCATGCACTGGCTCGGGCGCGAGCGCGGGCTGCGCTTCGCCGATTACGCGGCCTTGCATGCCTGGTCGGTGAATGAGCTGGAGGCCTTCTGGCAGGCGATCTGGGATTATTTCGAAATCGAGAGCGCCGCGCCCTACGAGCGCGTGCTGGCCGAACGCGTGATGCCCGGCGCGAAATGGTTCGTCGGTGCACGTCTCAACTTCGCCCAGCACGTCCTGCGTCATGCGGCGGGCGAGGCGCCGGCCTTGTTTTTCGCTGCCGAGCAACGCGCCCTGACGACGTGGTCATGGGACCAGCTGCGCGAGGAGGTCGCGCGCGTCGCGGCCGGGCTGCGCGCGCGCGGCATCGGTGCCGGCGACCGCGTCGTCGCGTTCATGCCGAACATCCCCGAGACCATGGTCGCCTGTCTCGCGGTGACCGCGATCGGTGCGGTGTGGTCGAGCTGTTCGACCGACTTCGGCGCCGCCAGCGTGCTCGACCGCTTCCAGCAAATCGAGCCCAAGGCCCTGTTCACCGTCGATGGCTACCGCTATGGCGGCAAGGCCTTCGATCGCCGCGGCGAGGCGCGCACCATCATCGAGGCGTTGCCGAGCCTCGAGCACGTGGTCCACCTGCCCTATCTCGACGCGGATGCGGCAGCGCCGGTCGCGCACGCCGTCTCCTGGGCCGAGCTGCGCGGCAGCGGCGCGGCGCCGGCACTCGAGTTCGCCCAGCTCGATTTCGATCATCCCCTGTGGGTGGTGTATTCCTCCGGCACCACCGGCCTGCCCAAGGCCATCGTGCACGGCCACGGCGGCATCGTGCTGGAACTGCACAAGATGCTCGCGCTGCAGTGCAACCTCGGTCCCGGATCGCGCATGTTCTTCTACACGACCTCGGGCTGGATCATGTGGAACATCCTCATGAGCGCGATGCTGGTGGGTGCGGCGCCGGTAATCTATGACGGCCACCCGGCCGCGCCCGATGTCGACATGCTGTGGCGGCTCGCGGCGGAGAGCGGCGCGACCCAGTTCGGCGCTAGCCCGACCTACCTCGCCATGATGCAGAAGGAGGGCGTGGTACCGAAGGAGCGCTACGACCTGAGCGCTATCGAGGGCATCCTGCTCACCGGCTCGCCGGCGACCCCGGAATCGATGCAGTGGCTCTACGAGAACGTCAACGCCGACCTGTGGGTGACTTCGCAGAGCGGCGGCACCGACGTCGCCTCGGGTTTCGTCAGCGGCTCGTGCACCCTGCCGGTCTACGCCGGCGAGATCCAGGCGCGCGCGCTCGGCGTCGACGTGCAGGCCTTCAACGACGCCGGCGAGTCGGTCATCGGCGAGGTCGGCGAGCTGGTCGTGACCAGGCCGATGCCGTCGATGCCGCTCTACTTCTGGAACGACGAGGGCGGTCAGCGCTACTTCGAATCCTATTTCGATACCTTCCCCGGCGTGTGGCGCCACGGCGACTTCTTCGAACTGAACGCGCGCGGCGGCTGTTTCATCAAGGGGCGCTCGGACTCGACGCTGAACCGCTACGGGGTGCGCATCGGCACTGCCGAGATCTACCGCTGCGTGGAGGCGCTGGACGAAATCGACGATGCGCTGGTGGTCAATCTAGACCTGCCGGGCGGCAACTTCTTCATGCCGATGTTCATCCGGCTTGCCGCGGGCTGCGTCCTCGACGACGCGCTCAAGAAGAAAATGGCGCAGGCGCTGCGCACGCAGTGTTCGCCGCGCCACGTGCCGGACCAGGTCTACGCCGTCGACGAGATCCCCTATACCCTGACCGGCAAGAAGCTCGAAGTGCCGGTGCGCAAGATCTTGATGGGTTTCGATATCGACAAGTCGGTCAGCCGCGATGCGATGCAGAACCCGGGCTCGATAGACTATTTCATCGACTTCGCGCGCACGCAGACGGATTACACGCTCGGCTGATCACGCACCGGGGCAGCGCGCCGTTTCCCTGCTAGGATGCACCTGAGGCACACGAGCGTCGGCACGGCCGGCAGGAGAAGGGCGTCATGGCAACGGTTGGCAAGTCGATCCACAAGGGGGGCTGTCCGCACGATTGCCCCGATACCTGCGCGATGCTGTTCGAGGTCGAGAACGGCCGCCTGACCGGGGTGCGCGGCAATCCCGATCACCCGATGACGCGTGGCGGGCTGTGCGTCAAGCTGAAGGACTACGAGAAGCGCCACTACCATCCCGATCGCCTGCTGCAGCCGCTGCGGCGCAGCGGGCCGAAAGGCAGCGGCCAGTTCACGCCGATCGCCTGGGACGAGGCACTGGACACCATCGCCGCGCGCTGGCGGGAGATCATCGCCACGCACGGGCCGCAAGCCATCGCGCCCTACAGCTATCTCGGTCACCAGGGCCTGGTGCACGGCCTGAACGGCGGCGATGCGTTCTTCAACCGCATGGGCGCGACGGTCATGGAGCGCACGTTCTGTGGCGAAGGATCGGCGACCGCCTGGCTCATGACCTACGGCCCGAGCGGCGGCATGGACCCGGAGAGCTTCAAGCACGCCAAGTACATCGTCATCTGGGCCTGCAACAGCGTCAGCACCAACCTGCATCACTGGCACATCGTCAAGGACGCGCAGAAGGCCGGGGCCAAGGTCGTCGTCATCGATGCCTACGCCTCGCGCACGGCCAAGGCCGCGGACTGGCATCTCGCGCCGCGTCCCGGCACGGACGGTGCATTGGCGATGGCGTTGATTCATACCCTGATCGAAGAAGACCTGGTCGATCGCGAGTACGTCGACGCCTACACCGCGGGCTTCGCGGAACTCGCCGCTCGCGCCGCGGCGCGCAGCCCGGAATGGGCCGAAGGCATCACCGGCATCCCGGCCGCCGACATCCGGCAGCTCGCGCGTGAATATGCGCGCACGCAACCGGCCGCGCTGCGTATCGGCGTTGCGCTCGAACGTCATGCCGGCGGTGGGCAGACCATCCGCGCGGTGTGCTGCCTGCCGGCGCTGACCGGCGCCTGGCGGCATGTCGGCGGCGGCATACTCGCCATGCCGGTGTGGGAGCATCCGTATCGCTTCGACGTCATGTGCAAGCCGGAATGGATCCCACCCGGCACCCGCGCGGTCAACAACCTCCAGCTCGGGCGCCTGCTGACCGGTGAGATCCCGCTCGATCCGCCGATCCTCTCGATGATGTGCTGGAACTCGAACCCGGTCACGCAGGCGCCCGAAGGCGACAAGATCGTCGCCGGTCTCGCGCGCGAGGACCTGTTCCTGGTCGTCGCCGACCACTTCCTTTCCGACACCGCCCTGTGGGCCGACATCGTGCTGCCGGCGGCCATGGGCGCGGAGATGGAGGACATCATCCTCTCCTGGGGGCACAACTACCTGACCTATAACGAGCGCTGCGTCGAGCCGCCGGGCGAGGCGTTGTCGAACCGCGAGATCTTCCGCCGTCTCGCTGCACGCATGGGCTACGACGAACCCGAACTCCACTGGTCCGATGCCGAGTGCCTCGAGCATTTCGTCGACTGGGACGCGCCGGCCTGCGCCGGTTTCGATCTCGCGACGCTGCGCGAGCAGGGCTTCGTGCCCCTGGCGCTCGGCGGCGCCGATCACCGCGCGCCGCACCGCGAAGGCAACTTCCCGACACCGTCCGGCAAGTGCGAGTTCGTCTCCGGCATCGCCGCCGGCGGTAATTTCGTCGCGCCGCCGTTCCGCCAGATGTATACCGACATGCAGGGCGGTGAACCGCTCGACGCGGTGCCGGATTACGTGCCGCCGCGCGAGAGCGTGGTCAGCAACCCCGAGCTCGCCGCGCGCTACCCGCTCAGTATCGTCTCGCCGAAGAGCCACGGTTTCCTGAATTCCTGTTACGCCAACATGGACGACAAGATCCGCGGCCAGGGCGAGCAGTTCGTGCTGATCAACCCAGCCGATGCCGCGAGCCGCGCGATCGCGGAGGGCGACGTGGTGCGGGTGTTCAACGATCGCGGCGCTTTCGAGGGCGCTGCGAAGCTCACCGCGGACGTCAATCCCGGCGTGGTCGTGGCCACGCTCGGCTACTGGCGCCAGCTCAACCGGGGCACGGTCAACGTGATCAGCGCCGCCGAGTTCGTCGACATGGGACACGCACCGACCTTCTCAGACAACCTCGTCGAGGTCGCGCGCGCCTGAAGCGATGGCCGTCTCGGAGCCGACCCTCGAGCAGCTCGCGCACCCGTGCGCGCGCTATCTCGCCGCGACCCGCCCGGGTTTCCTCGGTATGACTGCCGCCGGGGCCATGCTCGGCATCGCCTGCGCGTATGCCGCGGGGGTGTCCGTGGATGCCGCGAGCGCCGTGGTGACAGTGGTCTTCGCGCTGATCGCGCACGCCGCGGCGAACGTGCTCAACGACTACCACGACGCCCGCAACGGTAGCGACGCGGCCAATGTCGATCGGCAGTTTCCCTATACCGGCGGCAGCCGCCTGATCCAGAACGGCGTGCTCGACGAGGACGCGATGGCCCGCTTCGGTTACGCCCTGATGGCGAGCGTGATCCCCGCCGGCCTGTGGCTGACCTGGCGCTCGGACGGCGTACTGCTGTTCGTCGGCATGGCCGGGCTGCTCATCGCCTGGGCCTACTCGGCGCCGCCGTTCGCGCTGATGTGCCGCGGGCTGGGGGAGTTCGCCGTCGGCGCCGGCTGGCTGCTGGTCGTGATCGGGGCGGATCTCGTTCAGCGCGGCGCCCTCGCAGCGTTGCCGTTCGCCGCTGGCCTGGGCTTCGCGCTGCACGTCATGGCGGTGCTGCTGGTCAACGAGTTTCCCGATGTCGCGGCCGACACGCGTGCGGGCAAACGCAACCTCGTCGTCCGGCTGGGGCCGGCACGTGCACGCGCCCTGCCGCCGGCCTTGTACGGGTTCGCCTACTGCTGGCTGGTTTTCATGGTGGTGCGCGGTGAGCTGCCCGTGCAGACGCTGCTCGCCTTGTTGGCGCTCGTGCCGGCCACCCGTGCAGTGCGGGCGCTGTGGCGTGATGCGACGCGCCCGGCCGCGCTGGTGCCGGCCATCGTCGGGGCCATCACCGCGGCGCTGCTGCACGCGGCCCTGCTCGCGCTCGGCCTGGCCCTGGCAGGGTGGAGCGCCTGAGAACGCGCCCGTGAGACCCCGGGCGGATGATGCCCGCGCGGTGCCGGCGTATGCTGGTATGTATGAACGAGACGCGCACCGAGTACGACACGTTCGGCCCCATCGAGGTGCCGTCCACCTGCCTGTGGGGAGCGCAGACACAGCGTAGCCTGGGGCATTTCGCGATTTCGAGCGAACGTATGCCGCCGGCGTTGATTACCGCGCTCGCGCTCGTCAAGCAGGCAGCGGCGCGCGTCAACGTCGAGCTTGGCGTGCTGGATGCGCGCCGCGGCGAAGCTATCGCGCAGGCCGCGCAGGAGGTCGTCGAGCAGCGCCACGAGGCGGAGTTCCCGCTCGCGGTGTGGCAGACCGGCAGCGGCACGCAGAGCAACATGAACATGAACGAGGTGCTCGCCAACCGTGCCAGCGAGCTGCTCGGCGGGTGCCGCGGCGAAGGCCGCGAAGTGCACCCGAACGACCACGTCAACCGCGGGCAGTCGTCGAACGACGTCTTCCCGAGCGCCATGGCCGTGGCTGCGAGCGTGGCGGTCGCGCGTGACGTGCTGCCGGCCCTGGCGGCGCTGCGCGAGACCCTGGCGGACAAGGCCGCGGCATACGCCGACGTCGTCAAGATCGGCCGTACGCACCTCATGGACGCGACGCCGCTGACGCTCGGCCAGGCGATTTCCGGCTGGGTCGCCCAGCTCGAACACGGCATCGCGCATCTCCAACACGCGCGGCCGCATCTCGCCGAACTCGCGCTCGGCGGCACGGCGGTCGGTACCGGGCTCAACACGCACCCGGAGTTCGGCGAGCGGGTCGCCGCGCGGCTCGCCGCGGCAACCGGGCTGCCGCTGGTCAGCGCGCCGAACAAGTTCGAGGCGCTGGCCGCACACGATGCGCTGGTTGCCGCGCACGGCGCGTTCAAGACCCTGGCCGCGAGCCTGACCAAGATCGCGAACGACGTGCGCTGGCTGGCCTCGGGCCCGCGTTGCGGGCTCGGCGAGATCACCATTCCCGCCAACGAGCCCGGCAGCTCGATCATGCCGGGCAAGGTCAACCCGACCCAGTGCGAGGCGCTGGTGATGTGCTGCGCGCAGGTGCTCGGTAACGACGTCGCCATCAACGTCGGTGGCGCTGCCGGCAACTTCGAATTGAACGTGTGCAAGCCGCTCATCGCGCATGCGTTCCTGATGAGCGCGCGCCTGCTTGCCGACGGCACGGCGAGCTTCCGCGAGCACTGCGCGGCGGGCATCGAGCCGGACCGGGCGCGCATCGCCGCGCACCTCGAACGGTCGCTGATGCTGGTCACCGCGCTCGCGCCGCACATCGGCTACGACGCGGCAGCCGCCATCGCGAAGAAAGCGCACGCCGAGGGCACCACGCTGCGCGAAGCGGCGCTCGCGCTCGGCAGCGTCGGCGCCGAGGACTTCGATCGCTGGGTGCGGCCGGCGGCGATGACCGGCCCGCGCTGACGATCGCCGTCGCGCGTTGCGCCCGGCGCGGCCGACACCCGCACGGACGGGTGCCGGGCCGGCACCGGGAACCGCTACTGGGCGACCCAGCCGCCGTCGACGGGCAGCGCGACGCCGGTGACGTAGGTCGATTTCGCCGACAGCAGCCAGGCAACGGCGTCGCCGATCTCGTCCGGCTGGGCGACCCGTCGCATCGGGGTGGCACCGATCATCTGTTCGCGGATCTTCACGCTCGCTTCGGTCACGCGGTCCAGCATCGGCGTCTCGATGAACCCGGGGCAGACGGCGTTGACGCGGATGTTGCGCGAGGCGTATTCGAGCGCGACGGTCTTGGTCAGGCCGACCACGCCGTGCTTGGCCGAGTTGTAGCCGGCGGCACCCGGAATGCCGATGAGGCCCGCGGCCGAGGCCGTGCTGACGATGCTGCCGCCGCGCGCCTGTTCGACCATCTGCGCGACCTCGGCCTTCATGCAATGGTAGACGCCGGTCAGGTTGACGCGGATGACGCGTTCCCAGTCGGCCGGGTCGAGGTCGAGGATCTTGGCCGTGGGGCCCTCGATACCGGCATTGTTGAACGCGCCGTCGAGCCTGCCGTGGCGGCTGGCGATGCCGGCGACGAGCGCTTCGACGGCGGCGAAATCGCCGACGTCGCAATGCTGGTACTCGGCCCGGCCGCCGGCCTGTTCGATCGCGGCGACGGTTTCCGCGCCGGCCGCTTCCTGCACGTCGGCGATGACGATGTTGGCGCCTTCGGCGGCGCAGATGAGCGCGGTGGCGCGGCCGATCCCGGTGCTGCCGCCGGTGATGAGGACGACCTGGTCGGTGAGCATGGCCATGCGTGATGTTCTCCCCTGTGATGTTCTCTGGTGGACCGGGCTGCGATTGTAGACCGCGCACGCGGACGACGAGCAGCGACATTGACCTCGTGCCCGCGCTTGAGGTCTGATGCAGGAGACGGCCGCGGGCCAGGGGGAGGTCGCATGCTCTATCGCCAGTTCGACAGCCAGGAGGCGATCGACGCCGAGTACCAGATCGAGCGGCGTGTGCCGGACGCGCGCGAGTGGCTCGATTTCTACATCGCGGCGAGCGAGCGCGCGCGCGCCGAACTCGCCTGCGAACTCGGCCTGGCGTTCGGTCCGACGCTCGCCGAAACCCTCGATCTCTTCCCGGCCGGCGCTGGTTCGCCGCTGCTGGTCTTCGTCCACGGCGGCTACTGGCGGCGTCTCGGCGCGCGCGAATTCAGTTTCGTCGCGCGCGGACTGGTCGCCGCCGGTATCAGCGTGGCCGTGACCAACTACGCGCTGTGTCCGCGCGTCACGATCGCCGAGATCACGCGCCAGAGCCGCGCGGCGCTGGCCTGGCTGTACCGGCACGCGGCCGACTACGGCGCGGACCCGGCGCGCATCGTCGTCGCCGGGCATTCCGCCGGCGGGCACCAGGTCGCGCGCCTGCTGCAGACCGCGTGGGAAGCCGACTACGGCCTGCCATCAGCGATCATCAAGGGCGGCTACGCGCTGAGCGGCCTGTTCGACCTCGCGCCGCTGCGCTGGTCGTGGCTGCAGCCGATGCTGCAGCTCGACGGCGACATGATCGCGCGCGAGAGTCCGTGCCTGCATGTGCCCGAACGCGCGCCGCCGCTCATCGCCGAAGTCGGCGGCGCCGAGTCCGACGAGTTCCACCGCCAGTCGCGCGAGTTCATCGGCGCATGGCGCGCGGCGGGCCTGACCGGCGAGTACCGCACGCTCGGCGGTTGTCATCATTTCGACCTCATCGCGAGTCTCGACGCGAGCGACGGCGAGCTGACCCGGCGCATCGCCGCTTTCGTCGCCTCGTGCACATCCGGGCACGCACCCGGGGAGGGCAGACCATGAGCACCATCGAACAACGTCTCGACGCGCTCGAGCGCGAGGTCGCCGCACTGCGCGCCGACAACGACATCCGCGCGGTGCTGGCGCACTACGCCATCGGCGTGGACGAAAAGCGCCCGCACCTGTTGCGCGAACTGTTTGCCGAGGACGCCGTGCTGGGTGTCCCGGCGTGGTCGGTCGAGGTCAGCGGGCTGGAAGCGATCATGCAGTTCTTCGAGAACTACTGGCGGCGCTTCGACAACCCGCGGCGTTACTACGCCAACGAGGACATCCGCGTCGACGGCGACCATGCGACCGCTTTCATGTACTGGCACGTCACCCAGGAACTCGGCAGCGAATCGGTCCTCGGTTGGGGCACCTACGATTGGGCGTTCCGGCGCCGTGCCGCAGACGGACGCTGGCTGATCGAGCAGGAGGTCGTGCACATCCGCGCGATGACCACGCTTGCCGCGGGCTGGGCGGGGCAGAACGCGCCGATGCAGCTCTGAGTTCCGGTTCCGTGGCGCGCGGGCTGGCGTGCCCGGGTCGCCCGCTACCCGCCGATCAGGGTGTCAGCGCGGCGACGCGGGGCATGACTTCCTGCGCGAGCAGGCCCATCGATTCGCGCCACGGTTCGTCCTGTTCGACGTAGTCGGTGCCGAGCAGCACCAGCGTGCCGAAGCCGCCGAGGTCGTCGTACATCGCCTCCAGCTTCTGCGTGACCGTCTCGGGCGAGCCGACCAGCCAGTTGTGGCGTGCGAGGTAGGCGACGTCGACATCGTCGTCGGCGACGTCCGGCGCGTGCTTGAGGAAGTCGATGAACTTGAACGCGCGGAACAACGGCAGCAGGTGTTCGTTCCACAGGCGGCCGAGGCCGCCTTCAACGGCGAGCTTCATCGCCGCATCGTCGGTCTCGGCGACGCAGACCTCGCGGCTGACACGCCACTGCGCGCGGTCGGCAGTACGCCCGGCGCTCTCGGCGCCCGCCACCACGGCGTCCCAGTGGCCGCGCACGTAGCCGGTGTTGAGATTCAGGCTCATCGGGATGTAACCGCGCTCGCCGCACAGGCGCAGCGTATCGGAGTTGGCGTTGAGGCCGGAAAGGCTGATCGGCGGGTGCGGCAGCTGCAGGGGCTTGAGGTGCGCACGCATCGTCTCGACGACGCTCGGTGCCGGCTTGCGCACCGTCCAGAACTGCCCGCGGTGTTCGAACTCTTCCTCGTCGCCCCACAGGCGCAGGATGATCTCGAGCGCTTCTGCAAGCATGTGCCGATGCTCGCCCTTCATGCCGTCGACGCCGAACATCGCCCAGTCACTCGGCAGGCCGCCGGCCGCGATACCGAAGTTGTAACGGCCCTGGCCGAGGTGGTCGAGCATCGCCGCGCGGTTGGCGAGTTCGGCCGGATGGTGATAGGGGAGCAGGAAGCCGCCTGTGCCGAGGCGGATGCGCGTGGTCTCGCGCAAGGCCTGCGCGATGAGCAGGTCGGGCGCGGGGTGCGGTTCCCACGGGCAGGTGTGGTGTTCGCCGACCCAGGCCTCGGCGTAACCGAACTCGTCGGCCCAGCGCAGCGTCTGCAGATCCCATTCGTGACCCTCGTACAGCGGCCGCTCGGGCGGGTGCGAAGGCATGATGAAATAACCGAGTTGCATGTGTTCTCCCCTGGGTGGCGTGCGGCGGCCGGTGGCCCCGGCCAGTGATGCGTTGAAGCTATCATCCGGGCCCGGCGTGTCAACCGAGCGTTCCTGGTCGATGCGCCCGGCGGGAAAACGCGCGCGCCCGCGCCGGCCGTGCCGGTGCGGGGGACACGTTTCGTTCAGACCGCGAGTCCGGCGGCGCGTGCCGCCTCGCGGTCTGCGGGCGACTGCCATTGCGGGGTCTCGTCCCGCGGTTGGCGCGTGTCGCGGGCCTCGGTCGAGGTCGCTTCGGTGCGCCAGGCGTCGTCGCCCCACTGGTTGGGCAGCACGACCAGGCCGCCCGGTTCGCCGATGGATTCGAATCCGCGCAGCGCTCCGGCGATGACGCTGCGCTGATCGGCGCGGTCGAACGGCTTGCCCGCCGTGTGACCGAGCGGGTAATCGACGAACGCCGCGCGCGGCGGGCGGCCGGCTTCGAGGATGTCACGTGCCGCGCCGAGCGCGAGCGTCGGGATGCCGTGGGCTTCGAGGTGACGGGCGACCAGACACACGGTCTGGTGGCACACCGGTCACATCGCGACGAGCAGCGCGCAGTCGATGCGTTGCCGCTGGCAGGCGGCGAGTACCGCGGGCGCGGTTTCCTCGCGCACGCGCCGTTGCGAATAGACCCCGCCCATGCAGGAGTAGACCTCGTCGGCGAGTTCGCCGATGACCCCTTCGTCACGCAGCTCGCGCAGCGTATCGAGCGGGAAGATCGTCTCCGGGTCGCGTTTCGCGTCGACCAGGTAGTTCTCGGTGATGTGCGAAAAGCGGATGTCCGCAGGCGGCGTCGTGCTCGGGATGGCGCGAATCGAGGTGTCGTCCTTGTAGTGGTACGCGCGCTGGCCGACGGCGTAGGCGCCCGAGGTCGAGAGCAGGCCGAGGCGGGCTTGTGCGAGCGGCTTGTCGAGCGCCTGCCAGGGCGGTGTGTCGTCGGCAACGTACCAGCGGTAGGGCGTGTAGCCGAGCTGTTCGTAGCGCCGGCGTATGGTGTCCATGTAACTGACGGTCATGAAGGATTTCCTCCGGTACGGGGGGCGTGCGGGTGCGCGCAGCCCGGATGGTGGCGGGGGTGGCTCCCGGGAGCTTGCTCAGGGCGTATCCGCGGCGGTCTCCGCGCTGGCGTGGCCGGCGGCAGCGAGGTCGGCCAGGGCCTGTGCCCGCAGGGCGCCGAGATCGCCCGGGCGCTCGGCGCGCAGGCGTGCCACCTCGGCGGCGGTATACGGTGCGAAATCGGCCGGCAGGCCCGCCGCGTCCATGCGCGGCAGCAGCCAGTTCATCAACGCGGCGAGCGCAGCGTCGTCGAGGGGCGCCTGGGCGACCCCCGCAACCTGGATGAGAAACGCGCGTCCGCTCGGCACGTGCGCGAAGCGGCCGATCACGCCGCGCATGTCGGGAATCGAGTGGGCGAGATGCACCAGCTCGATCTCGAAGGGACCGGCCTGGACCGTCTGCCCGGTCGGAAGCTCGGTCATCTCACGCTGGTGGGGGATGACCCCCCCGCCGGGATGCGAGCGGAAGCGGAAGCTCTAGCCGCCAAGCTGAGTTTTAAGGAGCCTCAAAAGATATGAAGAAGCCAGTCGTTGGGATCGTTATGGGAAGTGATTCGGACCTTCCGACGATGCAGCCCGCCGCCGATATCTTGAAGCAGTTC
>JAUIFX010000070.1 GCA_030429865.1 Gammaproteobacteria bacterium | reverse complement strand
CGCCACTACGCGCACGGCATCGGCGACGACAACCCGCTGTGGTGCGATCCCGCTTACGCGCGCGAGACGCGCTACGGCGACGTGATCGCCCCGCCGTCGTTCCTGTTCGCCTGCGACCGGGTGGTTTCGGGCTATGTCGGCGGCCTGCCGGGGGTACATGCGATGTTCGCCGGGTGCGACTTCGAGTGGATCAAGCCGATTGTGCGCAACACCGAGATTTCGACCCGCGCCTACCTGAAGGATCTCATCGAACACGAGACGCGCTTCGCCGGCCGGTCGGTGCAGCAGGTCTATCACGTCGACTTCTTCGACCGCGACGGCGACCAGCTCGCGGCCGCCGACACCTGGTGCTTCCGCACCGATCGCGACATCGCGCGCGAGTCGGGCTCGAAGTACACCGCGCTCAAGCGGGGCCTGACGCGCGTCTATTCCGACGCGGAACTCGCGGCACACAACGCACTCTACGCCGCCGAGGAGGTACGCGGCGCGACGCCGCGCACTTGGGACGAAATCAGCGTCGGCGAGGCCCTGCCGCGCATGGCCAAGGGGCCGATGACGGTCACCGGCTTCATCGCCTACGCGCAGGGCTGGGGAGGCCTCTACATCCGCGCCAACAAGCTCGCCTGGAAACTGCAGACGCGCCACCCGGCGGCCGGCATCAAGAACCGTTTCGGCATCCCCGACTGCCCCGAGCGCGTGCACTGGGAAGAGGAATTCGCGCGCAAGGTCGGCGCCCCGGGCGCCTACGATTACGGGCCCGAACGCTGCTCGTGGATGAGCCACGCGATCACCAACTGGATCGGCGACGACGCGATGCTCACGCGCCTTTACTGCGAGATCCGCCGCCACAACCTGGAAGGTGAATTGATCACCATCGACGGCAGCGTCACCGGCAAGCGCGAGGAGAACGGCCGGCGCCTGGTCGATTTCGACCTCGTCGCGCACAACCAGGACGGCGAGCTGTCGGCGCACGCGCGCGCCAGCGCCGAGCTGTTCACCTGAATGCCCGGCGCCGCCCGCGCGCGGCGCTGTCTCAGTAGGGACTCTCGCCGGGCCTGCGTCCGAGCGCGTGGGCCTTCTCGATGTTGCCCAGGAACAGCTCGTAGAAATCGACCAGCATGGCGTCCATCTGCGCCGCGGGCAGCGCGCCCTCGGTGTAGTGCCCTTCCCAGCTCACTTCCGTGCTGTCACCGGCACCCGCGGCGAGCGTCACGACGGCGACGTAGTCGGTCATCGGCAAGGGGTACTCCTGCACGATCGAGTAGACGATCACCGACGGTTCGTGGGCGACGTCGAGACGCTCGATGATCTGACCCTCGACACCGAGTTCGGGATTGAAGCGGGCGAAACGGCGCGCGCCGACGTGGTTGCCCTCGCAGCGGAACTCGGTCAGGTTGCCGGGTGGGTGCAGCTTGTCGAGCGCGCCGAAGTCGGCGAGCCAGTCCCACACGTAACGGTGCGGCGCCTTGACGTTACGGCGCAGGGTCGCAATGGGCATCGGGTCCTCTCCTCTCGATTCCTGGATGACGCTGAGGGCGGCAGTATAGGAGCGCTGCCGCCAACCCGGCCACACCGCGCCCGCCGCTGCCTGGTTCAGGGCTCGGCGAGCGCGTCGAGGAATGCCGCGCCGTAACGCTCGAGCTTGGCCTCGCCCACGCCGCTCACTTCGAGCATCGCCGCCAGCGTGCCCGGGCGCCGCGCGAGCATGTCGCGCAGCGTGCGGTCGTGGAAGATCACGTAGGGCGGCACGCCTTGTTCGTCGGCAAGGCGCTTGCGGCATTCGCGCAGACGTTCCCACGTCGGCTCGTCGGCAGGGGCGATGGTCTCCGGCGCGCCGGACGCCCGGCGCCGCGTCGCGGACTTCGCCTCAGCGACGTCCTCGCGTACGCGCACCTCGACCTCGCCGCGCAGGATGCCGCGTGCGCGCTCGCCGAGGCGCAGCGCACCGTAGCCCTCGACATCGGCCCACACCGCACCATCGACCATCAACTGGCGCAGCAGCGAACGCCATTGATTGACGCCCTGCGGGGCGCCGATGCCGAAGGTCGACAAATCGGCATGTCCGTACTGGCGCACCTTCTCGGTATCGGCGCCGCGCAGCACGTCGATGACGTGCGCGGCGCCGAAGCGTTGCCCGGTACGATAGATGCAGGACAACAGCTTCTGCGCATCTTCGGTGGCATCGAAGGTGCGCGGCGGCTCGAGGCAGTTGTCGCAGTTGCCGCAGGGCGCGTCGCGCTGTTCACCGAAGTAGGCCAGCAGCGGCAGGCGCCGGCAGGTAGTCGCCTCGCACCAGCCGAGCAGCGCGTCCAGCTTGTGCCGCTCGATGCGCTTGTGCTCCTCGTCGGCGCTCGAGGCATCGAGCATCTGGCGCAGGCGCACGACGTCCTGCAGGCCATACACCATCCAGGCATCGGCCGGCTCGCCGTCGCGCCCGGCACGCCCGGTCTCCTGGTAGTAGGCCTCGACGCTCTTGGGCAGGTCGAGGTGGGCGACGAAGCGCACGTCGGGCTTGTCGATCCCCATGCCGAAGGCGATCGTCGCCACCATCACGACGCCGTCCTCGCGCAGGAAGCGCTCCTGGTGGCGGCGGCGCGTGAGGTCGTCGAGACCGGCATGGTAAGGCAGCGCATCGACACCCTGCGCGGCGAGCCAGGCGGCGATGTTCTCGACCTTCTTGCGCGACATGCAGTAGACGATGCCGGCGGCGCCGGCATGCGCGGCGAGGAAGCGCTTGAGCTGCTCGCGCTCGTTGACGCGCGCGCGCACCATGTAGCGGATATTGGGCCGATCGAAGCCGCCGACGAACCAGGCCGGGTTGCTCAGCGCGAGCCGCTCGGCGATGTCGGCGCGCGTGCGTTCGTCGGCGGTCGCGGTCAGCGCCATGCGCGGGACGCCCGGGAAGTGCTCGGCGAGCGCGCCCAGCGTGAGGTAGTCGTGGCGGAAATCGTGGCCCCACTGCGAGACGCAATGAGCCTCGTCGATGGCGATCAAGGAAACGCCGGCCTGCTTCAACAAGGCCAGCGTCCGGGGCTGTTGTACGCGCTCGGGTGCGCAATAGAGCACGCGCAGGCGATGCTCTTCGAGCGCGCGCACGACCTCGGCCTGCTCGGCCGCACTCTGTGCCGAGTTCAGGCACCCCGCGGCGACACCGAGCTGCTCGAGGGCGCCGACCTGGTCGTGCATCAGCGCGATGAGCGGCGAGACGACCAGCGCCAGTCCATCGGTCACGAGCGGTGGAATCTGGTAGCACAGCGACTTGCCGCCGCCGGTCGGCATCAGTACCACCGCGTCGCGCCCGGCGAGCGCGGCGGCAATGGCGCCGCCCTGCTCGCCGCGGAAGTCCTCGTAGCCGTAGACCTCGCGCAGCACGGCGAGGGCGCGTGCCGGCAGCGTCATGGGCAGTCCCCGGTAGCGTCTGCAGGCGTCCCGGGCGCGCTCGGCGCAGGGACGTTCGCGCACGAGGCGCAGCACGGGTAGCGGGGCCTGTCGGGCAACGGAATCTCCGGGTGGGGCGGGCGTTCGAGTCCCGCGCTATTGGACCGTAGCGTGCGCGAGCCTGACAAGCACCGCGGCGGCGGCAGCGCCGCTTTGTGGAATAATCGCGCCACCCCAGGTCAAAAGTGTCTGACACTTTTGATTAATTTTTGAGCAAAAGTGTCAGACACTTTTGCTATCGCTCGTGCTTCCGGAGGCCCCCATGAAACGTCTCGAGAACAAGGTCATCATCGTCACTGGCGCGACCGGCGGCATCGGGCTGGCGAGCGCCAGGCTGTTTGCTGCCGAGGGGGCACGGCTGGCGCTGGTCGACCTCGACCAGGGCGCGCTGGACGGCGTGGTCGCCGAACTCGGTGGCGACACGCTGGGCATCGCCGCCGACGTCGCCAACGCCGATGCCACGGCGACCTATTTCGACGCGACCGTCAAACACTTCGGCCGCATCGACGGCGTCTTTCTCAATGCCGGCATCGAGGGCGCGATCGCCCCGATCGAAGACTACGATCTCGACACGTACGACAAGGTCATGGCCGTCAACGTGCGCGGTGTCTTCCTCGGACTCAAGCATGCCGTCGCGCACATGAAACCGCACGGTGCCGGCAGCATCGTCGTGACCTCGTCGCTTGCGGGCCTGCGCGGCTCGCGCAAGCTGTCCGCCTACGTCGCCTCCAAGCATGCCGTGGTCGGCCTGATGAAGGCGGCTGCGCTCGAATGCGCACCGGCCGGCGTCCGCGTCAACACGATCAACCCGGCACCCATCGCAACGCGCATGATCGCCGCGCTCGAGGAGGGCTACGCACCGGGCTCGGCCGACGTCGTCAAGCAGAAGATGGAGAAGGCCGTGCCACTGCGGCGTTACGGCGAACCGCGCGAAGTGGCCAACCTGGCGTTGTTCCTGCTCAGCGACGAGTCCAGCTACATCACGGGTAACACCTACCCGGTCGACGGTGGCATGTCGGCCGGCTGAGACCACGTGAACACGCCGTTCGAACTCGACGCGCGCCTGCTGGGCGCTGCCACGCGGCTGGGCCGTCTCGGCGACAGCCACGTGCTGTTGATGCACGACGCCGCCCTGCCCTGGTTCCTGGTCGTGCCGGAGACCGGGGTCGTCGAGCTGTGCGACCTGCCGGCTGCGGCGCACGCGCGCTTGTTCGAGCTGGTTCACGGCGTGGGCCGCTTCGTGCGCAGCCATTTCGACGCCGACAAGCTCAACGTTGCCGCGATCGGCAACATCGTGCCGCAGCTCCACGTGCACGTGATCGGGCGCTACCGCGACGACCCTTACTGGCCCGGCCCGGTATGGGGGCATTCGAGTGACGAGCGCCGTGATGCGCCGACCATCGCCACTATCCGTGACGCGCTGGCCGCAGCGCTGCCCGGCTTCGAGACCGCGAGCGATGGCTGACGTCATCCCGTTCCCCGGTGGGTCACGCAAGAAGAAACCGCGTTCGCAGGGCAAGACGCTGTGCAAACGCGGTTTCCACAAGTGGGCGATCGACCAAGACAAGCAATTCGACGTCAAACAGGGCAAGCTCGTCACCATCCAGCGCTGCGTGCGCTGCGGCTTCACGCGCACGACCCTGAGCTGACGCCCTCAGGCACGCGCGGCGCGCGCCGAAGCGCGCGACATTGCTGGTAACATGCGCGCCGCATCCATCGCCATCCCTGGGGAGACTGGCATGACCCTTCGCGTGATCGGCGCCGGTGTCGGACGGACCGGCACGGCTTCTCTCAAGGCCGCACTCGAGCAGCTCCTCGGCGGCCGCTGCTACCACATGTACGAGGTCATGGATCGGCCACAGGACATTCCCGTGTGGACCCGCGCGGCGCGCGGAGAAATGCCGGACTGGTCGCGTTTCCTCGACGAATTCGATGCGGCCGTCGACTGGCCGGCGGCAGCCTACTGGGAAGAACTGGCCGCGGCCTTTCCCGAGGCACTCGTGCTGCTCTCCCACCGCGACGCGGAGGACTGGTGGCGCAGCGCATCGAGCACGATTTTCCCGGTCTGCGCGGAAGCCCCCGCCGGCCCCTGGCGGGACATGGTGTGGGAGATGCTCGGTGCCCGCTTCACCCGCGACATCAACGATCGCGCGGCCGCCATCGCCGTGTTCGAGTCACACAACGCGCGCGTACGCGCCAGCGTCCCGGCGTCGCGCCTGCTCGAATGGCGCCCGGGTGACGGCTGGGCGCCGCTGTGCGGCGCGCTCGGCCTGCCGCTACCGGACAACGACTTCCCGCACACCAATTCCGAGGCGGAGTTCCTCGAACGCGTGCGGGCGCGCCGCGAGGGGCAGGACTGAACCGATGGTCGAATGCCATCCCGGGCAACGCTGGATCAGCAACACCGAGCCCGAACTCGGTCTCGGCATCGTCTTCGAGGTTGCCGACCGGCGCGTGGTGATGACGTTTCCCGCGAGCGAGCAGCGCCGCACCTATGCCATCGACAACGCGCCCCTGAGTCGTGTCCGCTACCGCGTCGCCGACCGTGTGCGCGCCGAAGACGGCGGCGAGCTGATCATCGGCAGCTACACCGAGGTGGCGGGGTGCGTGGTCTACCACGGCGTCAACGCCCGCGGCGAGGAAGTCGACCTGCACGAAATCGATCTCGACAGCTTCGTGCAGTTCAACCGCCCGCTGGACCGACTGTTCACCGGGCAGTTCGACCGCACCACGCGCTATCGCCTGCGTGCGGCGACGCTGGCCTATCAACATGCCTTGCAGGTCTCGCCCGTGCGCGGCCTGGTCGGGCCGCGCGTACAGCTGCTGCCGCACCAGTTCTATATTGCCGACGAGGTGTCCTCGCGCCACGCGCCGCGCGTGCTGCTCGCCGACGAGGTCGGCCTCGGCAAGACCATCGAAGCCGGCCTGGTCCTGCATCGCCTGCTGGTGCTCGGGCGCGTGCGCCGCGCCCTCGTGGTCCTGCCCGACAACCTCCTGCACCAGTGGCTGGTCGAGATGCTGCGGCGCTTCAACCTGCAGTTCTCGATCATCGACGAGGGCATCGCCGACGAACTCGAGGAATCGGGCGAAACCAACCCTTTCGAATCGGCCCAGCTCGTGCTGACACCGCTCAGCCTGCTGGCACGCTCGGCGCAACGACTCGCCCAGGCGTGCGCCGCGGGCTGGGACCTGCTCATCGTCGACGAAGCCCATCACCTGGCATGGAGCGAAGACGCGGTCAGCCCCAGCTACGCCGCCGTCGCCGCGCTGGCGGTGCGCGTGCCCGGCCTGCTGCTGCTCACCGCGACGCCCGAGCAGCTCGGGGTCAGCGGTCATTTCGCGCGCCTCGCCCTGCTCGACCCGCATCGCTACGACGATCTCGAGACCTACCTCGAAGAAGAACGCCGGTACGGCGCGGTCAGCGCGCTGGTCGATGCCCTCATCGGCGGCGAAACGGCGCCGGACGCGGCGCTGCTCGCCGAGGCCGCCAGTTATCTCGGCCGGCAGCGTGTCGACGAGCTGACCGCCGGCGAGCCCGGCGAGCTGCGCCGACGGCTGGTGCGGGAGCTGCTCGATCACCATGGCACCGGCCGGGTGCTGTTCCGCAATTGCCGCGAGAACATCGAGGGCTTCCCCCCGCGGCGCCTGACGACCTACGCCCTGCCGCTGCCGGCCCGCTACCGCGAGCGCGCCGCGGCGTCGACCGTGGCGGCCTGCCTGACGCCCGAGCGCGGCCTCGGCGAGGCATGGTTGTCGTTCGATCCGCGGGTGGAGTGGCTGGCCGAATGGCTCAGGGCACACCGCGGCGAGAAGACCCTGGTCATCTGCGCGGACGCCGCGACTGCACAGGACATCGAGGCGCTGCTGCGCCTGCGCCGCGGTCTGCGCACGGCCGTGTTCCACGAAGGACTGGATCTCGTCCAGCGCGACCGCGCGGCCGCCTACTTCGCCGATCCGGAGGAGGACTGCAGCGCGCTCATCTGTTCGGAAATCGGCAGCGAAGGCCGGAATTTCCAGTTCGCGCGGCATCTCGTGCTGTTCGACGTGCCGGCCAACCCCGACCTCCTCGAGCAGCGCATCGGCCGCCTCGATCGCATCGGCCAGCAGCACACGGTCGAGATCCACGTTCCGCTGTTCGACGACAGCGCGCAGGCCGTGCTGGTGCGCTGGCTGCACGAGGGCATCGATGCGTTCGAGCACATCTGCCCGGCCGGTCCGGCCTTGTTCGCCGAGTTCGCCGAACCACTCACCGCGTGCATGGCCGCGCCCGCCGACCACGCGGCGCTCGATGCCCTACTCGAGCGCACGCGCGCGCGCAACGCGGAGATACTCGCCCTGCTGCAACGCGGCCGCGACCGCCTGCTCGAACTCAATTCGCTGGACCGCGCGCGCGCCGCGGAGATACTCGACGAAGTCCGCGCAGCTGAGCGCGGCGAGGCCCTGCGTGCCTACATGGACCAGGTGTTCGACGAGTTCGGCGTCGAACACGAGGAGCACGGTATGCACAGCCTGGTCCTGCAACCGGGCGATCACATGAGCTGCGAGCGCTTCCCGGGCTTACCCGACGGCGGTCTCACCGTCACCTTCGATCGCGGCGAGGCGCAATCGCGCGACGACATGCACTTTCTGACCTGGGAACACCCGATGGTGACGGGCGCGATGGACATGGTGCTGGGCAGCGAATTCGGCAACGCGGCCTTCGGCGTGATCAAGTCGCGCGACATCAGCCCCGGCACGCTGCTCGTCGAGTGCCTGTTCGTGATCGTCTGCCCGGCGCCACCGGGACTCGGCGTGGCGCGCTTTCTCGCGCGTACCAACCTGCGCGTAGTCGTCGACAGCGCCGGTGAAGACGTGACCGCACATTACCCGCGGGCGACGCTCGACGCCGGCGTGCGCGACGTGCCCAAGGCCACCGGCCAGAAAGTCGTGATGCGTATGCACGATCAGATCGAGCAGCTCGTCGAACACGCCACGCACATGGGCGAAGCGCGCCAGGAGGGTATCGTGCGCGATGCCATCGCACGCCTGCGCGCGGAGCTCGACGCCGAGATCGAACGCCTGCGCCAGCTCGCGCGCGTCAACCCGAACGTGCGCGCGGAGGAGATCGACGCGCTGAACGAGGACCGCGACGCCTGCGCACACTACCTTGCCGCCGGCCAGCTCAAGCTCGACGCCGTGCGCGTGGTCGTGGCAACCTGAGTCGCTCCGCGAGATGTCGCTCGGCAACTGGATCGACCGCGAGGGGCTCGAAGTCATCGCGGTGCTCGGCAGCGACCTGCACGGGGTCGCGCGCGGCAAGAAGGTGCCGGCGGCGCGGCTGCGCACGGGCAGCGACGTGGTGCGCCTGCCGGAGCTGGCCGGTTTCCTCGATGCAGCGGGCTACCCCATCGCGCCACCTGCCGGCGATACGCGCTGGTGGCCGTCCTGGGGCGGGGGCTTCCCGGACGTGCGGGCGGTCATCGACGAGAGCAGCGCGCGCCGCGTGCCGTGGCAGGAGCATGGCGGACTGGTGCTGTGCGACTTCGCCGCGCTGGACGGCAGCGCGCGCTTCGACTTCCTGCCGCGTGCGGCGCTGCGCCGGGTCGTCGCGCGGGCTGCAGCGCTCGGCTTCGAGACCCGGGCCGCCTGCGAGCTCGAGTTCGTCCTGTTCGCCGAGACGGCCGAGACCATGGCGGCCAAGGAGTACCGCCACCTCAAGACCCTGTGGCCAACCTCCCAGGCCTATGCGATGACGACGATGGGACGCTTCGAGCCGGTCATCCGCGCGCTGCGCGACAATCTCGAGGGCTTCGGCCTGGGCATCGAGAGCTGGGGGCTGGAAGCGGGTCCCGGGCAGGTCGAGATGAACCTCGCCGGCGCCGACGCGTTGACCGCCGCCGACCAGGGTTTCCTGCTCAAGCACGCGGTCAAGGAAGTCGCCACGGCGCTCGGCCTGAGCACAAGCTTCATGGCGCGCTGGGCGAGCGACGCTTTCGGCAACGGCGATCACGTCAACCTGTCGCTGTGGCGCGACGGTGCCAACGCCTTCTTCGCGCCCCAACGCAGCGGCCGGCGCACGCCCCTGATGGATAACTTCATCGCCGGCGTGCTCGCCACGCTCGACCAGTTCGCGGCGATCTACGCACCGACGGTCAACGCCTATCGCCGCTTCACCCCCTACCAGCTGAGCGGCATGCTCGCCGCCTGGGGCGAGGACAACAAGACCGTCGCGGTGCGCGCGGTCACCGAGTCGGCGGCGCGCGCGCGCGTCGAGTGCCGCAGCCCGGGCGCCGACGCGAGCCCGCATCTCGCCGTCGCCGCCTGCCTGGCCGGGGGACTGTACGGCATCGAGCAAGGGCTGGTCCCGCCGCCCCCGGTCAGCGGCGATGCCTATGCGCAGCCCGGGCTGGCGCGCCTGCCGGCGACGCTCGACGAGGCGATCGGCCGTTTCGAGCAAAGCGCGGTCGCGCGCGATTTCTTCGGCGCGGATTTCGTGCGGCTCTACGCGCACAGCCGGCGCGCCGAGAGCGAAGCCTACGCCGCGGCGACGCGCGGCCGCAACCTCGGTCACGAGGTAAGCGATTTCGAACTCGCGCGCTACTTCGAGATGGCCTGAGCGGCGACGGCGCTCCCGCTCAGCCGGCGCCGCCGAGCAGGGCCGCGTTGCCGCCGATGGCGGCGGTGTTGTCGCTCACCGTCTGCTCGACGGTGAAACGCCCGAGGTAGTGGGGGCCACCCGCCTTGGGCCCGGTACCCGACCGGCCCATGCCACCGAACGGCTGACAACCGACGACTGCGCCAACCATGTCGCGGTTGAGGTAGACGTTGCCGACGCGGGCGCGCTCGGCGATGGCCTGGGCGCGGCTCGCGATGCGGCTGTGCACGCCTAGCGTGAGGCCGTAGCCGAGCGCATTGATGTCGCCGACCAGGGCCTCCCAGCCATCGGCGCGGAAGCGCACCACGTGGAGTACCGGCCCGAACACTTCCTGCCCGAGATCCGCAACCTGCGCGAGTTCGATGATCGCCGGCGCGACGAAAGCGCCGCCGGGCGCCGCGAGCGGCGCGCGCCACACGGCACGGCCCGCCGCGCGGCAGGCATCCACGTAGCGCTCGACCGCCTCGCGCGCCGGGCCGTCGATGAGCGGCCCGAGATCGGTCTCGCGGCGCGCCGGGTCTCCCATGACCCAGCACGAGACGTGCTCGCGCAGCAGCGCGAGGATGCGCGCTGCCACTTCTTCCTGCACGCACAGCAGGCGCAACGCGGAGCAACGCTGCCCGGCACTGCCGAAAGCGGATACCGCGGCGTCGCGCACGACCTGTTCGGGCAACGCGGAGCTGTCGACAATCATCGCGTTGAGACCGCCGGTCTCGGCGATCAGCGGCACCAGCGGCCCGTCGCGCGCGGCGAGCCGCCGTGCGATGTCGCCCGCGGTCGCGGTCGAGCCGGTGAACGCGACCCCGGCGACGCGCGGGTCGTCGAGCAGCGCCGCCCCGAGCGTGGCGCCGTCCCCGGGCACGCAGGCGAGCACCGCCGGCGGAATGCCGGCATCCAGCAACAGCCTGACCAGCCGCGCCGCGACGAGCGACGTCTGCTCGGCCGGCTTGGCGACCACGCTGTTGCCGGCGACGAGCGCGGCGGCGACCTGCCCGGTGAAGATCGCGACCGGGAAGTTCCACGGGCTGATACACACGAACACACCCCGGCCCCGCAGGCGCAGCCGGTTGTGCTCGCCGGCCGGTCCCGGCAGCGTCTGTTCGCCGTCGAGGGTCCGGCGTGCCTCGGCGGCGTAGTAGCGCAGGAAGTCGACCGCCTCGCGGACATCGTCGTGGGCGTCGCGCAGCGTCTTGCCGGCCTCCAGCACGACGAGGGCGGTGAACTCGGGCAACGCGGCCTCGAGATCGTCGGCGGCGCGCTCGAGCAGGGCTGCGCGCTCGGCCGCCCGCGTCATGCACCAGGCGGGAAACGCGGCCGCCGCAACGTCGAGCGCCTGCCGTGCACGCGCCGCGTCGGCATCCTCGACCGTGCCGATGCGCAGGTCACGCTGCGCCGCACAGAACACCGCACGCGGCGCGCCTGGCCGGCTCACACCGTCGATCAGGGGTGCCGCGCGATGACCGCCGCCGCGGGCGGCTGCGACCGCCTCGAACAGCGGTGCAAGTGCCGCTTCGTCGGCAAAATTGCAGGCACGGGCGCGCAGCCGTGCCGGTGCGGTGACCAGGCGCGGACGCCGGATCGCGGCATGGCGATGGAGCGGCGCATCGGCGGCCACGCGCGCGGCCGGGTCCGCGGCCAGTTCGGCCACGGGCAGCTCTTCGTCGAGCACGCGGTTGACGAACGAGGTGTTGGCGCCGTTCTCGAGCAGGCGCCGCACGAGGTAGGGCAGTAACTCGGCGTGCGCCCCGACCGGCGCGTAGACGCGGCACGGCGGCCGGGGCCCGCGCTCGGCGAGCGCGGCATAGAGCGCTTCACCCATGCCGTGCAGGCGCTGCAGCTCGATGGCGCGCCGGCCGGCATGCTGCACCACCCAGCTCAGCGTATGCGCGTTGTGGGTCGCGAACTGCGGGTAGAGCCGCGGCGCGTGACCGATGAGTGCACGTGCACAGACCAGGTAGGCGAGATCGGTGTTGCGCTTACGGGTATAGACGGGGAAGTCGTCGAGACCCTGCGCCTGCGCGCGCTTGATCTCGGTATCCCAATAGGCGCCCTTGACCAGGCGCACGGGAATCGTGCGGCCGGCCGTGGCGGCGAGATCCGCGAGCGCCTCGATCACGGCGGGTGCCCGTTTGTGGTAGGCCTGCACGGCAATGCCGAGACCATCCCAGTCACCGAGCGCCGGATCGCGGTAGACGCGGGCGAAAACCGCCAGGGTCAGCGCGAGCCGCTCGGCTTCCTCGGCATCGACGGTGAGCGCGATACCGGCCTCGCGCGCGGCCCGCGCGAGTGCGCCGAGGCGCCTGGCCAGCAGCGGGACCGCACCCTCGCGCTGGGCCGGTTCGAAGCGCGCACACAGGGCGGACAGCTTGACCGACACGCCATCGCGCTGTGCCGGCGGCAATGCCGCGTCGACCATGCCGCCCACCCGCGCGATGGCCGAGGCGTAGGCCTCGGCATAGCGCGCACAATCGGGTTCGCCCAGCGCGGCCTCGCCGAGCATGTCGAAGGAGAAACGGCAGCCGGCGAAATCGCCGCCGCGGCTCCGCGCGATGGCGCCGTCGATGTTCGCGCCCATCACGTAGCTCGCTGCCATCAGGCGCATCGCGCGACGCAGGGCACCGCGCAATACCGGCGCCTCGAGACGTGCCAGCAGGCGTTCGGGGGTGGTCCCCTCGGCCACGTGCTGAATGCCCGCGGCCCGCGCACCGAGCATGAGCGCCCAGGTCGACGCGTTCACGAACCACGACTCGCTGGCGCCGAGGTGACGCTCCCAGTCACCGGCACCGAGACGATCGGCGATCAGCGCCTCGGCGGTCGCTGCATCGGGGATCCGCAGCAGCGCCTCGGCGAGGCACATCAGCACCACGCCTTCGGGCGTCGCGAGATCGTAATGCTCGACCAGCGCCCGCAGCGGCCCGCCCTGGCCGCCGCGGGCACGCACCGCCGCGATCAGCGCGCAGGCGTCGTCGACCACCCGCCCCGCGGCCGCAGCCGGCGCGGAGCGCTCGAGCAGCCGGCGCACCGCAATGTCCTCGTCGAGCAGGAAGTCCGCGTCAATGCCGCCGTAGGCGGGATCGTCATCGCTCATGCTGCCCTTCCCGTGCGGATACCTGCTCCCTAGCCTAGCAGCGGGCCGGGCCCGGTCTCATCTGCCACAGCAGGTGGGGCGGCGCCCGGCACGCTGCTGGCCGCCCGCCATCCGCGGCGCCCGCGCGGTCGTTTATCATGCGGGCTCCGTTCGCCCGCAGGGGATGCCACCTAGCCATGGAACACAACCGCGCCGCCGTCGGCCCGCGTGTACTCGACGATGTCCGCGTGCTCGACTTCACGGGCATCATCGCCGGCGCCTATTGCACCCGCATGCTCGCCGATCTCGGCGCCGACGTGCTCAAGATCGAACCACCCGGCGGCGAGATGATGCGCCACATCGCGCCCCTGCGCGGCGACACCAGTACCGTGTTCAGTGCGCTCAACAGCGGCAAACGATCGCTCGCGATGGACCTCAAGTCGCCTGCCGCGGCCGATATCTGCAAGCTGCTGGTCGGCCGCTACGACGTCGTCGTGGAGAATTTCTCGCCCGGCGTGATGCAGCGCCTCGGGCTCGACTACGCCTCCCTGCGCGAGGAGAACCCGGCGCTGGTGATGTGCTCGATCTCGGGCTACGGTCAGACCGGGCCGGGCGCGGCACGGCCCGCCTACGCGCCGATCGTGCAGGCCATGAGCGGTTACGAGATGGTCACCCTGGCCGCCCAACCCGGCGTCGATCGTCCGCTCAACATGGGCCTGCCGGTGGGCGACACGTGCGCCGCGCAGCAGGCCTTCGGCGCGATCTGCGCGGCACTCTACTACCGCGCCAGAACCGGCATCGGCCAATACATCGACATCGCCATGCTAGACAGCCTGCTCGCGACCATGCACCGCGACTTCCAGGCCGCTTTCCATCCCGACGTCATCGATCGCACCTATGGTCCTATCGCCGTTCGCGACGGCTACGTCATGGTGATGCCGCTGAGCCAGCGGCAGTTCGTCGACCTGTGCGCGCTGATCGGCCGCCCCGACCTGCAGGAGGACGCACGCTTCGCCACCATGCGTGCGCGCTTCGACAACTACAACGAACTGATGCGCATCACCGAGACCTGGTCGCACACGCGCACCGCGCAGGAAGCGGTCCGCGGCTTCGAATCCGCCGGCATCCCGTGCACCGTCTATCGCGACATCCGCGAAGCTGCCGACGATCCGCAACTTCACCACCGCAACATGCTGACCGAGGTCGTCGATGCGGCGGGACCGCTCAAGGTGCCCAACGCGCCGTTCCTGTATTCGGCGACGCATGCCGCGGTCCGTCCCGAAGTCGCCACGCTCGGGCAGCATACGCTCGGCGTTCTCGGCGACGAGCTCGGCATGCCCGACCACGACATCGAGGCACTCGCCGCCGCCGGCGTCATACATGCACCGTGAACGGTATCATCCGTTGCACCCGGATTTCATGAACCCGCGAGGAACGCGATGACGCTGCGCCTGCTCTGTTTTGCCCCGCTGCTCGCCCTGCTCCCGGCCTGCCTGCTCAACACGCAGGACGTCCGCGTGACGGCCGAGCACAAGACCCGGATCGAACGTGTCGGCGTCGTCTCGCTGCTGCCCCCCGACGCCAACGTCAGCGCCCTCGGCAGCTCCGCGCTGGAGAGCCATTTCGGACAGGTCGCGATCGACGGCTGGGATCCCGAGCGCATCGCCGCCGCGGTGCTGCTGCCGCGCTTCGAGCGCCAGGGCTTCACGGCGCGCATGCTGCCGGTGCGCGGGGCGCTGGCGCAGGCACGCGCCTCCGACTGGCGCGCGCCGCTCGCCGACAGCATCGCCGAGGCGGCCTATGCCGCCGGTGCAGAGGCCGGTGTCGACATGATCGTCGTCGTGCAGCCGCAGGTCGGGGAGGATTTCGTCACCGACACCAACCAGAACGTGCGCGGCTACGGCATTCAACGCGCGTTCGACACCGAGGCGTTCGTCTACGCGGCGGTCGTCGTCGAGGCCTTCGACGTCGATCGGCGCTTCGTCGTCGGCCGCGCCGAGGGTCGCCAGAAGGCAGCGGCCGGGAATGCTGCCTGGCGCGCCGATTTCGGCACGATCGCGGGCAGGGTCCATGCCGGGGGCGAGGGCGCCGCGGCACTTGCCGGCCAGCTCGAGACACTGTTGCGGACCAGCATCGGCGTCGCGGCCCAGGAGGCCGGCCTGTAGCAGCGCGCCGCGCCGGTCCGGCTCACGCGGCGCGGCCGGTTCCACGCGGCGTTCCACGCCGCCCGGGCAGCATCGGGGCGCGATCGCGCGGAACTGTCCGGCCTGCTCCCCGTCGCAATAGGCAGGCACGCAACCGACGAGGAGGAGCCATGACCCGATTGCTCACCCGAACCATCCGCCCCATCGGCATGCTGTGTGCGCTGCTGATGATGACCGGCACCGCGCCGGCCGCTGACCGCGATCCGGCCAAGTTGATGGCCGCCATGCAGGATGCCATGGTGCCAACGCAGTCACAGCTGACGCGCGTCGCCGTTTCCCTCTACAAGGACGGCGCGCAGGACGCGACGCGGACCTGGCAGGCACTCGTTGCGCGGCAGCGCTTCGAGGACGGCCCGCGCACCGCCATCGCCATGATGGCGCCCGAGGCCGCGCGCGGCTCGGCCATGCTGACGGCACCGCGGCCGGAAGACGGCGACATCGGCCTGTGGCTCTTCTCGCCGAGCGAGCGCCGCGCGCGCCAGCTCGCGCCGCTCGAAGCCGACCGCCACTTCCTGGTCACGGACTTCAACTACGGTGACCTGGGCCTGGCCGAGCGCCGCTTCGTCGAGCCGCGCCTGCTCGGCGAGGAAACCGTCGATGGCCGCAAGACCTGGAAGGTCGAAGTGGCGCCGGCGGACGACTGGTACTACTCGCGCATCATCACCTGGATCGCCCAGGACACCATGCTGCCGCTCAAGCGCGAGTACTACGACCGCGCTTTCCGGCTGTGGAAGGTCGTCGAAGTGCGCGAAGCGGTCGTCGATGACGTCCCGACCGTGCTCGGGATGCGCATCCGCGACGTGCAGACCAACTCGCGCAGCGACTGGGAGGTCCGCGCGGTCAGCTACGACGGCCGCGGCGTCGACAAGGCGGACCTCTCGGCGACGGCGCTGGGCGAACTGCCGCAGCAGCCGTTCTGGCAGGTCGTCGGCTACGCGCATGACGGTCACGTCGCCGCCGCCCTGGCGAACTGATCCCAACGGTCCCGGGGCGGCCGCCGTCGGCGCGGACCCGGCGCCGGCGCGCCGTCCCCGGGCACCACGTTCAGGCTGGCCGGCGGCCGCGGCAGCCCGCGGTCGGCCGGCGCGCCGCGCTCGCTTATAATCGGCGGTATCGCAACCACGCCACCGACCGCCACGTGTTCGACTGGATTTCCGCCTGGATCGCGCTGTTCGCCGGCGCGCTGCTCATCGCCATGCTGCTCGACGCCGAGAACCGGCGCCGCAATGCACTGCCGGCCCTGGCCACGCTGGGTGTCCTCGGCAGCGCGCTGTATGTCTTCCTGTTCCGCGCCTGAACGCGAGCACCCGCGCAGCCGAACACGCATGTCCGACACCGTCCTCCTGGCCCGGCAGGGCCCTGTCGCCACACTGACGCTGAACCGCCCGCACAAGCGCAACGCGCTGGACGATAGCCTGCTCGATGAACTCGAGCGAGCCCTGTGCGCACTGCGCGACGACGCCACGCTGCGGGTCGTCGTCGTCAGCGGTGCGGGGCCGTCATTCTGCGCCGGCGTCGACATCAGCGACCTCGCCGGCATCGACGACGCCGAACTGCGCCGGCAGCGCTTCACGCCGATCGCGGCGCGGCGCACGCGCATCCTGGTACGCGTGCTCGAAGCGCTGCGGGCCCTCGCGCCCCTGACCGTCGCTGCCGTCGACGGCGCCGCCGCGGGCGGCGGCTTCTCGCTCATGCTGGCCTGCGACTTCCGCGTGCTCACCGACCGCGCGCGCTGCTGGTATCCCGAAGTCGCGCTCGGGGTGCCGCTCAGCCCGCCGTCGACCCGGCTGCTGCTGGAGGAGGTCGGCATGGCGCGCGCGAAGGACATCATCCTGCGCGGTACGCGTCTCGACGCGGCCAGCCTGGCCGCCCTCGGCATCGCCCACGCGGTCGTGCCGGCCGAGGCCCTGGCCGCCCGCGCCGATTCCCTCGCCGCGGAACTCGCGGCCCTGGCGCCAGCCGGCGCCCAGGTTTCGAAGGCGACCATCAATGCGCTCGTGCGAGGCGAAACGGTACTGCGCCCGGAGCTCTCCCTGCCCCCGGCCGGCGGCGCTTGAGCCCGCGCAGATGCGATGCGGCGGCGATCGACGCATACTGGCTTGCCACATGGCGTGCCCAGAACCGCTTCTGACCCGGGAGTCACGGCGATGCTCGAGCTACGACCCAATTGCGAATACTGTGATCGTGACCTGCCGCCCGACGCACCGGATGCGCGCATCTGTACCTACGAATGCACGTTCTGCGCCGACTGCGTCGAGCGCGTCCTGCACGACGTCTGCCCGAACTGCGGCGGCGGCTTCGCGCCGCGGCCGATCCGTCCGCGCACCGCGCGGCGCAGCGGCGTCGGGCTGGCGCACCATCCGGCCACGTCCGAGCGCCATCACCTGGCCTGGTCCGAGGAGGAACTCGCCCGCTTCGTCGCCAGCGTGCGCGACATTCCTCCCGCGGCGCGCTAGCGAGGCGCTGCGACGGACGATGCCAGTAGATTTCACCGACGGGCGAACGGCATGAGCGGGGCCCGTATCGACACCACCCGGCTGCAGCGCATCTCGCGTGCCTATACCGAGACGGCCGTGCTCTATGCCGCGCTCGACCTGGACCTGTTCACGCATATCGCCGCTGGCGCGACCAGCCTCGCCGCGCTTGCCGAAGCGATGGGCGTGAGCCTGCTGAACGCCGAACGCCTGCTCACCTGCGTACTCGCCATGGGCCTCGTCGAGCGCGACGGCGACACGTATGCGAATGCGCCGGACAGCGCCCGCTACCTGGTAAGTAATGCCCCGGCCTATGCCGCGCCCTGGATGACGTTCACCCGCGGCGACGTGCCCGGCTGGTTCCGTCTCACCGAGATCCTGCGTGACCCTGCGCCGCCGAGCACGCTCGGCATGTATGCCGACCTGACGGTGGCGTCCGCGCGCGCCTACCATGCCGCGACCTACAGCATCGGCATGGGCGCGGGACGGCGCTTCTGCCGCGAGGTCGACCTGACGGGACGCCAACGCCTGCTCGATCTCGGCGGCGGCTCGGGCGCCTACAGCATCAACGCGGTGCAGCGCTTCGACGGCCTGCGCGCGGTGGTGCTCGACCTGCCGCCGGTGATCGAAGTCACGCGCGAATATCTCGCACGCCACGGCGTCGCCGATCGCATCGACACCCTGGCCGGCGACTTCACCGTCACGGCGCTGCCGCGCGACTGCGACTGCGCGGTGATGGCCTCGAACCTGCCGATCTACGATGCCGCGACAATCCGCGCGGTCGTCGCGCGCGTGCACGATGCCCTCCTGCCCGGCGCCGAATTCCACCTCGTCGGCGAGATGCTCGACGATGACGGCAGCGGCCCCCTCGACGCCGCCATGTGGGGGATGTACGAAGCCGTGTGCGGCAGCGCCGGGCGCGCGCACAGTATCGCCGAGTGCATCGGCTATCTGGAGGCCGCCGGTTTCGTCGACATCGCCGCAGCCGTCTTCGTCCCCGGGACGCTGCACCGCGTGAGCGGTGTGAAGCGGCGCTGAGATGCGGCGAGGCATTCGCCGACGCAGGCCGCTCGCTGCGCTCGCGCTGATCGCGACGCTCGCGATCGCCGCCGGCGGTCACGCCGAAACGCCGGCACCGGCGCCTGACTACCGCACCGACGTGCGGCCGGTGCTCGCGCGGCGCTGCGTCGTCTGCCACGGCTGTTACGACGCGCCGTGCCAACTCAAGCTCGGTGCCCACGCCGGGATCGCCCGCGGCGGCAGCAAGCAGCGGGTCTACGACGGCACGCGCCTGCGCGAGGAAGCGCCGAGCCGCCTGTTCCGCGACGCCACGGCAACGGCGGCCTGGCGCGAACGCGGCTTCCACAGCGTACTCGGCGGCGATGGTGCGGCCGCGAACAGCGTGATGGCACGCATCCTCGCGCTGCGCCGGGAGCATCCGCTGCCCTCAGGGCCGGTACTGCCCGACAGCTTCGATTTCTCGCTCGAGCGCGACCAGTATTGCGCGGCGCCCGGGGAATTCGACGAGTTTGCCGGCAAACACCCGCTGTGGAGCATGCCCTATGGCCTGCCCGATCTGCCCCGGGCCGAGTACGACGTGCTGCAGCGCTGGCTCGCTGCCGGCGCACCGGATTCCGCACCCGATCCGTTGTCCACGTCCGTCACCGATGCCATTGCGTCGTGGGAAGCACTGCTCAATGGTGACGCGCTGCGCACGCGCCTCGTCGCACGCTACCTCTACGAGCATCTCTTCCTCGCCCATCTCTACTTCGGTGACGAGGTCGCGCACGACGCGCCGGTGTTCTTCCGGCTGGTGCGCTCGCGTACGCCGCCCGGCGAACCGATCGACGTCATCGCCACGCGCCGTCCCTACGAAGACCCCGGAGTGGCACGCGTGTGGTACCGCCTGTGGCGCGACCCGCTGAGCGTCGTCGACAAGACCCACATGCCCTACCGGCTCGACGCCGCGCGCCGCGAGAAGTGGCGGCGCTGGTTCTTCGACGCGGCGTTCGAGGTCACGGCCCTGCCCGGCTACGACGCCGAGACCGCCGCGAACCCCTTCGTTACTTTCCGGGCCATCCCGCCCGGCGCGCGCCACCGCTTCCTGCTCGACGAGGCGCGCTTCACGATCATGAATTTCATCAAGGGCCCGGTGTGCCGCGGCGCCATCGCACTGAACGTGATCCAGGATCGCTTCTGGGTCTTCTTCACCCGGCCCGGCCTGCTGCATTCCCGCGCCTATGCCGACTTCCTCGCCGCCGAGGACGAGCACCTGCGCCTGCCGTCGGAGTCCGACGGCAAGCTGTGGTCGATTACCCACTGGCGGCGCTACGACAAGGCGCAGCAGGCTTACCTGCGCGCCAAGCTCGATTTCATCCGTGACAACCACGAGACGTTCGAGCGCGGCAAGCTCGACGTCGTATGGGATGGGGACGGCCGTAACCCGGACGCGGCGCTGACCGTGTTCCGTCACCACGACAGCGCGACCGTCGTGTCCGGCATGATCGGGCGCCCGCCTCTCACCGCGTGGGTCATCGACTATCCCATCCTGGAACGCATCCACTACCTGCTCGTAGCGGGTTACGACGTGTACGGCAGCGCCTCGCACCAGGCGATGACGCGCCTTTACATGGACTTTCTGCGGATGGAGGCGGAGATGAACTTCCTCGCCTTTCTGCCCCCCCAGACCCGCAAGGACGAGATCGCGCGCTGGTACCGCGGCGCGAGCGACGAGGTGGCCGATTACGTCAAGGTGTATTTCGAACAGGACGTGATCGCACCGCTGTACGAACGCTACGGCGTTGCACCCAAGGTCGAGTTGTTCGAACGGCTCGCCGCCCACCTCCAACCGGCTCTCGGCGCGAGCGCGTACGACCTCGCGGCGAGCGGGCTGCCGGAGACCGCGGTCGCGGCGCTCGACAAGCTGATGGACCTGCGTGGCACGGCCGCCGCGCGCCTCCCGCAGACCGTGTTCGTCAACGTTCCCGGTCACGGCGCGCTGACCCTGCTCGCGGACAGCGCCTATGCGAACATCTCCTCGATGTTCTTCGAAGACCTGCGCCGGCTGCCGGACGACGATCGCCTCACCGTGGTCAACGGCCTGCTCGGCGCCTACCCGGACATGCTGCTCGAGATCGAAGCCGGCTCACTGCCGGCTTTCGCGCGCGCCGTCGGGCGCCTGCGCGAGGATGCCGACTGGTCGCGGCTGCTCGACGATTACGGTGTGCGCCGTACCGACCCGCGCTTCTGGGCGGTCAGCGACGCGCTGCATGCGAAACAGCGCGCCGCACGCCCCCTGGAAGCGGGGATCTTCGACTTCAGCCGTCTCGACAACCGCTAGCGGCCCCGGTACGAACGCGATCCCGCACCGGCGCGTCAGCGTCCGGGGCGGCGGCGCCCGACGCGAACGAGCGCGGCGCACGCCGGCAGCAGCAACAGGCCCGCCGCGGGTAGTGGCACCACCGTCGCCGCGACCGTCGCGTCCGGATCGATGTTGAGGTCGGGGGTCGCGAACAGCACGTAGCCTTCGCCGCCGTGCGCCTGGTTGGAATAGAGAAACGGGTCGAAGGCGACGGGCTGCGTGCTCTTGCCGCCACCCGCACCGCCCTGCGCCGAAAGCCTGGCCGCCGCCGTCAGCGTGACCGAACCGCCCTCGAGGACGATGGCGCCGCCGCTGCCGCCACCACCGCCACCGGCGCTGGCGAACACGTTGGCGAAGCCCCAGCCGGCATGGCCACCGTCGGCGAGGATCGCGCCGTTGACGGTGATGCTGCCGGGCGTCGTGATGACGATACCGCCACCGCCACCGCCGCCGACGCCACCGTCTAGCGGGACACCGAAGAACACCGCGCCACTGCCACCGCCGCCGCCCGAACCGCCCGGCGGATACGCGAACGCGAGCGCGCCGCCCGGCGCACCGGGCTGGCTGTTGGTGTATTGCGAGGCCTGCAGTCCGGGGGTCGCGTTACCGGCACCGCCACCGGCGTTGCCTAGCCCCGAAGCGGTCGCCGCGCCGCCCTCGCCGGCACCGAGCCCGTCACCCGCCAGGCCAGGCTCGTTGCCGACCCCGCGCGCGCCGCCGTCGCCGCCGCCGGGGCCGCCGACACCGTTGAAATTTCCCGCCGAGACGCTGATCGTCGCGTCGATCAGGACGTCCCCGGTCGCCGCCAGCACGACCGGCGTGTTGGCCGCATTGCGTGCAAAGGAGAGCGCGGAGGTGACGTGAATGGTCGTGAAGTTGAACACGCCATCGGCATCGAGCGCGAGCGTGCCGCCGCCGCTGAAGGCGCCGTCTGAGCCGTCGGAGACGATGCTCAGCGCAGCACTGGCGCTGGTGAAGCCGGCGAGCAGGAGCGCCGCCACGAGGCGTGCGCGTGCGAAACGTGCGGGCATGGTGTCGTGTCCTCGCAATGATTGTCTGTACAGGCAAGTTACACACGGCACGCACGGCGCACGCTGACCGTGATCAAGTCCGTCCGGCGGGGCGGGCGCGAGACGCCGCCAGAGTG
>JAUIFX010000256.1 GCA_030429865.1 Gammaproteobacteria bacterium | reverse complement strand
CGGAGCGCCTCGGCATCCGTCGCATCGATCTCGGCAGCCGGGGCGGCCGCATCGAGTTCCATCCGAAGCCGGCGATCGACCCGATGGCCGTCATCGAACTCGTGCAGAACCATGTCGACTATCGCATGGACGGCGGTGACAAGCTCAAAGTGGTGAAGGAACTGCCCGATGCAGATGCGAGATTCGAGGAGCTGGCAGCATTGCTGCGGCATTTCGCCGGTGAGCGGGCACAGTAGGGCCGCATCACGGCGCGCGCCGCTTGCCCTGGCGCTGCTCGCGCTGCTCTTCGCACAGGTCGCCGAGGCGCGC
This sequence comes from Gammaproteobacteria bacterium, assembly GCA_030429865.1. Classification (GTDB taxonomy): domain Bacteria; phylum Pseudomonadota; class Gammaproteobacteria; genus JACKNG01. Next base: position 3,718 of record JAUIFX010000256.1, on the reverse strand, counting down.
TGGTACCAGGTCGAGGTCGTGGTGTTCCGGCAGCCGCCGGGAATCGCGACGGGCGGCGAGCAGTGGCTGGCGCCGGACGAGCTGCCCGATTACGGCCGCGCGGTCCGCCTGGTACGCGATCTGCCGAGCCTCGACGATGAACCCGCGCCCGGCGGCAGCGCCGTCGCACCGGGACCGGTGGCTTTCGAGCCGCTGCCGGGCCGCGAGCGGCGCCTCGCCGGCGTCGCGCGGCGTGTCGATGGCGGCGGCTACGAACTGCTGCTCGCGGCCGGCTGGCGCCAGCCGGGCTTCGGCGTGGCGCGTCCCAAGTACGTCTACCTGTCCGATCGCGACGACGCCCCGGCGGCGTTGCCGGCGGCGCTGCCGGACGCGGCGCCGGAAGCGGTGCTCCCCGCCCCACGGATCCAGGGCACGGTCGCAATCAAGGTTGCGCGCCTGCTCCACGTCGAACTCGATTTTCTCTACGACCATGAGGGCGTGCCGGTACGGCTGCACGAGACGCGCAAGCTCAAGCTGCGCGAGATCCACTATTTCGATCACCCCTTGTTCGGCGTGGTCGTGCAGGTGTCGCCCTACGTGCTGCCGACGGCGCCGGAGACGGCCGAGGTGGGAGCCGACGAACCCGAGGATACGGCGCCGGCCGGCGGCACCGCACCCTGAGCCGCGTGCGCCGTCAGTGGCGCGCGAGGTCGCCCGCCAGCGCCGCGATGATGGTACGCACGGCGCGCATGCCGTCGGCCAGCTCGCGCTCGATATCCGCCATCGTGATCGGTCCGCTGGCGCGCCCGGCGGCGGCGTTGACGACCAGCGAAAGGTTGGCGTAGTCGAGTCCACGCTCGCGCGCCAGGGCCGCTTCCGGCATGCCCGTCATGCCGACGAGGGTGCAGCCGTCGCGCTCGAGCCGGTCGATCTCCGCGGCGCTCTCGAGGCGCGGCCCTTGGGTAGTCCCGTAGACGCCACCGTCGACGGCAGCGACGCCGCTGGTGCGCGCCGCGTCGAGCAGCGCTTCGCGCAGCCACGGTGTGTAGGGTTCGCTGAAGTCGATGTGCTCCGGGCTCGCCTGGGAACCGTCGTAGTAGGTGTGCTCGCGTCCCCAGGTGTAATCGATGAGCTGGTTCGGCACGGCGATCGCGCCCGTCGCCACGCCGATACCGCCGACCGCTGCGGTTCCGATGATGGCGGTCGCGCCGAGCTCGTGGAGGGCGGCGATGTTGGCGCGGTAGTTGATCTTGTGCGGCGGATGGCGGTGCCCCGGCCCGTGGCGGGCGAGGAACAGCACCGGCGTGCCGTGCAAGGTGCCGCTCGTGATCGGCCCGGAAGGCTCGCCCCACGCCGTCATCATGCGGTGCTCGTCGGTGAGGCCCAGGGCGGCGAGTTCGTACAGGCCGCTGCCCCCGATGATCGCGAGCTTCATGTCTCGTCGGCGACGGCGAAGATGCCGGGCGCGTTACGCAGGTAGGTCTTGTAATCCATGCCGTAGCCGAACAGGTAGGCGTCGGGCAGCGACAGGGCGGAGAAATCCGTGCTCGCGAGGCCGGCGCGGTTCTCCACCTGCTTGGTCACGAGTACCGCCGTCAGAACCTCGGCGGCGCCGAGTTCCTGGCACGCCTCGACGATGGCCGATAGCGTGATGCCGTGATCGAGCAGGTCGTCGACGACCAGCACGGTGCGCCCGCGGACCGCCTCCGGCGGGCGCTTGATCCAGCGCAGCTCGCCGCCGGTGGTGTGCATGCCGTAACGGGTGAGCTGGGTGTAGTCGACCTGCAACGGAAAGTCGAGTCGCTGCAGCAGCATCGACAAAGGCACCACGCCTCCGGTCATCACGCCGAGTACCAGCGGCGTCGTCTGGCTGAGCTTCTCGGTGATCTCGACCGCCATCCGATCGACCCCCCGGGCAATCGTCGCGGCATCGGCGAGGCAGCGCGCGCTGGCTCGCACGCGGTCGAGCTCCTCACTGGTCACTGGCTTATTCATCGTCGTTCTCCAGGGCGAGGCGTCCCGCGCGGTCGCGCGCGAACTGGAAGGCGGTGCGTCCGCTGCGCGAGCCGTGCAGCAGGGCCCACTGCAGGGCGTCGGCCCGGGCCTGCTCGTCGTCGGGCGCGCCGTGGGCCTGCAGCCAGTGGGCGGCGATGTCGAGGTAACGCTCCTGGTTGAGCGGGTGGAACGACAGCCACAGGCCGAAACGCTCGGACAGCGAAATCTTCTCTTCGACCGCCTCGGTGTGATGCAGCTCACCGTCGATGACGCGTGCACCCTGGTTGTCCGCCTGGTGCTCCGGCATCAGGTGGCGGCGGTTCGAGGTCGCGTAGATGACGACGTTCTCCGGCGTGTCCAGAACCGAGCCGTCGAGCACGGTCTTGAGCGCGCGGTAGGTGGCGTCGTTCTCGTCGAAAGACAGGTCGTCGCAGTAGATCACGTAGCGCCCGCCGCCGCCATCGAGGCAATCGATGATGTCGGGCAGGTCGACGAGGTCGAGGCGATCGACTTCGACCAGGCGCAGGCCATGCGGGGCGTAGTCGTTGAGCAGGGCCTTGACCAGCGAGGACTTGCCGGTGCCGCGGGGACCCCACAACAGGGCATTGTTGCTCGGCAGCCCGGCGAGGAACTGCCGCGTGTTGCGCTCGAGCGTTTCCTTCTGGCGATCGACGTGAAGCAGGTCGGCGAGCGTGACGCCGGTGAAGCGGCGGATCGGTTCGAGGCGGCCGCGTCCGCCGGAGGTGCGCCAGCGCCAGGCGATGGCGTCATCGGGATCGACGCGCGTCCCTGCTGCCGCCGGCACGAGCTGCTCCAGGCGCTCGACGAGGCGTTCCGCGCGACGGAAGAACTTGTCTGCTTTGCTCAAGGTGACTATCCGCTGACAGGCTGTTGACTCTCTGGTGCAGGCGCGCGCACCGGCCCCGGATTCTACACGAGCGGACGGCGCCGCCGCTGCACGGCAGGGTCAGGGGTGCCGGGCGCGCCGCGGTGCTGCGCGGCTCAGGAAGCCATCGGAACGACGTTGGCCGGAACGTCCCGCAGCAGGGCCCGCGTCAGTAGCAGTTCGATGCGCTTCTTGAACGTCAGCAGGTCGAGCGGACGCAGCGTGCGGATGCCGTTGACCTGGCGGAAACGCAGGGAGAGATCGAGATCGGTGATGTAGATCGGGTAGGTTGCCCCATCGCGCCGCTGGGCGAGGACGTACTCGGCGACCTGCATGAACAGCGAGCCGCCATGTTCCCAGGTCGAGAACTCGCGCTCGCCGGCGAGGATGGTGAATTGCTGGTGACCGTGTGAATCGGCATCGGCCAGCACCTGCAGTGACAGGTAATCGCCGATCGCCGTCGCATCGATTGCCTGGGGCTTGAGTTGCACACCGCCGGGGCCGCCCAGGATCTCGGTCGTCTCGATGGCGAGGGCCGCGGTGCTGGCCCCGCGATCGCCGAGCGTCACGCAGCGCGCGAGAGCGGCGTCGAGGAAGCGCTGGTAGTGCTCGAGCAGCGCGTGCATGGAATCACATTCGTGGCGCTGCACGAGCAGCAGTCCGCGTTCGTCGAGAATGTAGGCGTCGGCGCGGTCACCGTGCTGGCGCGCGAACACCTGCACCTTGCCGGGGTGGTTGTGCCGGTAGATCGCGGCCAGGATGCCGAGCCGGCTGCCGCTCTGGTCGAAGCGCACGCGGCGGAAGGCCTCGTCGTGCCCGGCTTGCCCGAGCGCACGCAGCAACGTCGCGTGGCCGGTG
>JAUIFX010000069.1 GCA_030429865.1 Gammaproteobacteria bacterium | reverse complement strand
CCCAGGTTCGACAATCTCGCGCAGCGAGATTGGACGCCGGCCGCGGGCCGGCGCCCCGCCGGGGTGAGCGTGCGCCCAAGCGCACGCGAATCGATCCTTCCGGGCGCATTGCCGTTCCAAGGTCTCGGCGTGTCTCGTTCTCGAGCTGCAGCGACACGGTCAGACGTAAGCGCGGTGCCGGGAACTTCGAACGTGCCGTTGAACGTGGCATGGCCGCGCCCGCGGAGGCGATGTTTCCCGGCGATATGCGCACCGTGCAGTACGCCCCGGTCGATCGAATCCTGGCGCGACCGTTGGGGCCGCCACTGTGCTGCGCACGGCAATTCGGGGCACAATCGTTGCTCGGCCGCACACGACCCGATGCGGGCGATGCATCGAGTGGGGGGATGCAGGTCATGGCCCAGCCGACGCCGGAGACGCTTGCCGCGCTCGAGCACGAGCTCGCGATGGCGCGGGCCGCTCGCGCGGCCATGGCCGAGATCCTGACCGCGATGAGTGCCTCGCCCGGTGACGTGATGCCGGTGTTCGAGGCCGTCGCCCACCACGCCCGCCGCCTGGCCGGCGCGATGGGAGCGGTGACTACCCGTCTGGAGGGTGACATGCTGCACCTCGTCGCCCAGAGCACCGCACCGGGTCTGTCGACGGGGGGTGAAGCGGCCTTTGCCAGCTTTCCACGCCCGCTCGACCAGAGCGCGCTCAATGCGCGCGCCATTCTTACCCGCGCGCCGGTCCAGATCCCGGACATCGGTGCCGATCCCGACTACGACGCGACCCTGAAGGAACTGCTCCTGGCAGGCGGTGCCCGCAGCCTGTTGGCCCTGCCGCTGCTGCGCGGTGGCGAGGCGCTCGGCAGCATCCTGGTCGTGCGGCCGGAGGCCGGCACGTTCGACGACGAACTCGTCACCGTCCTGCAGGGTTTCGCCGCCCAGGCCGCGATGGTCCTGGAAAACGCTCGCCTGCTCGAGGACACGCGGACCGCCCTTGCCCGCCAGACGGCGACCGCCGAGGTGCTGGAAGTCATCAGCGGTTCGGTCGGCGACACCGCGCCCGTGTTCGAGAAGATCCTCGACGGCATCGACGCGCTGATCCCGGGCGGCATCCCCGCCGTGCTCGTCATCGACGAGCATGAGCAGATCGACCTGGTCGCCTGGCGCGGCCTGCCGGAGGCGATCGCCCGGGCTCCCTTCCCCTGCGCGGTGAGCGAGACGCCGACCGCGCTCGCCATCGAAAGCAGGCGCGTGCTGCATTACCCCGACGTCGAAGCCGATGCGCCGCCGCCGATGCAGTCGCGCCTGTCGGCCATCGGCAATCATTCGATTGCGCTGGCGCCGATGATTCGGGAAGGCCGCGGCATCGGCTCGCTCGGCGTGGTACGCGTGCCACCACGGCCCTTCTCCGCGAAGGAACTCGCGCTGCTCAAGACCTTCAGCGACCAGGCCGCCATCGCGGTGCAGAATGCGCGCCTGTTCAATGACACCCGCGAGGCGTTGGAGTACCAGACCGCCACCGCCGACGTACTGCGCGTGCTCGGTAACTCGATGACCGACAGCCAGCCGGTGTTCGAGGCGATTCTCACCAGCGCGCAGAAGCTGCTCGACGCCAATGATGTCGCCGTGATCCTGCTGCAGCCGGACGGCACGGCGCGAATCGTCGCCGGGCACACCGACCGGCCCGATGAACGCGCCATCCCGGAATCGGCCCCGGATCCGAACTCCCGGACCGTCGAGCTGATCCGCGCGCGCGAGGTATGGCACGTCCCTGATGCCGCCGCGGCGACCGACCTGACCGAGGTCCAGCGCGCCCAGCTTGAGCGCTACGGCAATCATTCCGGCCTCGTCGTTCCGCTGGTGTGGGAAGGCCGCGGGATCGGCGCCATCGCCACGCTGCGCTTCCCGGTCCGGCCCTTCTCCGACAAGGAAATCCGCCTGCTGCAGACTTTCGGCGACCAGGCGGTCATCGCCATCGAGAACGCACGCCTGTTTCGCGAAACCAACGAGGCTCTGGAACGCCAAACAGCGCTGTCCGAAGTCCTGCGGGTCATCGGCAGCTCGGTCGAGGACCCGGCTCCGGTGTTCGACAAGGTGCTGGACAGCTGCCATGCCCTCGTAGACTGCGAGGAACTCGGCCTGTTCGTCGTGCGCGAGGACGGCCTGGTCGATCTCGGCGCGCCCTGGCGCGACTATGCCCGCCAGGGGACGCGCGAGTTTCTCGCCACTGCCTTCCCGCGCCCGGTCGAAGGCACCCTGGTGGAAATCGCAACGCGCGAACGGCGCACGCTGCACTACCCTTACGTCAGCGTCGCGAACGATCCGTCCGGCCTGCTTGGCGAAGTCGCCGAGCATTTCGGTGACTTCTCCATCGTCATCGCGCCGATGCTGTGGAAGAACCGCGGCGTCGGTACCATCACCGCGGTGCGTACGCCGCCGCGGCCTTTCGCCCAGACCGATATCGACCTCATCACCACTTTCGCCGGGCAGGCGGTGATCGCCATCGAGAACGCGCGGCTGTTCCGTGAGACCAACGAGGCATTGAAGCGCCAGACGGCGACGGCCGAAGTCCTGCGGGTCATCAGCCAATCGGTCGAGGACACGAACCCGGTCTTCGAGAAGATCCTCGGCAGCTGCGAACACCTCTTCGCGAGCGACGAAGTAGGCGTTTTTCTGGTCGGCGACGACGGCCAGCTGCATTGCGCCGGGTACCACGGCCCCTCGCGGAACGCGGTGATGGCGACACACCCGCGGCCGCAGGAGGAAACCGCGACGTGGCTCGCCATCCAGCGCGGTGAGCCGGTCTATTTTCCGGATACGGCGCAGGCGACCGATCTCCCCGCCAGCTTGTGTGCCATTCAGGAGGTCACGGGCCCTTTCTCCATCGTTCTCGCACCCATGATGCTCGATGGGCGCGGGGTGGGTTCAATCATCGCTTCGCACATACCGCCGCGGCGGTTCGCCGGGAATGATATCGCCCTGCTGCAGACTTTCGCCGACCAGGCGGTCATTGCCATCGAGAATTCGCGCCTGTTCCACGAGACGAACGAGGCGCTCGAACAACAGACGGCGACGGCCGAGGTGTTGCGCGAGATCAGCAGCTCGGTGGCCGACACAGCGCCGGTGTTCGGCAGGATCCTGGACAGCTGCCTGCGCCTGTTCACGACCGACCAGGCCGGCGTGTACCTGATCCGCGACGGCATGGTGCATCTCGAGGCGAGCCGCGGTGCCGGCTTCGACCGGATTCGCCACCTGTGGCCGCGCCCGCTGTCCGAGCAGCATGCGGCGATAGGACGGCCGGCCCATTTCCCGAGCGCACGCGCACTGGCCAATCCGCCCCCGGTCGTGACCGAGGCCCTCGCCATCATCGACGACTGGTCCCTGATGACCTCGCCGATGATTTGGGAGGGGCGTCTCGTCGGCAGCATCACCGTCACGCGCCAGCCGCCCCGGCCCTTCACAGAGCGGGAGCGCGCGCTGCTCACCACCTTCGCCGACCAGGCCGTGATCGCCATCGAGAACTCGCGCCTGTTCCACGAGATCGAGGACAAGAGCCGCCAGCTCGAAGCGGCCAACCAGCACAAGTCGGAATTCCTCGCCAACATGTCGCACGAGCTGCGCACGCCGCTGAACGCCGTGATCGGCTTCTCCGAGGTGCTCATCGAGCGCATGTTCGGCGACTTGAACGACAAGCAGGAGGATTACCTCAAGGACATCCACGCCTCCGGCAGGCATCTCCTGTCCCTCATCAACGACATCCTGGATCTGTCGAAGATCGAGGCTGGTCGCATGGAGCTCGAAGTCGAGGATTTCGACGTGCGTGGCGCCCTCGACAACGCGCTCACCCTGATCCGTGAACGCGCCGAGCGCCACGGCATCGCGCTCGTGCTGGAAGCCGCGCGCGACCTCGACGGTTTCCGCGCCGACCAGCGCAAGTTCAAGCAGGTCATGCTGAACCTGCTGTCCAACGCGGTGAAGTTCACCCCGGACGGCGGTCGCATCACGGTGCGTGCGCGGCTGAGCGCGCCGGACCTGCTCCAGGTCGCCGTCGCCGATACCGGGATTGGTATCGCGCCGGAATTCCTGGAAACCATTTTCGAGGAGTTCCGCCAGGCCGGCGGCAGCTACACCAACAAGCAGGAAGGTACGGGGCTCGGTCTCTCGCTGACGCGTCGCATCGTCGAGCTGCACGGCGGCAGCATTGGCGTCGAGAGCGAGCCCGGCGCCGGCGCCACTTTCACGTTTACCTTGCCGAGGCAGCCATGAGCGAGACGCACACCATCCTCATCGTCGAGGACAACCCGATGAATCTCAAGCTCGCCCGCGACGTGCTCGAAGCCAAGGGCTACCGCGTGGTTGCGGCGGAGAACGGCGAAGACGGTGTGGCGCTGGCCGGCAGCGAGAGTCCGGATCTCGTGCTGATGGACATCCAGCTGCCCGGCATCGACGGCGTCGAGGCCTTGCGGCGGCTGCGCGGGGATTCCGCCACGGCCGACATTCCCGTCGTCGCCTTCACCGCCTCGGTCATGGCTGGCGATCGCTCACGGGTGACCGCAGCCGGCTTCGATGCTTTCGTCAGCAAGCCCATCGACCTCAAGCCGTTCCTCGCCACCCTGGCGGGCCTGCTGGAAGGAAGCGGGGCATGAGTTCCGCGGGCGCCCGTATCCTCGTCGTTGACGACACCCCGGCCAACCTCAAGCTGCTGGTCGATGTCCTCGAAGCCGTGGGCTATACAGCGAGCGGCGCCAGCAACGGTACCGATGCCCTGGCCATGATCGCGGCCCAGCCGCCCGACCTCGTGCTGCTCGACATCATGATGCCGGGCATGTCGGGCTACGAAGTGTGCGAGCGAATCCGCGCCAACCCGGACACCGCACTCCTGCCGGTGGTGCTGTGCACCTCGCTCGATCCGCAGCAGGAGCGCGTCAAAGGCATCGAGGCCGGCGCCGACGATTTCCTGACCAAGCCCATCAACCGCCCCGAGTTGATGGCACGCGTTAAATCGCTGTTGCGCATCAAGGCGCTGCAGGACGAGGTCAAGGCACAGGCGGCCGAACTCGCGCGATGGAATCACACCCTGGAGACACGCGTCGATGAGCAGGTCGAACAGATCGAAAAGCTGGGCCGCCTGAAAGGCTTCTTTGCTGCCCAGATCGCCGACGTCATCCTGGCCGACGGTGCCCGGCTGCTGGAGACCCATCGCCGCGAGATCGCCGTGGTGTTCCTCGATATCCGAGGTTTCACCGCTTTCACGGATGCCGCTGAGCCCGAGGAGGTGATGGATTTCCTCGCCCAGTATCACGAGCGCATGGGGCGTACCGTGCTGGAGTACGGCGGCACCCTGGAGCGCTTTGCAGGAGACGCCATCATGGTGTTCTTCAACGACCCGGTTCCCATCGACGAGCCGGCCGCGCAGGCGGTCAGGATGGCGCTCGCCATGCAGGCCGGCTTCCCCGAGTTGCAGGCGCCATGGGGCAAACGCGGCTACGACCTCGACCTCGGCTGCGGCGTCGCCCAGGGGTATGCCACCCTGGGCATGATCGGCTTCGAAGGCCGGCGGGATTATGCAGCCATCGGCAATGTCACCAACCTCGCCGCGCGCCTGTGCGGCGAGGCCGCCGGTGGGCAGGTACTGGTCGACCGCAAGGTCATGGCCTGCGTCGAGGATGCCGTCGAGGCAGAGCCGGTCGGTCAGCTCGAACTCAAGGGCTACCAGCAGCCGGTGCCGGCCTTCGCGATCAGCGCCTGGCGGGGCTAGTGCCAGGTCCGGATTAATGAATGCCGTTGTTTGATATGCTCCGGCGCCTCTGACCCGAGGGGAGCGCCAATGAACACCGAGCAGAACAAGCGGCTCGTCCGCGATACCTGGAACGCCGTCACCGCCGGCGACACCGAAACGTTTCTGGGCAATCTTGCCGACGACGTTTCCTGGACGTTCTTCGGTTCACACCGATTTGCCGGTACGTTTCGCGGCAAGGACGAGTTGCTCGCCAAGTTGTTCGGACCGCTCGCCGAGGTGCTCGAGGACGGCATCAAGGTCACCATCGATTCGATGACGGCGGAAGATGATCGCGTGGTCATCGAAGCGCGTGGTGAGGCACGCGCCAAGTCGGGTGCGCCGTACAACAACCACTACTGCATTGTGATCACGGTCGCCGACGGGCGCATCCGCCACGTTCGCGAGTATCTCGACTCGGAACTCGTCACGGCCGTGTTCGGGCGCTGAGGCGCCATCCCCACCGACGTTTCCGCGTCGATCGCGCGGCGCCACTGCGCCGGCGGCGTCGCGCGAGGAGTGAGTCCATGGCCGACAAGCGCCTCCTGATCGCCAATCGCGGCGAGATCGCCATCCGCATCATGCGCAGCGCCGCCGAGCGCGGCTACACGACGGTGGCCGTGCACGGCGCGGACGATGCGGCCAGCCTGCACGTACGCCGCGCCACGCGCGCGGCCGCGCTGCCCGGCCGTGGCGCGGCCGCGTACCTGGATGCCGCCGCGCTCCTTGCCGCGGCGCGCGAGCACGAAACCATGGCCGTGCACCCCGGCTACGGCTTCCTCGCCGAGCAGGCGGACTTCGCCGCCGCGGTGGAAGCGGCGGGCATCGCGTTCGTCGGGCCGACGGTGCCCCAGCTCGCGCTGTTCGGCGACAAGCTGGCTGCCCGCCGTGTTGCCGCAGAGCACGGCGTGCCGGTGCTCGAGGCTTCGCCCGGCCTCGATGACGTCGATGCCCTCGAGGCTTTCCGCCAACAGGGCGGCAACGCGCGCGGCGTGATCCTGAAAGCCGCCGCGGGCGGTGGCGGGCGCGGCATGCGCGTGGTTGCTCCCGGCGCGGATGCGGCACGTTTGTGGCGCGCCGCGAGCGCGGAGGCGGAGACCGCTTTCGGCGACGGCCGTGTCTACGCCGAGCGTTACGTGGCGCGGGCGCGGCACGTCGAGGTTCAGATCCTCGGTGACGGACAGGGGGGCGTGACCCACCTGTGGGAGCGTGACTGTTCGGTACAACGCCGCCACCAGAAACTCATCGAGATCGCGCCGGCACCGGGCCTGGATGCGGGCCTGCGTGAGCGTTTGCTCGACAGTGCCGTGCGGCTCGCGCAGGCGGTCGCGTACCGCGGCCTGGGAACGTTCGAGTTCCTCGTCGACGTCGCCACCGGCGAATACTTCTTCATCGAGGCGAACGCGCGGCTGCAGGTCGAGCATACCGTGACCGAGGCCGTGCTCGGCCTCGACCTCGTCGCGCTGCAACTCGCCGTCGCCGAGGGCGCGACGCTGGCTGAACTCGACCTGGTAGAACCGCCGGTGCCACGCGGTTTCGCCGCGCAGCTGCGCATCAATGCCGAGTCGCTTGCCGCCGACGGCACCACGCATGCCGCGGGCGGCACGCTGCGCACGTTCGAACCGGCCAGTGGTCCCGGTATTCGCGTCGACAGCGCGGCGCATGCCGGGTATGTCGTGCATCCCGCTTTCGACTCGTTGCTCGCCAAGCTCGTCGTGCACGTCGAGGCGGGAGACTTCGCTCTGCTCGTGCGTCGCGCGCGGCGCGCTGCGGACGAGTTCGTGGTGCGCGGCGCGGAAACCAATCTACCGCTGCTGCGAGCGATCCTCGCGCACGATGCATTCTCCGCCGGGGCGATGGAGACGGCGTTCGTCGAGCAGCATGCCGCGGAACTCGCGCAGGTGGCGGCGGAGCACACCGACACGGATCCCGAGGCCGCCGCCGCACGCGAGGCGCGGGCCGGCGAGGTGCCGAGCGCGCCCCCGGGCCAGCAGGCCGTCGCCGCACCGATGCGCGGCAGCGTCGTCAGCATCGCGGTGTCCGATGGCGAATACGTGCGCCGCGGCCAGCAGCTGGTGCTGCTCGAGGCGATGAAGATGCATCACGAGATCGTCGCTGCCCGCAGCGGCACCATCGCGCGGGTGCTCGTCGCGGTTCACGATGTCGTCGACGAGGGAGCGCCGATCGTCTTCCTGGCGCCGGACGCCGCGGCTGATACGGTGTCGGAACAAGTGGCCACGCTCGACCTCGACGCCGCGCGGGCCGATCTCGACGAGGTTCGCGCCATGCACGCGCTCGGGCTCGACGAGAACCGTCCCGGGGCGGTCACAAAACGCCGGCGCATCGGTTCGCGCACCGCGCGCGAGAACGTCGAAGACCTGTGCGATGCCGGCAGCTTCATCGAGTACGGCGCGCTCGCGATCGCCGCGCAACGGCGCCGGCGCACGCTCGACGACCTGCACGCGAACACCCCTGCCGATGGCATGATCGCCGGCTTCGGCACGGTCAATGCCGACCTGTTCGGCGAGGAGGCGACGCGCTGCGCGGTACTCGCCTACGATTACACCGTGCTCGCCGGTACGCAGGGCCACAACAACCACAAGAAGAAGGACAGGCTGTTCGAACTCGCGCACGAGTGGGAGACTCCCGTGGTCTTCTTCACCGAGGGCGGCGGCGGCCGGCCGGGCGATGTCGATACCGACGACATCTGCATGAGCTGGCTCGACCTGAAGACTTTCGCGACCTGGCCGCAGTTGTCGGGCGTGGCGCCGCGCATCGCGGTCAATTCGGGCCGCTGCTTCGCCGGCAACGCGGTGATCTTCGGCTGCGCCGACATCACCATCGCGACACGCAACTCGAACATCGGACTGGCCGGGCCGGCGATGATCGAGGGTGGTGGACTGGGGCGTTACGCGCCGGAAGACATCGGCCCGATCGAGGTGCAGAGCGCCAACGGCGTGGTCGACATCACCTGCGCTGACGAGCAGGAGGCGACCGCCGTCGCCCGCGCCGTGCTCGGCTGCTTCCAGGGCCGCAAGAGCGCCTGGGACGCGGCGGACCAGCGCTTGCTGCGGCATGTCATTCCCGAGGACCGCCTGCGTGTCTACGATATCCGCGCCGTGGTCGCGGCGCTGGCCGATTCCGGTTCGGTCATCGAGTTGCGGCGTGACTACGGCGTCGGCCTCGTCACCGCCCTGATTCGCATCGAAGGGCACGCCTTCGGCCTGATCGCCAACGATCCCCGCCACCTCGGTGGCGCCATCGACGGTGACGGTGGCGAGAAGGGCGGCCGCTTCCTGCAACTGTGCGATACGTTCGGCTTGCCGGTGGTGTCCCTGTGCGACACGCCGGGCTTCATGGTCGGACCCGACAGCGAGAAGACCGCCGCGGTACGCCGCGGCGCGCGCCTCATCGTGGCGAGCGCCAACCTCTCGGTGCCGCTGTTCACCGTCATCGTACGCAAGGGCTATGGCCTCGGGGCGCAGGCCATGGCCGGTGGCAGTTTCCACGAGCCGTTCTTCACCATCGCCTGGCCGACTGCCGAGATGGGACCGATGGGGCTGGAGGGCGCGGTGGTGCTCGGCTTCCGCAAGGAACTCGAAGCTGCCCCCGACGAGGCGTCGCGCAAGCGCCTTTACGACGACCTCGTCGGCGGCATGTATCGCAAGGGTAAAGGCGTCTCCGTCGCCTCCGGTTTCGAGATCGACGCGGTCATCGACCCGGCCGAGACGCGCTCCTGGCTGGTGCGCGGTCTCAAGGCCGCCGGGCGCCGGGCTCACCGGCGTCAGCGTTACGTCGACGTCTGGTAGCGGCGCGCACGCTGCGCGCCGCTGCTGTGACGCCATCCCTGGCGGCATCCCTGGCGGCATCGCGCGCGTTGCTCACCGGCGACACCGTCCGCGGAAAAGGTCCGCGCCGGGGGGCTGTCAAGCTATCGACGTCACGGCCGCTAAATCGATTTAATCGCTTTGGCGCCCTGCGCTGCCGGCCGAATGCTGCGGCCGCAGGCCGGCAGGTCTGCCGAGCTGGAGGACCTGCATGAATCTCGACATCAGCCGCTCTTCGGTCGTGATCGCTGACGGCGACGCAGCCGCTGCCGGTTATGCCGGTGCGCTGCTCGAGGCGGCTGATTTCGAGTGCACGTGCTGCGCGACGCCGACCATGCTGGTCCAACTCCTCGGCGGGCAGACAGCACGTTTCGACGCCATCGTGCTCGGCGTCGAGGCCAGCGGCGGTACGGGGCTCGACGTGCTGCGTGCGCTCAAGGCCGAGCCCGCGCTACGGCGCATCCCTGTCGTCATGGTCGGGGATGCGCAAGACGCTCATGTCGTCAGTGCGGGGATCCGCGCCGGCGCGCATTATTTCGTCTCCCGTCCGCTTGACCCGGCGTTGCTCGTCTCGGTCTTGCGGGCCGCCATAGAAGAGCGCCGGGCTTACGTCGATCTCGAGCGCGAACTCGACGCGACGGTGGGCTCGGTCGCGCTGCTGCGGGAGGCCGAGTTCGAGTTCCGCACGGTCGACCAGGCGCGTTCGCTCGCCGGACTGCTGGCCAAGGTCGCCGTGGACCCGGTGCGGGTCGTGACGGGCCTGTGGGAACTGATGCTGAACGCCGTCGAGCACGGCAACCTGGGGCTCGATTACGCGGCGAAATCGGCCTTGCTCGAAGCCAACGCCTGGGCTGACGAGATTCAGCGGCGGCTGCAGCAGGAGCCCTACCGGAGCCGCCTGGCACGGGTGAGCGTGACGCAGGACGATACCGCGGTGCGGTATCGCATCGTCGATGCCGGCGACGGCTTCGAGCCTTCGCCCTTCCTTGATTTCGATCCCGGAAGACTGGCGCACGTGCACGGCCGTGGAATCGCGATGGCGCGGCGCGTCAGCTTTGACGAAGTGCGGTATCATGGCAAAGGAAACGATGTCGAAGCGACCGTATACCGCAAGACGACGTCGCCGGATGAACGCGCGCACAACGCCGCAGTCATGCCCAGGGCCGTTTCTTCGACGGCCTGAGCGGCAGCTCGAACGGCGGGTTGGCCCATCATGCGGAAGACGCCAAGGGAGGCGCGCGGTAACTTCGTGATCCAGGGATTCAGGTGATCGGGTTCGAATGCTGTGGGAATGAAGAAGCACAAGGCTTACCTTGCCCCGAACGAAGTCGCGGAGCTGTTGATGGTCTCGCCGGTGACCGTGCGGCAATGGGCCGCGAAGGGGCTCCTGCCGGCGCACACGACGGCGGGCGGGCACCGCCGTTTTCTCCTCGAAGAAGTCGAGAAATTCGCGCGAGCGCGCGGGATGTCGCGCGCGCTGACCGCGCGCGGTGACGGCTATCGAATCCTCGTCGTCGACGACGACACGAGCTTTCTCGGTTTCCTCCGGGAACTTCTCAGCAGCGAGCAGGACTTCGTCATCGAAACCAGTCAAGACGGTTTCGATGCGGGCCTCAAGATCCCGCAGTTCCTGCCTCATGCCGTGCTGCTGGACCTGATGATGGACGGCCTCGACGGCTTTTCCGTGTGCGAACGCATCAAGTCCGATCCGCGCACGAGGCACATCCGCGTCATCGCGATGACGGGCATGCCCACGGCGCAGAGCCGGGCGCGCATCCTTGCCGCAGGCGCCGAGGTGTGCCTGACCAAGCCACTCGATGCCGACGAGCTGATCGCCCTGGTCCGCAGCGAGGCACTGGCGCGCGCGTGAACGGCGCGGGAGGAACGCTCGGCAGCGCCGCGTCCCCTAGATAGGCGTTCGCCGAAGTCGGAAAGCGATGAAATACTGTCCCTACTGCGGTTCTCCGCTGGTCCGCATGATGCTGAACGACCGTGAGCGGCCGGTCTGCTCGGCCCCGAAATGCGGCTTCGTGCACTGGAACAATCCGATCCCGGTCGTCGCCGCGATCGTCGAGCATGCCGACCGCGTGTGCCTCGTGCGCAACGTCGGCTGGCCGGCGCACTGGTACGGCCTCGTCACCGGGTTCCTGGAATCGGGCGAGATGCCGGAAGAAGCGGTGCTGCGCGAGGTCGAGGAAGAACTCGGCTTGAGCGGTACGCTCGAGTCCTACATCGGCATGTACGAGTTCTATCGCAGCAACCAGCTCATCATCGCCTATCACGTGAGCGTGGCGAGCGATGCCGTGAGCCCGTGCCAGCAGGAGATCGCCGATTACAAATGGGTGCCGGTGGACACGGTGCGCCCCTGGAGCGCGGGCACCGGCAAGGCGTTACGTGACTGGCTCGCGAGGCGCGGCATCGAGCGCGAGCTGGTGGATTTCAACGACGGGGCGAACTGAGGTCCGTCCGCGCGGGGGGCGGCGCCTCGGGCACCGGGTCGTAGCCGCTGCCGCCCCAGGGGTGGCAGCGCAGCACGCGTGCCACGGCGAGGTGGAGTCCGCGCCAGGCGCCGTGACGTTCTATCGCTTCGAGCGCGTAGGCCGAACAGGTCGGCAGGTAGCGGCAGCGCGGGCCGAGCAGCGGTGAGAGCAGCCACCGGTAGCCGCGGATCGCGCCGAGCAGCAGCACGGCTGCGAGGCGCGCTGCGGCGGTGCGGGTCTCAGGCCGCGGTGTGGGCGGGCGCATCCGGCGTTTCGTAGCCGGACTTGGCGAAACGCTGGCCACAGTAGTAGCAATCGACCCAGGTTCGGCCGTCGAATGGCAGGTAGACGAGCGGATGACCGAGAGCGCCACCGCCGCCGTCACAGCCGATTTCGTCGAGCGCGTCGTCGACGATCTTGATTTCTCTTGGTTTGGTATTCACGCGTATCGCGCCTGTAGTTTCATGCTCGCCGCGCGGGTGCCGCAGGCCCGGCTATTCTATAGTATTTCGCCCAATGACCAGAACGCTGCCACGGTGGTCCATTCGCGACGGCCGCGGCTGCCACGCACCCACAGGGAATCACCAATGGCCAAGGTTTCACTGCAATCACCCGTCAACATGAACGCCGAGGAGCTGTGGAAGCTGATCGGCCAGTTCAACGCCCTGCCGGACTGGCATCCGGCCGTGGTCAGCAGCAAGCTCGAGGACGGCGGGCGTATTCGCCGTCTGAGCCTGCTCGGCGGTGGAGACATCGTCGAGCGCCTCGAGCAGATCGAACAGGGCGACCGGCTCTATCGCTACAGCATCGTCAGCGGCCCCCTGCCGGTGGCGAACTACACCGCGACGCTGCGCGTCAAAGACGACGGCCATGGTGGTTCGATCGTCGAGTGGTCGAGCGAGTTCGACCCGTCCGGGGCGACCGAAACCGATGCGACGCAGGCAATCCAGGACGTCTACAAGATGGGGCTCGACAGCTTGCGCAAGATGTTCGGCGCCTAGTTGAGGGGCAAGGAAGCCGGCGGCGTGCGCGTGTCGCCGCGCCGATCATGCGGACGCAGACAGTCTGCGCGGAAGTGTGAAATCATGCGACTTCGTATCACTTCGAGGAGATCCGGACCGCTGCCATGCTGAGCGCCGTCGACAAACGCAGGCTGCGCCAGAGCGCGCACCACTTGAAGCCGGTCGTGCTGATCGGCCAGCACGGCCTGAGCGAGGCCGTGATGGCCGAGATCGAACGGGCCTTGTTCGATCACGAGCTGATCAAGATCCGTTTCCGCGGCATGGGCCGCGAGCTGCGTGACCAGGAGATCGCGCGCGCGGCGCGCGAGCTCGATGCCGAGCTCGTCGGCAGCGTCGGTGGAACCGCGGTGCTCTACCGCGAGAACCCCGAGCGCAAGCGGGCGCGGAGCACGTCGTGAAAGTCGACCTCGTCGTCCTGGGGGCAGGGCCGGGGGGCTACACGGCGGCATTCCGCGCCGCCGACCTCGGCCTCGAGGTGGCGCTCGTCGAACGTGACCCGGTGCTGGGCGGGGTCTGTCTGAACGTCGGCTGCATTCCGTCGAAAGCCTTGCTGCACGCAGCGCGCGTGATCAGCGAGGCGCGCGAGTTCGAGCGCCACGGCATCAGCTTCGGCGCCCCGCGCATCGATCTCGAGCGGTTGCGGGGCTGGAAGGAAGGTGTCGTGGGCCAGCTGACCCGCGGTCTCGGCGGACTGGCCGACAAGCGCAAGGTCCAGGTGGTGCACGGCGAGGGCCGTTTCGCGGGCGCCAGGCTTCTCGAGGTGCGCGATGATGCCGGTGCCGCCACCACCATCGAGTTCGAGCAGGCCATCATTGCCGCGGGTTCGGAGCCAGTCACCCTGCCGGGGGTGCCGCACGAGGATCCGCGGGTCATCGACTCGACCGGGGCGCTTGCGCTCGCCGATGTGCCGGCGCGGTTGCTGGTCATCGGCGGCGGCATCATCGGGCTCGAGATGGCCACCGTCTACATGGAACTCGGCAGCGCGGTGACGGTGGTCGAAATGATGCCCGGCCTGATGACGGGCGCCGATCCCGACCTCGTCAAACCCCTGCAGAAGCGCCTCTCGAGCCGCCTCGAAGCGATCCACGTCGCGACCCGCGTCGAGGCGGTGGAGCCCGGCGAGGACGGCCTGCTGGTGCGTTTCGCCGGCGAAAGCGCGCCGCAAGAGGCGGTCTACGACCGTGTCCTCGTCGCGGTCGGGCGCCGCCCGAACGGACATCACGTCGGCGCCGAAGCCGCCGGGGTGACGGTCGACGAGCGCGGCTTCATCGGTGTCGACCGCCAGATGCGGACCAACGTGCCGCACATCTTCGCCATCGGAGACGTCGTCGGCCAGCCGATGCTGGCGCACAAGGCCGTCCACGAAGCGAAGGTCGCGGCCGAGGCCGCGGCCGGTCACAAGGTCGCGTTCGATGCGCGGGTCATCCCCTCGGTCGCCTATACCGACCCCGAGGTGGCCTGGGTCGGTATGACCGAGGCGCAGGCCAAGGAAGCCGGGATCACGGTCGGCAAAGGGGTCTTCCCGTGGGCTGCAAGTGGGCGCTCACTTTCACTGGGACGCAGTGAAGGACTGACAAAGTTGTTGTTTGACGCCGACAATCGGGTGATCGGTGCGGGCCTCGTCGGGCCCAATGCCGGCGACCTCGTCGGCGAGGTGGCGCTGGCCATCGAAATGGGTTGCGATGCGGAGGACCTGGCGCTGACCATTCACCCGCATCCCACGCTGTCGGAGACGCTACCGATGGCCGCCGAGGCGTTCAGCGGAACCATTACCGATCTCTATCTGCCCAAGCGCCGTTGACAGCGGGTGCCACCGCTCTGCTTGACAGGCGGAGGGCGCATCCCTAGAGTGCGCCGCAACAAAATGTTGCATCGCAACATACGTCGCAGGAGACCGCCGGCGCCTGCCGTCGCGGCGGTGAGGAGGCATCATGGCAAACGATCACCCGGCGACCGACCTGCCGAGCCCGCTCGAACTCAGCGAGACGCTCGCCAAGGTCAGTGCACAGACCCAGGAACTGCTGCAGCAATTCATCGATACGCGCGGCACCGCCGAACTCGGCAAGCTCGATCCGATGGGCCTGCTGCCAGCCTACGCGGCGCTCACGCGCGAACTGATGCGCGAACCGGGCAAGGTGCTCGAAGCCCAGTTGAACGCCTGGAATGCCTACCTGCAGGTATGGCAGCGCACCGCGCAGCGCTTCTTCGGGCAGCGCAGCGAGGACGCCGTGGCGGCGGAGCCCTCTGACCGGCGGTTCAAGGCCGAGGACTGGGAGAACAACCCGTTCTTCGATTACGTCAAGCAGACTTATCTCGTCACGGCGCAGACGCTGCAGGCCCTGATTGCCGGCGCCGAGGGCCTCGACGACAAGACGGCGAAGAAGCTGGCCTTCTACACCGACCAGTATCTCGACGCCATTGCGCCGACCAACTTCGTCATGACCAATCCCCAGGTCTTGCACGCCACGCTCGAGAGCGGCGGCCGCAACCTCGTCGAGGGCCTCAAGAACTTCCTTGCCGACATCGACCCGCGTGACGGCCGCCTGCGCACGCGCATGGTCGATACCAGCGCTTTCGAACTCGGCCGCAACGTCGCCGTCACGCCGGGCAAGATCGTGTTCCAGAACGAACTCCTCCAGCTCATTCAGTACGCGCCTTCAACCGAGCAGGTGCACCGCCGTCCGCTGCTGATCATCCCGCCGTGGATCAACAAGTACTACATCCTCGACCTGCAACCCAGGAACTCCTTCATCAAGTGGGCGGTCGACCAGGGCCTCACGGTGTTCGTCATCTCGTGGGTGAACCCCGACGAATCGCTCGCCGACAAGGACTTCGAGGACTACGTCGTCGAGGGCGCACTCGCCGCGCTGGCCGCGGTCGAGGAGGCGACCGGCGAGCACTCGATCAACGTCATTGGCTACTGCCTCGGGGGCACGCTGCTCGGCGCATTGCTCGCGTTGATGAAGGCGCGCAAGGACGACCGCATCCACGCGGCGACGTTCTTCACCGCGATGCTCGACTTCTCGGAGCCGGGCGACCTCGGCGTGTTCATTGACGAGCAGCAGCTCGCCACGATCGAGTCGATGATGGCCGAGCGCGGCTATCTCGACGGAAGCGAAATGGCGACGACGTTCAACATGCTGCGCGCGAACGACCTCATCTGGTCGTTCGTGATCAACAACTACCTGCTCGGTCGCCAGCCGATGGCTTTCGACCTGCTGTACTGGAACTCCGATTCCACGCGCATGCCGGCGCGCATGCACAGCACCTACCTGCGCAAGATGTATCTCGAGAATGCCTTCTGCAAGCCGGGCGGCGTGACGATCGACGGCACGCCGATCGATCTGAACACCATCACCAACCCTGCCTGTTTCGTCTCGGCGGTCGAGGATCACATCGCGCCGTGGAAGTCGACGTTCGCCGGGGCACGGCTGCTATCGGGGCCGGTCAAGTTCATTCTTGGCCAGGCGGGTCACGTCGCCGGCATCATCAATCCGCCCGGACCGCGCCAGTACGGCTATTTCCGCGGCCCTGACGTCGATGACCTGAGTGCCGACGAATGGTTCGAGCAGGCCAGCCTGTGCGAGGAATCATGGTGGGGCGAATGGGCCGAATGGATCGCCGGGCACGGTGGCGGCATGGTCGCGGCGCGCGAGCCGGGCGCGGGTGCGCTGGCGATCATCGAGGACGCGCCGGGCAGCTACGTGAGCCGGCGCATCACCTAGGGACGCCCTGAACAAGTCGTGGCCCGGCTTCAGGCGTCCGGGAGCAGCGCCGCGAGCGAGTCGGCGACGGCGTCGTCGACGTGCGTCATGAGGTCTTCGATGCCGTCGGCATCGGTGCCGGTCAACTCCAGCGCGCCGGTGTCGTACTCGGGCACCGGCTCACTCTCTGCCGAGCGGTAACTCGCCGCCCGCGCGGTCGTCGCGGCGATGGAGAGAACCGCGCTGTCGACCTGGTCCTCCGGCGCGAGGTTCTCGATGACGCGCGTGTGCAGCATGATCGGCAGCACGAGACCGGCCGACAGGTTCCAGCGGCGCAGGAGCTCCGCACTGACCTCGGCATAGTCGAAGCCGAACACCTCGCGCTGCATCTCGAAGTAGGGACGTTGCAGCGCCCGCGCGCGCTCGCGGCACTCGGCAAAGCCCTCGGGCAGCTCGTGGGCGATGATCAGGTTGCCGACGGCGTGCAGCA
Organism: Gammaproteobacteria bacterium; assembly: GCA_030429865.1. GTDB lineage: Bacteria > Pseudomonadota > Gammaproteobacteria > JACKNG01. The sequence goes on along the minus strand of JAUIFX010000069.1, from coordinate 5,216 downwards.
GGCCGCACAGGAACAGGCGCTCTGGTGTCGGCAGCGCACATCGCGCGCCGAGTTCCCGCGCACTGCCGGCGCAGTAGACGCTGAGCCGCCAGAATTCGAAGATATCGAACAAGTCGCCGCGCAGCCGGGACAGCGAGCCGACTGCCGAGGTCGCCAGGGCCATGTCGTGGATCTGGCGCATCCCGAGCACGCGCACGGCGTGGTCGATCGAATCGATCGGGGTCATCAGACCGAGGTAGGCGCTGTTCACCAGGCGCAGCACGCGTGCCGCGAGCGCGGGATCGCTGCTGACAATCGCGGCCAGTGCCCGCAGGTCGGTGTCGGGATCGTCGACCGCCTGGCGGATGCGGACATAGGCTTGCGGCAGGGGCACGAGGTCGAGCATGCCGTTGACCAGCGCGGTCGCGGGCGAACTCTCGGTGGTGGCGGTAGCGGTACTGGACATGACTGCTGTAGCGGCGGTGCCCTGCAGTGCTTGAGCCCCAGAGGTCGGGGCAGCGAGGTTTCGTGACCTGCATCGCACTCGGTGCGATCCCGACGCGTCCCCGGGGCGGCCGGCTGCTGCAAACGCGTGCCGCGTGGCGCCCGCGCGCCGACCATGACTGGTAGGATCGCGGGGTGACGCAATCGGATGAAGCCCAAGCAGCCGCCATCGACGCGGCCGTCGCACGCCTGGCCGCCGGCGAACTGGTCGCGTTCCCGACGGAAACCGTCTACGGACTCGGCGCCGACGCGGGCAATCCGGCTGCCGTGACACGCATTTTCGCTGCCAAGGGCCGACCGGCCGACCATCCGGTCATCGTCCACGTCGCCGCGGCCGAGGACATCGCCTACTTCGCCCGCACGGTGCCGCCGGCGGCGTGGCGTCTTGCGCAGCGCTTGTGGCCGGGCCCGCTCACGCTGGTGTTGCCGCGCTCGCCGAACGTCGATGACGTCGTCACCGGCGGGCAGGACACCGTCGGCCTGCGCTGTCCGGCGCATCCGCTCGCACGCGCCCTGCTGCACGCCTGCCGCGAGGCGGGGATCCGCGGGCTTGCCGCGCCGTCGGCGAACCGCTTCGGGCGTTTGAGCCCGACCACGGCCGCGCACGTGCGCGCGGAGTTCGGGCCCGGGCTCATGGTTCTCGACGGCGGTCAATGCGAGGTGGGCATCGAGTCGACCATCGTCGCCTTCACGGATGCCCGGCCACGTATTCTGCGCCCCGGCATGTGCAAGGCGGAGACGATTGCCGCTGTCGCGGGCGTGCCGCTCGCGGATGGCGCGGCCCGCGCGCCGCGGGTGTCGGGATCGTTAGCGCAGCATTACGCGCCGGCGACCCCGCTGGCGCTGATCGCCAGTGCCGAGCTGCCCGCCCGCGTGCGCACGCTCGTCGCCGAGCGCCGGCGCGTCGCCGTGCTCGCGTGCGCTGCCACGCTGGCGCGGCTCGATGCCGACGCCGCCAGGCTCGAGGCGCGCACAGCGGCCACGGAGCCCGCGGCTTATGCACAGGAACTCTACGCGGTGCTGCACGAACTCGACGCCGGCGACGCCGAGATCCTGCTCGTCGAGCGCCCGCCGGACGAACCCGGTTGGGAAGCGATCCACGATCGCCTCGCGCGGGCCGCGGCCGGTTCGGGCGGCGCGCGCTGAATTACCGACGCCCGGGTGCCGGGCATGCTGGTACAGGCCTATCGGCCGAGCGCCTGCATCCCGTCCTCGAGCTTGACCTGCATTTCGGCCAGCATCATGTCGCTGACCTGAAGCAACGCCGCCTCTTCGCTGGCCGATAGCGAGATGTCCGGCATCGGGGTCACGTCGAAACCCAGCTTGGCCGCGGCGAGGTCGGCGAGGCGCACGATCAGCAGCAGGTTGTCGGTGCTGTCCGGGTTTTCGTCGTGATGTTCGAGCGCGACCTTGGCGAACTTCGGCGCCAGGTTCCAATGCTCGATGACGCGGGCGCCGAGGCGCGCGTGCATGTTCTCGACGAGTTCGGCGTGCAGGCCGGGCGGGACGGCCTGCGGCAGGTGACCTTCGGCGAGCGCGGTATCCAGCGCCTGGTTGACCGCGAGTTTACCGACGTCGTGGAACAGGCCGGCCATGAACGCATCATGCGCCATGTCGCGAAAGCCTGCTCGCTTGGCCAGCCAGCGCGCCGCGAACGCGGTGGCCACGGCATGCTGCCAGAGTTTCTGCATGGTTGCCCGCGCCGCGGGGTCGGTGGTCCTGTAGGTGTCGCGCTGGGCACACGACACGGCGATGTCGACGACTTCGTCCATGCCGAGGCGGACGATGGCGTCACCAACGGTGTTGACGCTGCCGAGACCGCCGTAGAACGAGGAGTTTGCGCTTTTCAGCACGCGCCCCGAAAGTGCCGGGTCCATGGTCAGCACGCGGGCCAGCTCGCCCGCCGAGCAGTTCGGCTGACGGGCTTTCTCCTGGACCAGCTCGGCGGCCTTGGGATAGACCGGCAGCGTCACCTGTTCGGAATCGAGATAGCGCTCGGCGAGTTCGGTGATGGATACGGGGGCATTCACAGGTTCACTCCAGACAGGCGTGCGATCTCGCGCAGCGAGCGCGGCGCGGCGACCTTGGGCAGGTGGCGCATGACTTCCTGCAGCGAGGTCTGGCCCTGGGCGGCCTTGAGCAGGCCGTCCTCGAGCAGGGTTACCAGACCCGAGGTCTCTACGCTGATACGCCTTATTTCGTAGGATGTCTTGCGGTTGAGAATGGCGTCCTTGACCATTTCGTTCATCACCAGCAGCTCGAACACGCCGATGCGTCCGGCGTAGCCCGTGTGGCGGCAGGCGCCGCAGCCGCGCCCGAGGCGGAACTGGCCGTTGGCGAGGTCCTCCTTGCGCGAGGACAGGCGGCGCAGGTCCATGGTCGACGGCTGGTAGGGTTCCGCGCACTTGGGACAGACACGTCGCAGCAGCCGCTGCGCGACGATCGAGACGACCGTCGAGGAGATCAGGAAGGCCTCGATGTTGAGGTTGAGCAGGCGCAGCAGGCCCCCGATCGAATCCTCGGTGTGAAAGGTGGTGATGACCTTGTGCCCGGTCAGCGCCGCCTGGATCGCCGTTTCCGCCGAGAACTGGTCGCGGATTTCGCCGAGCACGATGATATCCGGATCCTGGCGCACGATGTGGCGCAGGGTTTCGTGGAACGTGAGATCGATCTTCGGGTTGATACTGCACTGGGCGACACCGGGGACCACGTACTCGACCGGGTCCTCGGCGGTGATGATCGACACATCGGACGTGTTCATGTAATCGATTGCGCTGTACAGCGTCGTCGTTTTGCCGGAGCCGGTCGGCCCGGTGATCATGACAACACCCGTCGGCACATCGAGCGCATCGTGGGTGAAGCGTTCGAGCATGCGCGGCGTCATGCCGGTGTCGTTCACGTTGACCAGCTCGCTCTTGCGATTGAGCAGCCGCAGTACCACTTTCTCGCCGTGGATGGTGACGTAGAACGAGGCACGGATGTCGACCACGTTGCCGCTCTCGGCATCGTGGAACTCGATGCGCCCGTCCTGGTGGCGCCGCCGCTCCGCGATATCCGCGCGGGCAAGGATCTTGAGCCGCGAGATGACAGGCGCGGTGATCGCGCCGTCGAACTCCTTGTAGTCGATCATGGCGCCATCGAGTCGATAGCGGACGCGCAGGTTGTCGTTGACCGGCTCGATATGCACGTCGCTGACATCGCTGCGAATCGCTTCGCGCACGATCTCGTCGACGATAGCGGTGGCGGTCGTGCTGGAGTCTTCGTTACGGCCGCTGCGTTGCCGGCGCTCGATACCGTCGAGACAGGCATGGATATGCGTCCGCCGCGCGATGGTCGGCTCGACGGTGCACTGGAACAGGGCTTCGGCGACGCGCCGGGAATCCGCTGCCAGAGGGTCGGCAAACGCGACGCGCACCACGTCGTCCTTACGCGACAGGGCCAGCAGCGAATGTTCGCGGCAGGTCTTCAGCCGCGTGCGGTCGGTCAGCGACTGGTCGATTTCCGACAACGGGGGTTCGACCTTGGGCAGGTCGAGCAGGTCGGCCAGTACCTCCGTCAGCACCGGCTCGCTGATGGCCCGGTTCTGGATCAGGATCTCGCCGAGCTTGAGCCCTTGACCGTCGCGCTGCTGCGCCAACGCGGCGCGCAAGTCGCTCGGCTGGATGTAGCCCAGTTCGACGAGCATGTCACCAAGGCGGATCGCACCCGGGTGCGCGCGGATGACCCGGCGGACCTGCTCATCGGTGATGGCCCCGGTTGCTTTGAGCACGTCGAGCAGGGGCTTCTCGTTGTCCAGCCGGGCCTGCACGCGGCGCGCGTACGCAAGCTGATCGGGTGGAATATTGCCGGTCTCGAGCATCAGCTCGAGCACCCGGCCGAGTTCCACCGGCGGTGTTTCTACGGTGAGAGGATCCGCCGCACCCTGCGATCGTAGCGGCGCGGCAGTGGCAGTTGCTGACATCGAAGGCGGCGTCCCTGGCATGATCCCGTGTGTGACCGGCTCGTCTTCTAGCGGCCAGGAGCCGAGCGCGCTTTAGGGCCGCACGGTCGCCGGCCGCCGGTGCCGCGCGGACAGGCAGGCGGGTGTCTTGCCGTTTCGCGCCGGAACGGCGCGGCCCGTTCGCCCGAATCATCGCCGGCGGGTCGCCGGGACAGTGGAACCTCGTGCGGCGAATCAGTATCATCGCGCCCTTCCGGTGCATCGCAGGCGCGATACCGCGGCGCAAGCGCCGAGAATCCCATCAGTTGACCCGGGCTACGGCGCCGCGCTGTTAAACTGATGAACAAGCGTTCCGGAGAGGTGCCAGAGTGGTCGAATGGGGCTGACTCGAAATCAGTTGACCGGTTCTCCCGGTCCGGGGGTTCGAATCCCTCCCTCTCCGCCATATACGAAAGAGCCCGCGCTAGCGGGCTTTTTCGTATATGGCGGAGAGGGATCGCCGACGAGAACCCCTCGGTTCGACAATCTCGCGAAGCGAGATTGGACGCCGCAGCGCAGCGAAGGCGCCCCGCAGGGGCGAGAAAGCGCAACAAGCGCTTTCGAGTCAATCCCTCGGTGATGGCTCGTCAGGTCGAGGGATGACACAGCGGGCCCTGTCGTATCTGGCGGAGAGGGCGCGCCGACGAGAACCCCTCGGTTCGACAATCTCGCGAAGCGAGATTGGACGCCGCAGCGCAGCGAAGGCGCCCCGCAGGGGCGAGAAAGCGCAACAAGCGCTTTCGAGTCAATCCCT
>JAUIFX010000068.1 GCA_030429865.1 Gammaproteobacteria bacterium | reverse complement strand
GCGCTACTGCTCGCCGCCGGGCTCGGCGCGTTCGGCGCGCTGATCGAACTGTTGCAGGGCCTGACGCCGGCACGCACCGCGAGTGTCGCCGACGGCGTTGCCAATTGTGCCGGGATCTCGATAATGCTGGCACTGCATGCGGCGCAGGTGCGCGCCGCGCCCACCTCACAAACGCCCCGCTCCCGCCCATGACACAGACCGCCCAGGACACGCGCCCGCTCGCCGGCATGCGCGTCATCGAGATCGGCCAGCTCCTCGCTGGCCCGTTCACCGGCACCATCCTCGGCTACTTCGGCGCCGAGGTCATCAAGGTCGAACCACCTGGCCAGGGCGACCCGATCCGTTCCTGGCGCGAAGTCAGGAACGGCACCTCGCTATGGTGGGCCAGCCTCGCGCGCAACAAGAAGTGCGTCACGCTCGACCTGCGCAACGAGCGCGGCCGTACCCTGTTGCGCGAACTCGCCGGCAAGGCCGACGTGTTCATCGAGAATTTCCGCCCCGGCACGATGGAGAAATGGGGCCTCGGGCCCGACACCCTCAAGGCCGACAACCCGGGGCTCATCTACGCGCGCATCTCGGGCTACGGGCAGACCGGGCCGAACGCGCCCAAGGCCGGTTTCGCCTCGGTGTGCGAAGCCTACGGCGGGTTCCGCTACGTCAACGGCTTCCCGGGCGAGCCACCGGTGCGCCCGAACCTCAGCATCGGCGACACGCTGGCCGGCATCCACGCCGCGCTCGGCGTGCTGCTCGCCTACATCGGGCGCCAGCGCGACGGCGCCGGCCAGGTCGTCGACGTCGCCATCTTCGAGGCGGTGTTCAACCTGCTCGAGGCGGTGATCCCCGAATACGACGGCGCCGGCGTCATCCGGCAGCCGTCGGGCTCGACGCTGACCGGCATCGTGCCGTCGAACACCTACCGCTGCAGCGACGACAAGCTGATCGTGATCGGGGCGAACACCAATTCGATGTTCAAGCGCCTCGTCGAGGCCATGGGCCAGCCGGCCATGGCCGAGGATCCGCGCCTCGCCGACAATGCCGGCCGCGTCGCCCACCAGGCCGAGGTCGACGGCGCCGTCCAGACGTGGACCGGGAGCCTGCCGGCGGCCGAGGCACTGGCCGCGCTCGACGCCGCGGGCGTCGCCGCGGGGCCCATCTACGATGCCCGCGACATGTACGAGGATCCGCACTTTCACGCACGCGGCCTGTTCCAGGAGGTGACCATCGACGGCGAGCCGCTGGCCATCCCCGCCATCGTACCGCTGCTCTCGCGCACACCCGGACGCACCGATTTTCCCGGGCCCGCACTCGGCAGCCATAACGCCGACGTCTACGGCAGCCTGCTCGGGCTCGACGACGACGCGCTCGGCGAGCTGCGCGAGGCGGGCGTGATCTGAGCGCGCCGGTGGGCTGTTCGGTGCGGAGGTCAACCCGCTCGACGACGGCCACCCGCCCGCGCCTGCGCGCCACGCGGCGCGCAACGGGTTCGGCGCCGTGAGCAACGCTGCGCACAGCCTGTTCGCCTACGGCACCCTGATGTTTCCGGCGGTGTTCCGCGCCGTCACCGGGCTGGCCCGAACCGGCCTCCCAGCCATGCTCGATGATTACGCGCGCTACGCGGTGCGCGGTCAGCCGTGGCCGGCAATGCTCGCCGAGATCGGCGCGCGCACCGACGGCCTTGTCTATCGCGACGTGCCCGCGGCCGCGTGGCCGCGCCTGGATGATTTCGAGGGCAGCTTCTATTTCCGGACCACGGTCGAGGTCACGCTCACCGACGGCACGCGCCGTGCGGCCCAGACCTACCTGGCCCGTGCGGGCACCCGCACCTGGCTGTCGCCGCGTGCCTGGTCGGCGGAGGAATTCCGCCGCCGGCACCTCGCGCAGTACCTCGCGCGGGGGGTGTGAGCTGGCCACGATCCACACCATCGGCCATTCGAATCGCGCCGGCGAGAAGCTGCTCGCGCTGCTCGCGATACCGGCCATCGAGGTCCTGGTCGATATCCGCGCGTTCCCGCGCTCACGACGGTATCCGCATTTCGACCGCGCCGCGCTCGAGGGGCTGCTGGCGCGCGCGGACATTGCTTACGTGTGGGCCGGCGACGCCCTCGGCGGCTTCCGCAAGCCGCGCCGCGACTCGCGCCACGCCGCGTTGACCGATCCGGCATTCCGCGGTTTCGCCGACTACATGGAAAGCGCGCGTTTCCACGCCGGCATCGCGGCGCTCGTCACCCGCGCCGCGCGGCGGCGTGTCGCGCTGATGTGCGCCGAGGCCGAGCATCGCCACTGTCATCGCCAGTTCATCGCCGATTTCCTCACCCTGGCCGGCCACGAGGTGCGCCATATCGGCGGGCAGGGCGAGGTCCAGCTCCACCAGCTCACGCCCTGCCTCGACGGCAGCGGCGACGCGCCGGTTTACAATAGACACGAGCAACGCGACCTGTTCGCCCCCACCGGCATGATGACGTGAACAGGGCGCGTCCCGTGACACCACCAACCCAGGAGACTCGCATGTTCCATCCCACCGACCTTGCCGCGCCCTCCGGGCATGCGCGAATCCACGGGTTCGCGTGCGCAGCGGAAGCGTCCGGGATGGCCAGGGATGGTGCTTCTGCCTGCAAGACGCTGCGCCCGGCCTGAGCGGCGGCGCCGCTCGACTTCCCGCCAGCAATGTCCGCGATGAAGCCGGTCCGCGTTCATGTGCGCCTGCTGCATGCCCTGCTGCTCGTGCTCGCCGTGGCCGCGGCGCCGCTCGTCCGTGCCGATCTGCCGAGCGAACTGACCCGCGTACTGTCCCGCCACAAGTTGCCGCACGATGCCGTCAGCCTGGTCGTGCAGGCCGTCGACGAAGCGACGCCGCGCCTCGCGCTGAACGTCGACGTACCACGCAACCCTGCCTCGACCATCAAGCTGGTGACGACCTGGAGCGCGCTCGACCTGCTCGGGCCGACGCACACCTGGACGACCCGGCTCTATGCGCTCGGGCCGATCAAGGACGGCGTGCTCGACGGCGACCTGCTGATCGAAGGTGGCGGCGATCCCTATCTCCTGCTCGAGGAATTCTGGGCCATGCTGGGCGAGCTGCGCCGCGCGGGGGTGCGTGACATCCGCGGGCGCCTGCTCGTCGACCAGAGCCGCTTCGCGACCGACGAGACCGATGCGGGCGCATTCGACGGCAGCCCGTTCCGTCTCTACAACACGCTGCCGAGCGCCCTGATGGTCAACTTCCAGTCGGTCGCTTTCAACTTCGACCCGGACGCCGCGCGCGGGCGCGTCGACATCACTACCGTGCCGGAGCTGCCCAACCTCGTCATCGACAACCAGATCCGACTGACCAAGGGAGAATGTCGCGGCAACGCGCCGCGCATCACCATGCAGCAAGCCGCGCCGGACGCCCCCGATCACATCGTGTTCGGCGGCGAGATGCCCTACACCTGTCGCGGTTACCGCCTCGCCCGCAGCGTGATGACGCCGGCCTCCTACGCCTACGGCGTGTTCAAGAGCCTGTGGGCGCACTGGGGCGGCAGCATCGAGGGCGGCTTCGCCCTGGCGGCCCGCCCGCGCGGCAAGACGCCGCTGGTGACCTGGCCTTCGCGCCACCTGGGTGAAATCATCCGGCCGCTGAACAAGTGGAGCAACAACCTGATGACGCGCATGCTGCTCTACTCACTTGCGGAGAGCCGCTACCCGGCGCCGGTGACCCGCCAGCAGGGCGCCACGCTGGTGCGCGAGCATCTCACCGCGCGCGGCCTCGACACCAGCGCGCTGATCATCGACAACGGCTCCGGCCTGTCGCGCGATGCACGCGTGACGGCGAGCTTCATGACCGCCCTGCTCAAGCTCGCCTGGCGCGAGCCGACCATGCCGGAGTTTCTCGCCTCGCTCGCCATCGTCGGCAAGGACGGCACGATGCGCAAGCGGTTCCGCCGCGGCAGCGAAGCCGGACGCATGCACCTGAAGACCGGCAGCCTCGACAACGTCGCCGCGATCGCGGGCTACGTGCACGCCCCCGGCGGACGCACCTTCGTCGTTTCGTTGATGGTCAACTACCGCGGCGCCAACTGGGGCGCCGGGCGCGAGCTGCAGGACGCGCTGCTGGCGTGGACGTTCCGCCAGCAGTGAACGCGCGGGCGCGCGCTCAGCGCCCGGCCAGAACGCCGTCGAGACGTGCCAGGATGGCGTCGAGCAGCGCCGGCGAGGTGGCGAAGTTCAGCCGCACGAAGCCCTCGCCTTCCGCGCCAAAGGTGCGCCCGTCGTTCAGCGCAACCTGCGCCTCGCGCAGCAGGAACTCGTGCGGCGACGGCTCGAGCGCGAGCGCACGCAGGTCGAGCCAGGCGAGATAAGTCGCTTCGGGTGGCAGGTGACCGACCCGCGGCCAGCGCTCGGCGACGAAGGCGGCGACGCGATCGCGGTTGGCGCGCAGCTGCACGAGCACCTCGTCCAGCCAGGGTTGCGACTCGCTCCAGGCCGCCCGCACGGCAGCGATACTGAGCGTGTTGGTACCGCCGCGCACGTGCGCCGGCACGCGCTCGAAGCGCTCTTTCAGCGCGCGGCTGCCGAAGTGCGCGAAGGCCATGCACATACCGGCGATGTTGAACGCCTTGCTCGCCGACATCAGCGTGACGGTGCGCGCGGCGATATCGGGCGAGAGGGTCGCGATGGGTACGTGTTGCACGTCGTCGAGGACGAGGTCGGCGTGGATCTCGTCGCTGACGATGACGAGGTCGTGGCGGCACGCAAGCTCACCGATCCTGCCGAGTTCCTCGCGCGAGAGCACGCGGCCCGTCGGGTTGTGCGGGTTGCACAGCATGAACAGGCGCGTGGAGCCGTCGACGGCGGCTTCGAGCCGGTCGAAATCAATCTCGTAGCGCGCCGCCCCCGCGACGAACGGCACGCACACCGCGCGCCGCCCGACCTCCGCCGCCGCGTGCAGGAAAGGCGGGTATATCGGCGTCTGGATGACGGCGCCCTCGCCCGGCGCGCTGAAGGTTTCCAGCGCGAGGTAGAGCCCCTGCACGACGTCGCTCAGGATCAGCACGTCGCGGGAATCGATCTCCCAGGCGAAGCGCTCGGCGGCGCGCGCGACGAACAGGTCCGGCAGCCCGGTCGCCCGATGAGCCTGGGGATAGCCGAGATCGGCCGCGTCGACGGCCGCATGCAGCGCCGCGCGAATCGGCTCGGCGACGACGAAATCCATGTCGGCGACCCACGCCGGCAGCACGTCCGCCCCGTAGTGGTTCCACTTCGCGCCGCGGCGGCGGCGCAGGGTTGCTTCGTTGATATCATCGAGCGACATGGGCAGCGAGTGTAGCCGCTTGCCGCCCGCGGCAAAACACGAACGACGATCCGCGGTGCCGCCGACGGGCGTCGCGGCGGCGCGCACCGGGCCATCGCACCGGCAGGAAGGAGCAACATGAACGTACTCGTGACCGGCCACACGCGCGGCCTCGGCCGCGCCCTCGCCGACACCTACCTGGCCGCGGGCCACCGCGTGTTCGGCCTGGCACGCGGCCACGTCGACGACGCGCCGGCGGCGCTGGTCCAGGGCCACGCCGATTTCGCCGCACCCGGCGCGCTCGATGCCGCGCTCGACGCGCTGCTCGGCGGCGTCACCCTCGATCTCGTGTTCCTCAACGCCGGCGTGCTCGGTCCGATTGCGGCGCTGCGCGAGACCTCCCTGGACGACATCCGCCACGTCATGGACGTCAACGTGTGGGCCAACAAGACACTGCTCGATGCGCTGGCGGCGCGCGCGCCGGCGCCCGCGCAGATCGTCCTGATCTCCTCCGGTGCGGGCGTGCGCGGCAACTTCGGCTGGGGCGCCTACGCGCTGTCCAAGGCGACGCTCAACATGCTCGCGCAACTCTATGCGCACGAGTTTCCGCACAGCCACCTGTGCGCGCTTGCGCCGGGACTGGTCGCGACCGCGATGCAGGACACGCTCGCGACCAAGAGCGCCGAGGCCTTCCCCTCGCTGGCCCGCCTGCACAGCGCACGCGGCACCTCGCGCATGCCCTCGCCAGCGAGCGCCGCGGCGCACATCGCGTCGATCGTACCGCGCCTGGTCGAACACCCGAGCGGCGGTTTCGTCGACGTCCGCGAGCACTACCCGCTACCCGACGACGAACGCACCGGGTAGCTCCGGGCGGTCTCAGGGCGCCGCACACAGCGCCGGCGCATCGGCCCCGAGTCGATGCAGCACGCGGCACGGCAGGCGCGGCCAGGCGTCCACCCAGCAACATCGGTGATCGAAATCGTCGATGATCTCGACGGCGGCCGCGTCCGCGACGGCAAGGTAGCGCGCGACGAGTGACGGCGCCACGATGCGGTCGTCGCGGCCAAGCAGCACTGCCTGCGGCGTATCGGCGAGGCGCGGCGCGAGCGCGACCGGGTCGAGTCCCGACAACGCGCTCACGCCATGGTGCGCGGTCCACGCCGCCGGGTCGAGGTTACCGGCGACGCTGACCACCCAGGCGACGTCGTCGCGCCGCGCGGCGAGCAGGACCGCGATGGCGGCCCCGCCCGAGTAGCCGGTGAGCCCGAGCGTCGGCATCGCGCCGTCGGCGCTCGACAGGAGTGTCTCCAGCACGCCGTCGAGCGCGGCGACGACAGCCTCGCCATAGCGTTCCGCGGTCCAGTAACGCGGCTCGCAGTCGGCCAGTTCGGCCGCGCTCGCGTACTGGCACGGACGGCCGAGATAGAGCACCGCCGGCGCCGGGTCGCGCAAGGCGAGCGCCTGCGCGAGCGGGTGGCGCGGCGTCGGGTCGCGCGAGACGCGCCGGCGCGACTGCCAGGCGCGGCCATCCCCCTCGAGGTAGACGTCGACATGGCTGGCACCGGCGAGGCCGCGGGAAAAACTGCGGACCGGCCCGGCCGGCGTCGCATGGACCGACAGGCGCATGCCGGAGCGCGACGCGGCGGCGAGCAATTCGCCGTGCGGGTCAGCATGCTCGCGCCCGGTAGCGCAGGCGCAGAGGAGCAGCACGCCGGCAAGCAGGCCGTGCCGCGCGGCGCGCGCCATCGCGCTCAGCCGTTGCCGCCTTCGCCGACGCGTACCGGCGCTCCACGGCCGAGGCCGAGATGGTTCGCCGCATGCCCCTCGGCACAGGCGATCTCGAGCACGCCGAACGAATTCACCAGCGCGAGCAACTCGCCCGGCGCGGCGTCGCCATAGGTGCGCAGGAAGCGAATGTCGTGTCCCCCGGCATGCACCACCGGCCGGCGCAGGGCCGCGAGCGAACTCGCGGCGATGTTGGTGATCAGGTTGCCGAAGTGATCGCTCGTGATGACCACGCCGTTGAGCTGCCCGTTGCGCTGCTCGACCGGTTCGATGATCGAGGGGACGTAGTCGCGTGTCTTCTCGCCACAGGATTGCGGTGCGAGGCGGCCGGCGGCCAGCGCCGCGGCGAGCGGTGCGAAGATGTCGCGGCCGTGGAACGTCGCGCTGGTGTCGGCGAGACGATGGGCGTCGATGACGGCATCGGAGACGTGGCGCACGTCGGCACCGGTCGCCTCGATCACTTCGGCCAGCAGGCCGTTGTCCGGCGCCAGGAACGCGTGGCCGTCGCCGACGGCGAGCAGCACGCTGCGATCGGTACCGACACCGGGGTCGACGACCGCCAGGTGGACCGTGCCGCGCGGGAAATAGTGATACGATCGTGCGACCCAGAAACCCGCCTCCGCCGGCCAGTGCACCCAGGCTTCGTGCGTCAGGTCGATGATCTGGGTCTGCGCATGGCGACTCAGGATCACGCCCTTCATGGTCCCGACGAACGGGCCGCGATGACCGAAATCGGTGGTAACGGTGACCACACCGCTGGCTACGAAATGCTCGCTCATGACTCCCCCCTTGACTGATGCTGTCGTGCCGGCGGCGCATCGCCGCGAGAGGCTGCCGCACGACCCGATGATCCGGGCTCGCCGCCGGCGGCGCAAGCCGCACCCGTGAGCACGCCGGTCATGACTGCGGGCGGCACCGATCGCACCGGCTGGGAGCACATCGATTGCCCGGTCTGCGGGGGCCGCGCGTTCACCCACCTGTTCGACAAGGGCGGCGAGCCGTTCGTCCGTTGCGCTGGCTGCGGCCTCGTGCTGATCAACCCGCGCCCGCCGTTCGCCGCCATCCGCGCCGGCTACGATGCGTCCTATAGTGCGGGCTATACCCGCAAGGCCGACAAGAAACTCAGGCGCGCGCGGCGGCGCGTGGCGCGCATGAAGCGGCGCCTCCGCCGCGGCGGGCGCTGGCTGGACGTGGGATGTTCGGCCGGCTTCGTCGTCAAGGCAGCTGCCGAGGCCGGCTTCGAAGCCCATGGCGTCGACATCGAAACGGCCGGCATCGCCTACGGCCGCGAGCAGCTCGGCCTCACGCACCTGCGCGAAGGCCTGCTCGACGAACAGGCCTATCCGGCAGCGAGCTTCGACGTCATCTCGCTCTACGACGTGATCGAGCACGTGCCCGACCTGAACGCGTTCGTCGCCGAGCTCGCCCGCCTGCTCGCGGCCGGCGGCATGATCGACCTCGGCACCCCGGACCTCGGTCACTGGCGCGTACCGCGACCGCTGCAGCGCTGGGACGAACTCAAGCCCTCGGAGCACCTCTACTACTTCGACCGCGGGACGCTGGGGCGGCTGCTCGCGCGCCACGGCCTGCGCATCGTGCATCAGCGCACGGCGCTCAAGCCCGGACTCAAGCTCGTCGTGGGCCACGCCTGAGGCCGCTGCGAACCCGCAGCCCCGAGCACGCCGTGATGAAGCGCACCGCCGCAGACGCCGCCCGCTCCGGAAGCCACCCCGCGCCGTCCACGCGCGGCCGCGCAAGCCGCCGCGGCAACGCCCGGTCGCGGCAGCCGGCGCAGGCATGAACGAGACGTCGCCCGCCGCTGCCAGGCTGACCACGCGCCCGGACGACACCCGCCTCGTGGTGTGCCCGGCCGGCGCGTGGACGCTCGCCGCCACCCTGCCGGCGTCACCGGCGGCGCTGCAAGCGCCCGATCCGGCCCGCGTCACCGGCATCAGCTTCGACTGCACGGCGCTCACGGCGTGGGATTCGCGCTTCGTCGTGTTCGTGCGCGAACTCGAAGCGCGCTGCGCGGCGGCCGGCGTCGCAATCGAGCGTGACGACCTGCCGCAGGGCGTGCGGCGCCTGCTCGAACTCGCCGACGCCGCGCCGGAACGCGCCGCGGAGAGCCCCGGCGGCCACGAGCGCGCCTTCCTGCGCGAAGTCGGGCTGCAGGTGATCGCGTTCGTGCGTTCGGCCGGCGAGCTGATCGAGTTCACCGGTGCGGCAGCGGTCGCTTTCGGCCGCCTGCTGCGCGGCCAGGCGCGCTTCCGCGTGCAGGACATGTTGCGCATCATGCAGGACGTCGGCGCCGAGGCGCTGCCCATCGTCAGCCTGATCAGCATCCTGGTGGGGCTCATCCTCGCCTACATCGGCTCGCTGCAGCTCGGCCAGTTCGGCGCCGACGAGTACGTCGCCAACCTCGTCGCCATCGCGATGGCGCGCGAAATGGCGGCGATGATGACCGGCATCATCATGGCCGGCCGCACCGGCGCGGCCTTCGCCGCCCAGCTCGGCACGATGACCGCGAACGAGGAGATCGACGCCCTGCGCACCGCGGCCATCCCGCCGATGGAGTTCCTCGTCCTGCCGCGCCTGCTCGCGCTGGTGCTGATGCTGCCGCTGCTGACCGTCTACGCCAACCTGATGGGTATCGTCGGCGGTGCCGTGGTGGGCCTGCTGCTGCTCGACATAGAGCCCCTGCAGTACCTCGTGCAGACGCGCGGCGCGGTCGATCTCGGCGACTTCGCGACCGGCCTCATCAAGGCCGCCGCCTACGGCGTCATCGTGGCCGTGTCGGGCTGCCTGCGCGGCATGCAGTGCGGCCGCAGCGCCGCGGCCGTCGGCGCCGCGACGACCTCGGCCGTGGTCACCGGCATCGTCTTCATCGTGGTCTGCTCGGCGACGCTGACCGTGGTCTACCAGGTGCTGGGGATCTAGCCTCATGCGCAGCGCTGGCAAGGAAGAGGCCGCCATCTCGGTGCGCGGCCTGAGCGTTGGCTACGGTGACCACGTGGTGCAGCGCGACCTCGACTTCGACATCGCGCGCGGCAGCATCTTCGTCATCATGGGTCCGAGCGGCTGCGGCAAGAGCACCGTGCTGCGCGCGCTGATTGGCCTGCTCGAACCGCTCGCGGGCGACGTGCTGTTCGGCGCGGAGAACTTCTGGGAGGCACCGCCCGAGCAGCAGGACCGCCTGCGTCAACGTTTCGGCGTCATGTACCAGGGCGGCGCCCTGTGGAGTTCGATGACGGTCGCCGAGAACGTCGGCCTGCCGCTCAGCGAACACACCACGCTCGATGCCGCGACCATCCGCCGCCTGGCCGAACTCAAGCTCGCCCTGGTCGGCCTCAAGGGCTTCGAGGATTTCTACCCGGCCGAGATCAGCGGCGGCATGAACAAGCGCGTTGGCGTGGCGCGCGCGCTGGCGCTCGATCCGGCGGTGGTGTTCTTCGATGAACCCTCGGCGGGCCTCGATCCGCTCAGTTCGCGGCGCCTCGATGACACCCTGCTCGCGCTGCGCGACGGCCTCGGCTGTACCATGGTGCTGGTGACCCACGAACTCGACAGCATCTTCGCCATCGCCGACGACGCCATCCTGCTCGATCCGCAGGCCGGCACGGTGATCGCGCAGGGCAATCCGCGTGAGCTGCGCGAGCACAGCACCGATGCGCGCGTGCGCCGCTTCCTGCTGCGGGGCGCGGCATGAGCGAACGCGCGAACCCGGCCGTCGTCGGCGGCTTCGTCGTCGGCGCGCTGGTGCTGGTGGTGGCGGGCGTGCTGCTGTTCGGCAGCGGCGCCCTGCTCAGTGAACGCGTGCCGGTCGTGGCCTTCTTCTCGGGCAACGTGCGCGGCCTGCAGGTCGGTTCGGCCGTCGAGTTCCGCGGCGTCCGCGTCGGCACCGTGACGGACATCCAGCTCGCGCTCGACATGGACGGCTCCGACCTGATGATCCCCGTGCACATGGAGCTCGAGACGCGCAGCCTCACGCTCGCCGGCTCGGCGGCGCGGGCCGAGGCGGCACGGGCTTCGCGCTTCCTCGATGCGCTCGTCGCCAAGGGCCTGCGCGCGCGCCTCGACCTCAAGAGCTTCGTCACCGGGCAGCTCGCAGTCGGCCTCGACATGTATCCGAACACGGAGGCGATCTTGATCGGCGCCGTCGACGGCGTCTACGAACTGCCAACCGTGCCATCGGCGCTCGACCGCGTCTCCAAGGTGCTCTACGAGCTGCCGCTGCAGGACATCGCGGCCAAGTTCGTCGCCACCCTGGACAACCTCGACCGCCTGCTCGCCGATCAGCATCTCGCCGAGGCGCTGCGTGACGCCGCAGCGACGGCGCGCCATGCGCGCGCGGCGACGGCACAATTCGAAGCCGGCCTCGGCCCCCTGCTCGGCGAGGCACAGGCGACGGTGGGTGCGCTGCGCGAGCGCATCGATACGCTGGGACGCCGCGGCAACGAGACCCTCGACGACTACGCCGAGCTCGCGGCCACGGCGTCGCGGCGCGTCGATGACCTCGCGGGCCGGCTCGAAGCGGTGCTGCAGGGTATCGAGCGGGCCAGCGAGGCCGTCGACGCGAGCATCGCGCCGCTCGGCCCGGCAGCGGTGGCGACCCTGGACCGGGCGCGCGACGTCATCGACGGCGCCGGGGCGGTGCTCGCCGACGACTCCCGCACGCGCTACAACCTCGACACGGCGCTCGAGGAGTTCGCCGCGGCGGCACGCGCGTTGCGTATCATGGCCGACGATCTGCAACGCAACCCCGACGTCCTCATCCGCGGCAGGAACCCGTGAGCTACGCCCACTTCATCGACCGCTTCCGCACCCGGGCCGCGCGCTTCGCCGCCGGCCTGCTGCTCGCCCTGCTGGCGCCGCTGCTGCCCGCGGGCTGCGCGCGGGCGCCTGCACCGCAGCTCTACGTGCTCGATTCGCCGGCAAGCACCGGGCGCATCGGCGCGGACAACGGACCGGTCGTCGGCATCGCACCGCTCGCGCTGCCACGCTACCTCGACCGTCCGCAGATCGTCACCCGCGACGGCATCAACCGCCTCAGCGCCTCGGATAGCCACATGTGGGCCGAACCGGTGGCGCTCGGCGCCGCGCGCGTGCTCGGCAACAGCCTCGCGGCAGCGCTCGGCAGCAGCCGCGTCTATCGCCTGCCGGCACGGCACCCGGTCACGCTCGACTGGCGCGTGGAGATCGAGATCGACCGCTTCGAGGGCGGCCGCGACGCGGCGGTGACGCTGGAGGCACGCTGGAGCCTGTTCGAGGCCGACGCCCGAACACCCGCGGCGACGCGCCTGTCGCGCATCGAGGTCGCGCCCGACGGCCCGGATCACGCCGCGCTGGTTGCCGCGCACACCCGTGCGCTGGAACGCCTCGGCACCGAGATCGCCGCGGCCATCGAGGCTGCGCCCTGAACCGCAGCGAATCGTGCCGGGCCGGCGGCGCGGTCGGCGCCGTTCAGTTGCCGGGGTTCCAGGCCGCCGGGCGTTTCTCGGCAAAGCTGGCGAGTCCTTCGGCGGCCTCCGCGCTCTGCCGCTTGGCGGCGTGCTCGGCAACGAGGCGTTCGAACACCGCGTCGTTGACCAGGGCGCCGGCAACCTGCATCGCGCTGCGCTTGCTGAGCGCGATGGCGTCCGGCGCGACGGCCAGCAGCGCGTCGATCACCGTCGCGGCAGCGGCGTCGAGGCCGCCCGGCTCGCACACGTCGTGGACCAGGCCGATGGCGCGCGCCGTCGCCGCGTCGAAGCGCTCGCAGGTCAGCGCGTAACGCCTGACGTTACGGATACCGATGGCGGCGACGAGCTGCGGGAAGATGATCGTCGCCGCCATGCCCCAGCGCGCCTCGCTCACGGCGAAGCTCGCGGTGCGCTCGGCGATGACGATATCGCAGGAACTCGCGAGCCCCGTGCCGCCGCCGACGCAGGCGCCGTGGACGAGCGCGATGGTCGGCTTGGGCAGCTGGTTGAGCGCGCGCATCGCCTCGGCAGTCAGGCGCGAGGCAGCGAGATTGGCGGCGGTGTCGCGCGCCGCGACCTCGCGCAGCCAGCCGAGATCGGCGCCGGCCTGGAAATGCGCGCCGTTGCCGCGTACCACGAGCACGCGCACCGCGGTCTCGACCGCGAGTTTACCCACCGTCGCGAGCAGCGCGGCGAGCAGCGCCTCGTCGTAGGCGTTGTTGACCGCCGGCCGGTTCAGGGTGACGGTCGCGACGCCGCGCGCGTCGAGATCACACAACACCTCCGCTTCGTTCATGCTCGGCTTCCCCTGCTGGGCGATGGGTCTTGCGGTCCGCAGATGGCACGAAAGCCCGCGGCCAGGAACGGCAACATGCGCGCGTGTATGCCTGCCAGGTCGCTGCTCGCGCAGCGCCCGCCCGAAAGCACGTCGATGCGGCCGGTCTCGGCAAATGTAATCGTCATCGCGCCGATCAGGAAGTGGAAGCCCCAGTAGATGTCTTCCTCGCGTGCTTGCGGCAGGCTTTCGCGCACCCGCGCGAGGAACGCCTGCGCGACAGGATCGAAGTAAGCCGTCATCAGCGCGCTCGTCCAGCGCTGCGAATTCGCCACCTGCGCGATGACCCGCGCGTAGGCCTTCCATCCAGGGCCACCGCTGAGGCTGCGCGAGAGAAACGGGCCGCTGAAGGCTTCGATGACCTGTTCGAGCGGCGCGTCGGCGGGCAATGCCTCGAGCGCGGCCAGGCGCGCGCCGTTGAGATCGCTCGCGCGGCGCTCGACGACCGCGCGGAAGAGTTCGAGCTTGGGCCCGAAGTGGTAGTTCGCGAGGGCCAGCTCGACGCCGGCGCGGCGCGTGATCATACGCAGCGACACGGCGTCGTAGCTGGCCTCGGCGAACAGCTGCTCGGCGGCGTCGAGAATCCGTTCGCGGGTCGGCACGGCGCTGGCGGCGGCGGAGACTGACGGCATGCTTGCAGTGGCTGGTGGATTGGATTAATTTTTGAACGATCGTTCAAATCTTGCAAGCGCGCCACCTCGCCGGGTGCGCGCCTGCCACGGGGAGGAACAACTTGAGCTCTTATCTTTGCGGCCTGGACATCGGCGGCACGTTCACCGATTGCGTGCTGATCGACGACGCCGGCCATCTCACCATCGCCAAGGCGCCGTCGACACCGGGCAACTTCGCCGCCGGTGTCATCGAAGCGATCGAGCGCGCCGCGGCCAAGGTCGGGTTGCCGATGAGCGACCTGCTCGCCTCGATCAGCGTGCTCGCGCACGGCACTACCGTCGGCACCAATACCATCATCCAGCGCCGCGGTGCCAAGGTCGGGCTCATCACCACCAAGGGCCACAACGACGTCATCCACATCATGCGCGGCTCGCGAGGCCTCTCGGGCCAGGACATCAAGCTCATCGTGCACATCCCGGAGAGCCGGAAACCCGAACCCCTGATCCCCAAGCGCCTCGTGCGCGGCGTGTCCGAGCGCGTCGACTGCTTCGGCAAGGTCGTCGTGCCGCTGAACGAGGACGAGGCGCGCCAGGCCATCATCGAACTGCGCGACGCCGGCTGCGAGGCGCTCGCCATCTGCACCTTGTGGTCGTTCCTGGAACCCGCCCACGAGCAGCGCATCAAGCAGCTCGCCGAAGAACTCGCGCCCGGCCTGTACGTCACCTGTTCCTCGGAACTCGCGCCGAAATGGGGCGAATACGAGCGCACCACTGCGGTCGCGCTGAACGCCTACATCGGCCCCGTGACGGTCGGTTACGTCACCCGTCTCGATACCCAGCTGAAGGAAATGGGTTACAAGCCGCCGCTGCAGATCACGCAGTGCGCCGGCGGCACCATCACGGTGCCCAAGGCGCAGGCGGCGCCGCTGCTGACGCTGGACTCCGGCCCCGTCGCCGGCGTCACGGGGTCGGTCTACCTCGGCGGGCTGATGGGCCATCGCAACGTCATCACCACCGACCTCGGCGGTACCTCCTTCGACGTCGGCGTGATCCACGACGGGCTGCCGGTGGTCTCCTACAAGAGCCTGGTCAACCAGTACGAGTATTTCCTGCCCAAGGTCGACGTGCAGACGCTCGGTACCGGCGGCGGCTCCAAGGTCTGGATCGACGCCACCACGAGGAGCCTGCGCGTGGGTCCGGATTCGGCAGGTGCCGACCCCGGCCCGGTCTGCTACGGCAAGGGTGGCGAGGTACCGACGACGACCGATGCCGACCTCGTCCTCGGCTATCTCGACCCCGACAATTTCGCCGGCGGCACCATGACGCTCGACCGCGATGCCGCCGCGGCCGCCTTGCAGAAGCTCGCCGACGAGCTCGGCATGGACCTCTACGAACTCGCCAGCGGCGTCGCCACCATCGCCGAGTTCCAGATGGCCGATCTCATCCGCAAGGTCACGGTACAGAAAGGGCTCGACCCGCGCGAGTTCGTGGTCTTCGCGTTCGGCGGCGCCGGCCCGGTGCACATGGGCGTTGCCGCGCGCGAGCTCGGCGTTGCCAAGGTCATCGTGCCGCAGGGCGACACCGCGGCCGTGTGGTGCGCGTTCGGCGCCGCCTCGGCGGACATCCTGCACGTCGACGAACAGGTCGCGATCCAGGCCTCGCCGTTCGATCTCGCGCAGGTCAACGCGATTCTCGCCGACCTCGGCGAAAAGGGCCGCCAGCACCTGCTCGACGACGGTGTCGACGCCGCGCGCCACGTCTTCCGCTACTCCATCGACATGCGCCACCGCGGCCAGATCAACGAAGTCGAGGTCGATCTCGACGACGGCCGTCTCGACGAGGCCGCGCTCGAAGAGCTGCGCGAACGCTTCGTCGCGCGCTACGAGCGGCTCTACGGGCGCGGTGCGGCCCTGCGCGGCGCGCGCCTGGAGATGGTCACGTTCCGCTGCCGCTCGTCGGCGGTTTCGCGCAAGCCGACGCTCGTCGCGGCCGAAACGCTGAGCGAGGTCATCGCGCCCGACGCGCAAACCGGTACGCGCGAGATCTGGTGGGCCGAGCAGCGTGCCCTGACGCCGACCCCGATCTACGATGGCTACAAGCTCGTGCCCGGCAATCGCCTCGACGGCCCCTGCGTGGTGGAAACCACCACGACCTCGATGGTCGTCCATCCCGGCCAGCGCATCGAAGTCGACGCGCTCGGCAACTTCGTCATCGACCCCAACGCCTGAAGGAGGGTGTCATGCCACGTATCAGCGAACTGACCGACGTCGACTTCAACGGTATCGAGAATCCCTACGTACCGCCCAAGCAGCTGCGCATCAGCGACAAGCTCCGCCTGCACGCCGACTTCGATGCCGACGTCGACCCGGTCACCTACGAAGTCATCCGCCACAACCTGTGGCAGATCAACGAAGAACACGGCGCCACCATCCAGCGCCTGTCGGGTTCACCGGTAGCAATGTACGCCCTCGATCTCAATCCCTCGATCCTGACCGAGGACGCCGAGTTCGTGTACTTCGGGCCATACATGCAGTACATGTCCGGCGTCACCGACACCCAGGTCAAGTGGACGCTCGAATTCCGCTCGGACAATCCCGGCATCAACGAGGGCGACATGTTCATCGCCAACGATCCCTGGGTCGGCGCCGCACACCAGCAGGATGTCATGCTGCTGTGCCCGGTGTTCTGGGAAGGCGAGCTGTTCTGCTGGGTGACCAACTGCCTGCACCAGTACGACATCGGCGGCATCACGCCCGGCAGCTTCTGCCCCTCGGCGGAATCGGCTTACGAAGAAGGCATCATGCTGCCGCCGCTCAAGATCATCGAGAACTACGAGATCCGCAAGGACATCGAGGCGGTCTACCTGCGCGCTTCGCGCAAGCCGCAGCTCGTCGCGCTCGATTTCCGTGCCCAGGTCGCCGGCAACACCACCGCGCGCGAGCGCGTGATCGAGTTGATCAAGCGCTACGGGGCCAAGGCCGTCAAGGGCGTCATGAAGCGCATCATCGACAACTCCGAGAAGTCCTACCTCGAGAAGATGGCAAGGCTCCCGGACGGCGAATGGTTCGACCGTACCTACATCGAGGCCTGCCGGCCGGGCGACCGTCGCACCCACCGCGTGGTGCTCGGGCTGCGCAAGGAAGGCCACAAGCTGATCTTCACCAACGACGGCTCGGCCGGGCAGGAAGGCGCGATGAACGCGACCTACTCGGGCTGGCGCGGCTCGATCATGGTCGCCATCAACGAGCTGCTGTGCTGGGACCAGTACTTCGCCTGCGGCGGCGCGCTGCGCCACGTCGAGTTCGATCCCACTCCCGGCACGCTGAACTGCGCCGACTTTCCGGCCTCGGTATCCACGGCGCCCATCCAGTCCATGGAGATCTCGCTCTACCCCGCCTACAACGTCATCTCGAAGATGATCTACCCGGATGCCGAGATGCGCCGCGACATCATGTGCATCGGCGGCACCAGCCAGTGGCCGGCGACGCTGTTCCGCGGCGAAGACCAGTGGGGCGAGCGCTACGGCTACCTGCTCGTCGATCCGATCGGCGGCGCCATCGGTGCGTTCTCCATGGCCGACGGTATCAACACCGGCGGCCAGTCGCGCACCCCGATCTGCCAGCTGCCGAACATCGAGCATACCGAGCAGAGCTTCCCGGTGCTGTTCCTCTATCGCAAGGAACTGCCCGACTCCGGCGGTGCCGGGCGTTACCGCGGCGGGCTGTCGGCCGAGTCGTGTTTCATCCCGCACAACACCGACGCGATCACCCAGGATACGCTCTCCTCGGGTAACGCGACCCCGACTTCGGCCGGCATGATGGGCGGTTATCCTTCGACCACCAACGCCTACGCGTTCGTGCGCAACAGCAACGTTTTCGAACGCTTTGGTGCCGGCGACATGCCGGAAGACATCGGCGAGGTCACGGGCGACGAAGTCACGCTGCAACTGCGCGAAGAGAACTTCCTGCAGTACCCGGCCGACGTCTACGCGGTGCGCTGGACCGGCGGCGGCGGCTTCGGCGACCCGTTCGATCGCGACCCGGCCGACATCGAGCAGGACCTCGAGGATCTCGCCGTGACGCCGCAAGGCGCGCGTGCGATCTACGGCGCGGTGCTCACCGCCGACGGCAAGGTCGACGTCGAAGCGACGCTGGCCGAGCGCGAGCAGATCCGCCGTCAGCGCGTCAACGGCGGTGCACCGGCGCCGCGCGATGGCCAGCTCGTATACCAGGCAGCGGCCAACCTCGACGTGCGCGCGGATGCCAGCGGCCAGTACTGGGCCTGTAGCAACTGCGCGGCCGATCTCGGCCCGACCACGACGAACTACAAGGACGCGTGCATCCGCGAGGATCGGCCGGTGTCGGCATCCAACCCCCTGATCGGGGATCCGCAGCGCTTCATCGACGACGACGTCGCCTTCCGCCAGTTCTACTGCAGCGGCTGCGGCACGCTGATCGACAACGAGATCGCCGTCACGCGCGACGCGCCCCTGCACGACTTCCGCTTGCCGGCACCTGCCTGACGCGGCGCTCGACGCCGCGCCTGGCTACGCGCCGGCGCGGCGGGCAGCGCGTCCGGCGCCGCCGAGACGCCAGCCGAGGACTCCCAGCAGGCCGGCGGCCAGGACGGTCCACGCCGGGGGAAACGGTACCGTGCGCAGCGGGGCGCCGGGCGCCGCCCCGTGCGTCTCGAACGCGAGATTGTCGACGGCGAATCCCGGCAGCGTGCCGGCCAGGCCGTGGCCGATCTCGACGCGCCGCACGCGTGCCTCGCCGGCGAAGCCGCGCAATTGCACGGGCGTCCGTTCGCCGCTGCCAAACGGCACACCGGACAGTTCCAGGTCGGCGCGCACGACCACCGACGGCACGCCACCCGTCTCGCTGTCGTAGACGCGGACAGCGATCGGAAACCCGTCGGAGAAGAAGAAGTTGGCGATCTCGAAGCTGATCCGCTGGACCGGCTCGGCGAATCGCAGCGTGATCTGCGGGGCGCTCGACGTCGCCGGCGCGAGCATGGCGCCGCTGCCGACGTCATCACCGGCAAACGCCGTGTCCGTGCCGCCGGGGCGCGCGAGCACCGCACCGTCGATGGTCAGCACGGGCGCCGAGGGCACGCCGCTCACCGCGGTGCCCTCGGCGACACCGGGCAAGGTGAAATCGAGCAGTACGGACTGTCCGTGCGGCGGGTCCCGCACGAACACGGGTTCGACGCAGTAGATGGCGCGCTGATTCTTGTCGAAACAGGATCGTGACGGCTGGTCGCTGGAGGCAATCGGGAACTGCATTGGCGGTGGCGAGTACGGCGCGGGCAATTCCTCGTAGGACAGCAGCCTGAAAACTGCGTCGCCGTGTCGCGCGTAGAGATAACCCTTGTCGTATACGACATAGTCACCGGCAGCCGTGGCGAAGAACGGCGGGCCGAAGCCGAAATCGAACGCGCCGATGCCTGCGGGAATCAAGAAGGAATCGTCGATTACCGACTCAGGCCGGGCGCCGCGCCACAGACCCGCCGTCAAGCCACCAAAGCCGCCGAAGTGCACCGTGCCATCGATAACGGCTACGCGGTCGAAGTCGTCGTAAGTGTAGGGCTCACCAGGTACCGTCGTCGTGCGGTCGGCGACGCGCGTCAACGTGCTGTCATAGCGGTAGACACCACGTCGCCGGGTGGCGTCCTCGCCCAGAAACCCGATCACACCGCCATCGACATCGACACCCAGCACGCGCGCGAACGAGCCGGTCCCGTGCGGCACCGGGGTAGTGGCGTCGACGACGACGCTCAGCGTACCGTCCCAGCGGTACAACGCCCACCCGCCATCGCTGTGGGTGGCATAGAACACCACGTTGCCGCCATCGGCTGCTAATACTCGGAACTGCTGAAGAGTCGCGCCCGCTCCTGGCACGGTCGTGGTGCGATCGACGATCGTCACGACGCCATCGCCAGGTGCGTGGCGATACAAGCCTTGACCGTTGCTCGTATTGTTGGCGAGGAACACGGTCGCCGCACCATCGATTGCGCTTTGAGCCGCGTCGAAGACGCCTGAAAACTCGCCACCCCCTTCCGGAAGACTCTGTCCTGTCGTCACGATCGTGGATACGGTGCCGTTCTCGAGGCGGTAGATGCCGCTTGCGCTGCGCTGCCCCGCACCGAACACGATGACGTCGCCGGCCTGCGCCGACAGCTGGAAGAACTCGCTGTCGGCGAGTCCCGGCGGCGGATGGGTGGTCGATACCACCTCGGTCAGGACCACCTCGTCGAGTACCTCCGCCTGCGCCGGCATCGACAGCACGAGCGTCGCGAGCAGCGTCACGGCGCCGCGGCAGCCGCGCGAGGCGTGGGTCGGCAAATGCGGTGTGCGTGCGCTCGACATCCTGTACTGCCCTGCGTCTCCGGCGGCCTCGATCATGGCTGCCGGCGTGATACGTGCCGACCACGCCGTGCGCGCGGGCGTCGCGATCCCGCCGCGACGGCACCTCGTGGCGCCACCGAGAGCCGATTGGTCTGCCTCTTGCACAGGATAGCGGCAGGCGCGCTCCCGACACCAATGATGGTCTGCGCCTGCCAGCAACCAAGCAAGGAGAATCGCATGAATACCGATATCGCCAGCGGCAAGTGGAAACAGCTCAAGGGCGCCGTGAAACAGAAGTGGGGCGACCTGACGGATGACGAAATCGACCAGGTGGACGGCAGCGCCGACCGCTTCGCGGGGCTGATGCAGGAACGCTACGGTCTCGCACGCGAGCAGGCCGAGAAGGAGTTCGACACCCTGCGCTCGATGTGACGACAAGCCGCCCTCGCGGCCTTGGAAGGATTGCCAGCCGCGTGCAAGCGTTACACGCCGGCCTCCGCCGGCGTGGTGCGGCGACGTGTCCCGGCGCTCCCGCCGACGGTGCGCGACAACGGTCAGCCGCGTAGGCGCCCGACGGTCTCGCATCCCATCCGGGGACCGACGTCGCATTCCACGCCACGGGCGCGGATCCGGGGTATCGTAGCCGGGCGGACGGGGCCGCGCGGCGCGCGCTCGCCGGACGCGCCCCTGCGAAGGCGGCGTATCGCCCCGCCGTGCCAACCTGGCTCACAGAGACGCCCGTGCGCGATGGAAACCTGGCTGTACTACTTCACCGCGCCGCCGGCGCTCTCGCTCTTCGGCCTCGTCGCCGCGCTGCTCGTGGTCAGCCGCGACCTGCGCAAGCGCGAGCGTCCCGCGACGTCGCTGGCCTGGGTCGTCGCGATCATCGTCGTCCCGCTGATCGCCGCACCCGCCTACCTGCTGTTCGGCTCGCGTAAGCTGAACCGTATTCTGCGACGCAGCCGGGGACATCGCCTGCGCACGCAGGCGCGACGTTCGGGCAAGGCCCTCGGTACGGCGCAGGTGCTCGAGACCTATGGCCTGCCGCCGACACGCAGCGGCAACAGCGTGCGCTTGTTCGACGACGGCGTGGCGGCCTTCGAACATCTGCTCGACTGCATCGCGCGCGCGCAGCACTCGATTCATATCCAGACCTTCATTCTCGGTACGGATACGACCGGCCGGGCCATCGTCGACGCACTCGCACAGCAGGCCGCGCGCGGCGTCGAGGTGCGCCTGCTCGTCGACGCGGTCGGCAGCTGGCGCGCACGCCTCGGGTTGCTGCGCCGCCTGACGCGCGCCGGCGGCCATACCGCGGTCTTCCTGCCCGCGCTCGCCTTCTGGCGGAGCGGCTCGGCGAACCTGCGGAACCATCGCAAGATCGCCGTATTCGACGGGCAATGCGCACTGGTCGGCGGCATGAACCTCGCCGACGAGTACATGGGCCCGAGAGCCAGCGCCGAACGCTGGATCGACACCACCAGCGAGTACCAGGGACCGGTCGTCGGCGACGTCGCGCGCGTCTTCGCCGACGACTGGGCGTTCGCGACCGGCGAAGTGCTGGCCGCCGCACCGTCGCCGCCCCGCGCGGCGGGCACGTGCGAGCTGCAGACCGTGCCGTTCGGTCCCGATGTCGACGGCGACCCGTTGCGCGACGCGCTGACCGCGGCGCTCGACCGCGCCCGCGAGCGCATCTGGATCTGCTCGCCTTACTTCATTCCCGACCTCGAGCTCACCCGGGTACTCGAGATGCAGGCCCGCGCCGGACTCGACCTGCGTATCTGCATGCCGCGTCGTTCCGACAGCCGGGTCGCGGATCTCGTGCGCGATCGCAGCGGCCGGCGCCTCCTCGCCGCCGGCGCCCAGCTCTACTTCCACCCCTCGCGCATGGTCCACGCCAAGTGCGTGCTCGTCGACGACGACATCGTCGTTTCCGGCTCGGCCAACATGGACATGCGCAGCATGTACCTGAACTTCGAGATCGCCATGCTGGCTCACGCCGGGCAACTGACCGCGACCACCGAAAGCTGGTTCGAGACCCTGATGCGCGAGTGCGAAGCCGGCGAGACCCCGGCGTCCGGCCCGCTGCGGCGCTGGGGCGAAGACATCAGCTGGCTGATCTCACCGCTGCTCTGACGCGGCCCGTGCCGCGTGCCGGAGCGCCGGCGCCGCGCGGCGAGGCCCGGTTCGCCGCGCCGGAGACCCGAGCCCGCGCCGGCGCGGGCCGATTGACGGGCTGCGCGCGGGGCGGT
>JAUIFX010000255.1 GCA_030429865.1 Gammaproteobacteria bacterium | reverse complement strand
CAACGCCCTGCGGTCGGGTCGAGCGCCGCGAAGTCGAACTTCAGAACGTCTTGGTTGTGCAACGCGAAATTGGGCGCTGCGGCGAAGTGCGCGCGCAGCCAGGCGGCTAGGTCGCGGTCGATCTCGACGGCCGTGACCGCGGCACCGCTGGCGACCAGCTGGCCGGTCAGGACCCCGTTGCCCGGTCCGATCTCGAGCACATGGTCGCCGGGTGCGGGGGCGACCAGCGCGATGATTGCATCGACCACGGTCTCGTCGGCCAGGAAATGCTGGCCGAAACGCTTGCGCAGTGGGCCTGGCGCGCGCTCAGCCACCGGCGGCGGCACCGAGTGCCATCTCGACGGCCATGCCGAGTGCGGCGTGCAGGCTGCCGGTATCGACGGCGCCGCTGCCGGCGCGATCGAGGGCCGTGCCATGGTCCACCGAGGTGCGGATGATCGGCAGGCCCAGCGTGACGTTGACCGCGTCGCCGAAGCTGACTGCCTTGAGCGCGGCCAGCCCCTGGTCGTGGTACATCGCGAGGATCGCGTCGTAGTGGGCACGGTGCGTGCCGGTGAACGCCGTGTCGGCCGGCAGCGGGCCGTCGATGCGCAGGCCGCGAGCGCGCAGCGCGTCGAGGGTCGGTGCGATGATCTCGATTTCCTCGCGACCGAGGTGGCCGTTCTCGCCGGCGTGCGGGTTCAGGCCGCACACGGCGAGGCGCGGCGTGGCCATGCCGAATCGCGCCGCGAGGTCGCGCATGGTGATCGAGATGACCGCCTCGAGCCGGCTCGCGGTGACCTGCGCCGGTACCGCGCTGAGCGCGATGTGGGTGGTCAGCAGCACGACGCGCAGGCCTCCGCTCGCGAGCATCATCACCGGTAGCGGCGCACCGAGGCGCTCGGCCAGGTACTCGGTGTGGCCGGAGAAAGCACGTCCGGACTCGTTGATGATGGATTTCTGCACGGGGCCCGTGACCATGGCGTGCAGCGCGCCCCGGGTGCAGGCGTCGCAGGCCAGATCGAGACAGCGCAGCACGTACTCCGCGTTGGCGGCGTCGAGGCGTCCCGGCGTCACCGCGCGCGCCAGCGGCACCGGCAGCACCTGCAGATGGCCGGCGGGCAGGGGGCGGGCAGCGGCGGCGTCGGTGAGTTCGTGGACCTCGACGGCGACCCCGAGCGCCGCGGCGCGGCTGCGCAGCAAGCCCGGGTCCGCGTAGTGGACGATGGCGGCCGGAAACGCGTCGCGCGCGATGAGGATGGCGAGGTCCGGCCCGATGCCGGCCGGCTCGCCCGGCGTCAACGCCAGGCGCAGACGCTCGGTGTCATTCGATGATGTCGCGGTACTCGACATAGGCTTCGTCGCGCAGGCGCCGGAGCCAGGATTGCCGCCGCTCGTCGATTTTCTTCTGGCGCAGCGCCTGACGTGCCTGGTTGCGGCGGATTTCGTCCGTGCCATCGTACTCGCGGGTGTCGGTGACCTCGAGCACGTGGAAGCCGAATTCGCTTTCGAACGGCGCACTGAGCTCGCCGACCTCCATGGCGAGCATCACTTCCTCGAATTGCGGCACCATCTGTCCCTTGCTGACCCAGCCGAGATCGCCCCCCTGCAGGGCCGAGCCGCGGTCGTCGGAATTGGTCCGTGCCAGCAGCGCGAAACTCGCGCCGTTCTCGATGCGCAGGCGGAGCTGGCGCAGGCGGTTGAGCGCGGCATCCGGCGGCAGCAGCTCGTTCGGCTTGATGAGAATGTGCCGCACCCGCCACTGCGGCACCATGATCTTCTCGCCGCTGCGCTTGTCGCTGAGCTGCACGATATGGAAGCCACTGGTGCTCGTGATGATGCCGCTGGTATCTCCGGGTTCCATCGTACTGACGGCGTCGGCGAACAGGCTCGGAATCTCGCCGCCCTTGCGCCAGCCGAGGTCGCCGCCTTCGAGCGCCTGCTGACCGTCGGAGACGCTGATCGCGACGGTCGCGAAGTCTTCGCCGCCCTCGATACGGGCGAGCGTCTCCTCGGCCTTGGCGCGCGCCGCGCGGATCTCCTGGTCGTTGGCCCCGGACGGCGTCGAGATGAGGATGTGCGAGAGCCGGTATTCCTCGTTGTCGGTGCCTTGAAGTTCGTTGTGCAGGTAGTTGTCGATCTCGCTGTCGCGCACGCGCACGCGGTTGTCGACCTCCTCGCGGCGCAGCTTCGCGATCAGGATTTCCTGCCGGATCTGTTCGCGGAACGTGTCGAACTGGTAGCCCTCGGACTCGATGATCTCGCGGAACTGGTCGAGCGAGAGGTTGTTGCGCTTGGCGATGTCCGCGACGGCCTGGTCGAGCGCCCGCTCCTCGACCTCGACGCCGGCCCGATCGGCGACCTGCAACTGGATCTTCTCCAGCACGAGGCGCTCCATGACCTGGCGCTCGAGCACCGCGGTCGGCGGCATCTGCGTGCCCTGCTGACGCAGCGCGGCGCGGACGCGCTGCATCTGGTCCTCGAGTTCACTCTCCATGATGACGTCTTCCTCGACCACGGCGACGATGCGATCGAGTTCGGTGGAGGCGCCCTGGGCCTGCGCGGCGAGCAGCAGCAGCAGCAGCCCCAGGCAATTCGCGAGTGAGCGTGATTTTTCCTTGATCATCAAAGAGTTGATGCTGAAAAACGGGAATGGGTAGTCGGTCTGCCGGTGACGTTCGCCACACCGTGCGCGGGTATCGGTTCGCGCAGCGTGGAGGCGCCACGCGAAACCACACGCATTGTAGCGTATCCGTTCACCGATGGGACAAGGTGGGCCCGTGCCGGTTCAGTCGAAGGGGTCGATGTAACCCGGAATGCCACGGCGCAGCAGCGACGCCGAATCCTGGCCGACGCCACCGAGGCCGCGGAACTGTACCTGCATGAAGATACCGGTCTCGAACTGGCCCGCAGCGTTACGCAGGAAGCGCCGCGCGACCACGCGCAATCCCCAGCAGCAGCTCTCGTACTCGAGACCCGCGACGGTCTCCAGCGAGCGCTTCTCCGGCAGCGAGAAATTCCAGCGGCCTACCACCGCGAGGTTCTCCATGACCGGCATGCGGAACGAGAAGTCGGTCTGCTCGACGTCGGTGAGCGCGCGCCGCAGGCGGTAGCTCAGGTTCACGACGGTATCGAGGTTGGGATTGAAGCGTACGCTGAATGCCGCCTTCTCGGTGCGCGGCTCGTTGGGATCCCACAACAGGATACCGCGCAGGCTCCAGTCGCGGCCGAGGTTGGCCGCGCCTTCGAAGACCAGTTCCGAGACGCTGTCCTCGATTTCCAAACCGCCTGGCAGTGCGACTTCGCGGTCGCGGAAATAGTAGATCTGGCCGAAGCTGAGATGGCCGAGTTCGCGGGCGTCCTCGGTGTCGAGGATACGCGAGGTGATCGCCGCCGTGACCTGGTTGGCGTCACCAACGCGGTCGCCGCCGCTGAAGCGGTTCTCCAGGAAGATGCTGCGGAACGACGTCTCGAACAGGCCCGTGTCGAAGCGCGGCAGGTTGTCCTGGCTGATGTTCGGCGTCAGCAGGTAGAACAGTCGCGGCTCGAACGTCTGCAGGTGATGGCGTCCGAAGATATCGAGATGCCGTTCGGCGAACAGCTTCGCGTCGACGCTCAGGATGGGCACCGTGCTCGACTCGTGGTCGTCGAAATTGCCGTCCGGGTCGTCGAGCATGTAGGCGGTGTGCTTGACCGTCAGCCGCGGCGTGATGTCGAGGTAGGGCCGGAAGAAGCGGTATTGCAGGGTGGGTGCGAGATTGATGCGCCCGCCGGTCAGCCCCGCGTCGCGGTGAAAATAGACCGCGTCGGTGCGCAGCTGGGTGAGCCAGCCGCCGCCCAGCGGCACGGTCGTCATGTACAGCGTGCGCGGCAGCTGCCGGTAGGGCTTGGCGCGATCCGGGATGGTCGGGTCGATGGTCTGGTAGCTCTGTACCAGGCCGTAGAAGTAGGAGCGCGTGCCGTAGTAGCGGTACTCGGCCCGGCGGTCGAGGAAACGCTGACTGGTCACCGCGATGTTGCTGCCGAAGTCCTCGAAATATTCATCATCGGAAACATTATTGAGCGTTA
>JAUIFX010000254.1 GCA_030429865.1 Gammaproteobacteria bacterium | reverse complement strand
GCGGCCTACCTTGCACAGACACCCGGCTCGGAAACACTGGAGGTGATTGCCCGTCACACCCGAACCGGCCGGCCGCTGGGCGAGGGAGAATTCGTGGCGCACCTCGAGCGGCGCCTGCAGCGGCCGTTAGCGCCGCAGCGCCGTGGGCGCAAGCCGATGGTGCGCGATTGAAAGAAATACAGTTACTGTCACCGAATATCGTCACCGAATATCCCGCGATTGAGGGAAATACAGTTACTGTCACCGAATATCCCGAGATGGCACGCCCACGCGCGCGGCGTGTAGGACACAAGTAATGAGCAGTTCCGGCAACGGCGAGCGTCCGCGGGCGCGCGTCCACGATCCGCTGGCGTGGCTGGGGCCGCCGGTATTCGTGGTGATCTGGGCGACGGGCTTCATCGTCGCGCGGCTCGTCGCGCCCGACGCCGAGCCGCTGACGTTCCTGTCACTACGCTACGGGCTCGTCATCGCGGTGCTCTCGCTCGCCGCGGTTGCCCTTGGCGCCGCCTGGCCGCGGACCCTCGCCGGCTGGCGCGACGGGCTCGTCGCCGGCATGCTGCTGCACGGAGCCTATGTCGGTGGTGTGTTCTGGGCCGTCGCCCACGGCCTGCCGGCAGGCATCGCCGCGCTCGTGGCCGGGCTGCAGCCGCTGATCACGGCCGTGCTGGTGATCCCGCTCCTCGGCGAACGCGTCCCGCGCCGGCGCTGGCTCGGTATCCTCGTAGGCTTTTCGGGCGCACTCCTCGTGATCCTCCCGCGCCTCGGCGTCGGCACGGGGGCGGCGATCCCGCCGGTCCCACTCGGCGTCGCCCTGCTTGGCGTCGTCGGCATGACGCTCGGCACCATCTGGCAGAAACGCACGGCGGGCGCGGTCGATCTGCGCACCAACGCCGTGGTGCAGTATTGCGGCGCGCTCGCAGCGACCCTGCCCATCGCCCTCCTGCTCGAAGACGGGCGTATCGTCTACACGACCGCGGTCCTGGTTGGCCTCGCCTGGGCCGTGTTCGGCCTCTCGATTGGCGCGATCTCGCTGCTCCTCCTTCTCATTCGCCGCGGCGCGGTGGCCGGGGTTGCCTCGCTGCTCTTCCTGGTTCCGCCGTGCTCGGCGGTAATGGCCTACGCGCTGTTCGGGGAGACGCTGGCGCCGGTGCAGATGCTCGGCATGGCGGTGGCCGCCACCGGCGTCGCGCTGGCGAGCCGCAGCTGAAGCGCTGCCGGCTAGCCGTCTCGATAAGGCCGCGCGGCCGGGATGCACGTGTCCGTCGCCGTGACACGTGTTGCCTATTGCCGCCGTGCCCGACCTTTATCTCACGATCTACTGGCAGGGCACGTTCGCCGGGCCAGGTACCAGGCGGCTATGCAGCAACCCGAGGCCAACTGCCGCGTTCGCCCGACCGGATTCGCCCTCGATCTGCGAAGCGATTCCCCGGGGCGCGCAAGCAGACGGCAATGGGCAAGAAGTGGCACCTGTGACGTGTGGCCGCAGACGCCCAGGCTGTTGCCTCAAGGAAGTGCCAGGTTCGGATCCCGGTGAATCCGCCCCCGGCATCCCGGGCCATCAAAGCATCTCGAGTTCGGGATCGTCGACGCCGATCCAGGGCCCGGTGGGTCCGGTGAGCGCGAAGATATCCAGGTCAGAACGAGCGTTCCCCGGCCGCACGGTGGAAAAGCCCTCGATCGCCTGCGTGCAGGTGTACACGCCGAGGTACGCGCCATCGTCGAGGCGGCGGATCTCGTCAACCAGGTCCATGTCACCGCAGAAGCTCTTGTAGGCACCGTAGTACATCATCAACGAGGGGCGGCCATCGATCCCGGACGCCGCAATCTCGGTGCGAAACCGGAGGTTTCGACATACCTCGCCGCGCGCCCGGCGCCAGATGTTGTGCCCTTCGCCGCGACCTTGTGCATCCGACGTGTAGCTCTTTCCCAGCCACGAACCCAGTGACGACGACTCGTCGAAGAAAAACGCGCGGCGTTTCGCACGTAGCTCGAGGTCGCCTCCATCGTGGATGTGGCCCGTGTACTCTCCACTGAGTTCCTGCGGGCCGGGCGCGGGCAGTGTGCGAAGCAGCGCGAGCGCCTGCTCGCGGGACATGCCGTGCATGACTTCCTCGACGGAAAAACGACCAACGACGGATTCGGCTGCGGTGCTCATGGAACGCTCCCCTGTGCTGATGTTGCCGCTCTTGGCGTGGAGCGGCATCATCGCCCGGCGGCCGCGGCACGTCTTGTCCTGGTGTGCACGACAACTGGTCCAGGTGTGCAGGCAGAGCCCTGGCCGGTGATCCGCCGACGTTCAGCGGGCGCGCTTGCGCTCTTCGCTCGGCGCCACCCCGAACTCGCGCCGATAGGCCTTGGCGAAATGGGCGGCATCGTTGAAACCGCAGGCCATGGCGATCTCGATGATGGTGAGTTCGTCCGCACTGCGGTTGCGCAGCATGGCGCGGCTGTGCGCCAGGCGCTGGTGACGTATCCAAGCGGAAACCGTCAGCGTTCCGTCATCGAAGAGGGCATGCAGGCCGCGCAGGGAAATGCCACAGTCGCGCGCAATCGAGCGCGTATCCAGTGATGCATCACCGAGCCGCGCGAGGATATACCGCTCGACCCGCTCGCGCAGGCGCAGCCGTGCAAGCCGGGCTCGCGCCGGTGCGTGGGCTTGTGCACGCGAGATGGCGTC
This sequence comes from Gammaproteobacteria bacterium, assembly GCA_030429865.1. Classification (GTDB taxonomy): domain Bacteria; phylum Pseudomonadota; class Gammaproteobacteria; genus JACKNG01. The sequence goes on along the minus strand of JAUIFX010000254.1, from coordinate 1,383 downwards.
GTGGCCCGCTGCAACGATGGCGTTGACGAGACTCTCCCCGAGCGCCAGCGCCGCTTCGCCCCCCCACGCGCCGCGTTCTGAGCGCAGTGCATCGAGCAGGCCTGCCGTGACCCGTGCGCCGGCGCAATCGAGCGTCAGCGGACGGTGTCGATAGCGATCGACGAAGGGCAGCCGCGGGAGGAACAGCGTCGCCGGGATCCTGACCAGCCAGGCGGCGAAGGTGTTGTCCGGGCCGGGATAAACGCATCCGGAGAAGGGCCGGCCGTCGCCCACGAAGCCGAACTCGGCGGGGCCCAGCATGTGCCTTTCGTTGCCGCTCGTCAGCAGGAACCTGGCGCTGCGCGGCAGGTAGAACCAGATGTCCTCATTGTCCTGCGCGCGGACGTGACGGAGTTGATGGTGTGCTTCCAGGACACCGCTGCCGCGGAAGTCGACCACCTGGATGGCGCCGAGCGAGAGCGTATCGATATGAACACCGAACCGGTCGTCCCGCGTATGGACGTCCACGTCGCAGGGGCAGAACGCGCGGTTGATGAGCTCGTTGGCGTGCGCGATGCGTGCCTCGCGGGACAATGACCCCGAAGCGCCAGGTGGTGAAGGTTCGCTCATGCAGGACTCCGTGTCACGCACACGTTTTCGAGTCTAAGACATCTTGGTGCGCAGCGCGTCCACTTTCATCGGGGCAGGCACCCGCATGCGAGCTGCCTGACGCGCCGCAACGACTGCGGGCGTGTCGCAGGTCGTCAAGGGAGAAGCAGGTGGGCGCTCTGTACGAGGCGTGAGGCGTATTATAGTGATGGCTTCCCGCGCAGCCTCCGCTGACGCGAAGACGAAAGAAGACGACATGCGCGACAGACGAGCCTACATCGACCAGGTCGAAGCCTACTTCCGCGCACTCGACGAGCGCCGACTCGACGAGGTGCTTGCGCACTTCAACGCAGACGCCGTGTTCACCGTGCAGTCGGCTTTCATTACCTGCGAGGGTCGTGAGACCGGTATCCGCCGCATGTTCGAGGACTATCTCGAAAACTGGGCGGCCGGCCTGCACACGGATTTCGAACATATCGTCGACCCGGTCGCGGACGCCATCTCGTCGCGCTTTCGTGTCGAACTCGACGGGCGCGACGGGACGCACCAGACCAAGCAAAGCGTGAATCACTTCTACCTGTGCGATGGCCGCTTTCAGCGCGTGTACGTGTGGATCAGCGGCGACAACGTGCTCGCAGGGTAGGGCATCGGAGACGCTGCTGCGGCGCAACCTGGCACACGCGGTCGCTCGCGGCCCGCGAGTGGCAGGGACATACACCGCTGCGCGACACCTGCTTGGGGAGGCCGGCGTGTTCGACCTGAAAACGCGGGCCGAGGGGCGAGCGCATGCGCCAC
>JAUIFX010000067.1 GCA_030429865.1 Gammaproteobacteria bacterium | reverse complement strand
CGAGGAGTGAGCGGGCACGCGACGCCGCGCAGGGCGAGCGCAGCCCCTCCACGGCCCGGAAACGCCGCAGAAGCGTAGCGAGCATTGTCCTGCGCAAGGAGCCGCGCAGCGAACGACGAGGCATATCTGGATCGATAGGCGAGGAGTGAGCGAGCACGCGACGCCGCGCAGGGCAAGCGCAGTAGCTTCTGCGGCGTTTCCGCCTAGAGGGGGCGGGCGTGGTCGATAACCAACTGCACCGTCTCCAACCCACCGTAGTCGTTGACGCCGAGCTTGTAGAGCGCGTGTATGCGCGCGGCCTCACGGAACCACGGCTCCTCGGCGGCGCCGAACGCGATGGCGGAGACGGTGGCCTCGGCCCGCGGCGGGCGCAGTACGAGGCGCGCATGGCGTGCGCCGACGATGCGGCGGTCCTCGATCACGAATTCGCCGTCGAAACGCGGTTCGGGGAAACCCTGCCCCCAGGGCGTGACGCCGGCCAGCTCGCGGGCGAGTTCGAGCGTGAGGTCCTCGGGCGCGAGTTCGCCGTCGCTGGCCAGCTGCTTGGTGCGCGCAGAAGCATCGAGGAGCGAGTCGACGACACCGACGAACGCGGCTTCGAACTCGGCCAGGCGCGCCGCCTCCAGGGTCAGCCCCGCGGCCATGGCGTGGCCGCCGAAGCGCGTGATCAGGCCGGGATGCCGGGCGGCGACGGCGTCGAGCGCGTCGCGGACGTGCAGGCCCGCGATCGAGCGCGCCGAGCCCTTCAGCTCGCCCGCCTCGCCGCGCGCGAAGGCGATGACCGGGCGGTGCACGCGGTCCTTGACGCGCGCGGCGACGATGCCGATCATGCCCTGGTGCCAGTCCTCGTGGTAGAGGCAGAACGCGGCCGGCAGGTCCCCGCCGGCCACGCGCGGCAGCGCCGCGTCGATCAGGGTGAAGGCGTGTTCGCGCATGTCGCCCTCGATCTCGCGGCGCTCGCGATTGAGACGATCGAGTTCCTCGGCGATGGCCGCGCAGCGCGCGGCGTCGTCGCAGAGCAGGCACTCGATGCCAACCGACATGTCGGCGAGCCGCCCGGCTGCGTTGAGGCGCGGCCCCAGGGCGAAACCGAGATCGCTGGCCGCGAGGCTGGTCCGCTTGCGCCCGGCGACATCGACCAGCGCCGCGATGCCGGGCTGGCAGCGCCCGGCGCGGATGCGCGCGAGCCCCTGCGCGACGAGGCGGCGATTGTTGTGGTCCAGCGGCACGACGTCGGCCACGGTACCCAGCGCGACGAGGTCGAGCAGTTCGGCCAGGCGCGGCTCGGCGAGGCCCCGCGCAGCGAACCAGCCGCTTGCGCGCAGGCGCGCCCGCAACGCGGTCATGACGTAGAAGATCACGCCGACCCCGGCCAGGCTCTTGGACGGAAACGGATCGCCGGGCAGGTTGGGATTGACGATCACGTCGGCCGCCGGCAGGGCCGCGCCGGGCAGGTGATGATCGGTTACGAGCACGCGGATCCCGGCGGCCTGCGCGGCCGCGACGCCGCTGATGCTGGAAACGCCATTGTCGACGGTGATGATCAGCCGTGGCGCGCGCGAGCGTGCCAGCTCGACGATTTCGGGCGTGAGCCCGTAGCCGTACTCGAAACGGTTCGGCACCAGGTAATCGACGTCCCGCGCCCCCATCTGGCGCAGGGCGCGCACCGCGAGCGCGGTGCTGGTGGCACCGTCGGCGTCGAAATCGCCGACGATCAGGATGCGCTCCCCGGCGCGCAGGCTCTGCTCGATCAGCGCCGCGGCCGCTTCCACCTGGCCAAGCGCGGCCGGCGCGTGGAGACCGCCGAGCGTGGTATCGAGTTCGGCCGCACTGCGGATGCCGCGTGCGGCCAGCACGCGCCGGGTGACGGCGTGCAGGTCGGGCGGCAAGTCCCGCGGCAACGCGTCCGGCAGCGGGCGTCGCACGAGCTCGGGAAGCGCCGTCATTCGAGCGCCTCATGCTCGCGCGCCGCGGCGCGGAGCCGCGCGACGAAAGCGCCCGGCCGGCGCCACAGCCGCCAGCGCGCCGCGCGCGTCAGCGCGAAGCACGCCCGCGAGGTGCGCAGCTCGAGCCACCCGAGGCGCCCGGCCGTAAGTGCCGCGACGGCCGGTTCGACGATGCGCGCGAGCGCCGCTTCGCAGGTGGCGCCGGCCGTCGCGCGCGGCCAGCAGGCAACCAGCTTGCCCGGCGGATCGCGTAACGCCGCGGCGAGATCCGCGGTAGCGGCCGCATGCGGCACGCCGGCGTGCCCGGCACAGGCGGCAAGCAGCGCGTCGTCTCCCCAGGCCAGCGCCGGCGGCGCCGCCGCGGGCGGCAACGTGCCGGCCCCCCACAGCCACACGCCGTTGATCGGCGCACGCCCGGCGGCCGCACGCGCCGCGTTGACCGGGCAATCGTGCAGCAGCATCTGGACCTCGGTGACGAAACGCCGCAGCTCGCCGAGACCGCGGCGCTCGGCGGCGCCCGGTTCCAGCGGCTGTCCGGCGAGGCGCGACGGCGAAGCGCCGCCGGCCGGCGGCGTGGCAGGCAGCGTGAGATACCAGCGCTCGGCGCTGCGACCGCGATGAAAGCGCATGCCGTCGGCGCCGAAGGTGTCGTTGAGCAGCCCTATCAAGGCGTCGGCCTCGTCGTCGGCGAGCCCGATGCTGGCAGCGTCGAACAGCAGCACGCGCGTCGCATCGGCGCGCAGGTGGACGGGGTCCGCGCGCACAAGGCCTGCTGCCTGCGGCAGTGTGCCGAGGTCGTGCGCGGCGGTCGCCGCGGCGAGGGGCGGCGAGCCGTCGCCGGGCCCCTCGATGCCGAGCAGCGTGAGCACGCCACGCTCGTCGTCCGTATCATCCGCGGGGTGTTGCGCGGCGCGCGCGAGCAGGCCGGCGAGGCGCTGCGCCGGCGGTGCCGGCCAGCCGGCGAGCAGCTGCTCGAGCAGATCCGGGGCACGGATGACGCAACCCGGCGCAGCCTGGCCGGTGGTCGCGCGTTCTGGCCTCGAGTCGCTCATGGCTCGGGCAGTATGCCAGCTCGCCTCAGCACGCGGGCAGCGCGTTTCGCGCTACCCACCCCACGACCTCGCCCATCGGCCCTCAGAGGTTGTCGAGGATGGCGCGCCGCACCGCATCGCTCTCCGCCGGGATTTCGATCACCCCGCCGGCGGACTGGCGGATCGCGGTATCCGGATCCTTGAGCCCGTGGCCGGTCAGCGTGCAGGTCACGAGGCTGCCTTCGGGGATCTTGCCGTTCCTGATGTCGCGCAGCGCGCCGCCGAGCGAGATCGCCGAGGCCGGCTCGCAGAAGATGCCTTCGCGCGCGGCGAGCAGGCGCTGCGCATCGAGGATGTCCTCGTCGCTCAGCGCGTCGAACCAGCCGCCGGATTCGCGGCTCGCGGCCCAGGCCAGATCCCACGACTGTGGGCGCCCGATGCGGATCGCGGTCGCCACGGTCTCCGGATCGTCGACCATCTCGCCCTTGATGAACGGTGCCGCGCCCGCGGCCTGGTAGCCGACCATGACCGGGCGCGCACCGGTGACCGCGGGGAACGGATACCTGCAGCTTTCCTCGCACCAGGCGCAGGCGGCGGTCGCCGGCGTGACCGCGGCGTACTCGCTGAAACCGGTCCAGTAGGCACTGATGTTGCCCGCATTACCGACCGGGATGCAGTGGTAGTCGGGTGCGCGGCCGAGCGCATCGACGATCTCGAACGCGGCGGTCTTCTGGCCCTGCAGGCGGTACGGATTGATCGAGTTGACGATGGTCACCGGCGCGACTTCGGCCATCTCCTTGACGATACGCATGCCGTCGTCGAAATTGCCCTGGATCTGGATCACCACCGCTCCCTGGATCATCGCCTGGGCGAGCTTGCCGAGCGCGATCTTGCCACCCGGGATGAGCACGAAGGCGCGGATACCGGCGCGCGCCGCGTAGGCGGCGGCGGAGGCCGAAGTGTTGCCGGTGGACGCGCAGATGATCGCCTGGGCGCCCTCCGCAACCGCCTGCGTGACCGCCATGGTCATGCCGCGATCCTTGAACGATCCGGTCGGGTTGAGCCCCTCGAACTTGACGTAGATATCGACCTCGCGGCCGAGTTCGCGCGGGATGTTCTCGAGGCGGATGAGCGGCGTGTCGCCTTCGCCGAGACTGATGATGCGGGTATCGGCGGCGACCGGCAGGCGTTCACGGTAGCGCTCGATCAGACCCGTGTAGCGCGCGGACTTGGTCATTCGAAAGTCTCCACTCTGTAACGCGTGATGCGCCCCTCGATTTCCGGCCGCTCCTCGATCTGGCGGATGGCTTCGTCCATGGCGGCTTCGCGCACCGTGTGCGTGAGGATGATGATCGGCACCGTCGCCGCGCCGGCGGCGGGCTCGGGCTGGCGTATGGCTTCGATGCTGATGCGCAGCGAGCCCAGGATGCGCGTTATCTCGGCCAGCACGCCGGGCTGGTCGACCGCGCGCAGGCGTAGGTAGTAGGCACTCTCGATCTCGCCTGCCGGGCACATCGGCGCTTCGGACAGCGCATCGGGCTGGAATGCCAGTGATGGCACGCGGTTGTCGGCCTCGACGCTGAGTCCGCGGACCACGTCGACGAGGTCGCCGACGACCGACGAGGCGGTCGGCTCGGCGCCGGCGCCGGCTCCGGAGAGCAGCATCGGCCCGACCGCGTCGCCGCAGATCAGTACCGCGTTCATGACGTCGTTGACGTTGGCCAGCATCAACCGCTCCGGCACCAGGGTCGGGTGCACGCGCAGCTCGATGCCGCGGGTGCCGTTGACGGCGAAGGCGAGATGCTTGATGCGGTAGCCGAGCTGCTCGGCATAGCGGATGTCATCGAGTTCGAGGCCGCGGATGCCTTCGCACAGGACGCGATCGAAATCGAGCGGAATACCGAAAGCGATGGCAGCCAGGATGGTCAGCTTGTGCGCCGCGTCGACGCCGTCGATGTCGAATGCCGGGTCGGCTTCGGCGTAACCGAGCGCCTGCGCCTCGGCGAGCACCTCGTCGAAGCTCGCGGCACGCTCGGCCATGGCCGTGAGGATGTAGTTGCAGGTGCCGTTGATGATGCCGGCGAGCCACTGGATGGTGTTGCCGGCGAGCGCTTCGCGCAGGGTCTTGATGACCGGAATACCGCCGGCCACGGCGGCCTCGAAGGCAACGCTGACCCCGGCTTCGCGCGCGGCGGCGAAGACCTCGTTGCCATGCAGCGCGATGAGCTGCTTGTTCGCGGTGACCACGTGCTTGCCGTGGCGAATCGCGCGCAGCACGAGGTCCCGCGCCGGTTCCACGCCGCCGATCAGCTCGACGACGATGTCGATGTCCGGGTCCTCGACCAGCGTGTAGGGATCGGTGGTCAGGCGGATGCCGCTCGTATCGACCGGCCGCGGACGGCTCAGGTCGCGCGCGCTGGCGGCGACGACCTCGATGCTGCGGCCGGCGCGGCGGGTGATTTCACCCGCGTTCCTGCGCAGGACGTTGAGCGTGCCACTGCCGACGGTGCCCAGGCCGAGCACGCCGATTTTCACGGGAGGGAGATTTGCCACGATGATTCAGCCTCGTCTGCCGATCCTCAGTCTGGGAAGGGGTGTGCGCCGCGACCGGTGCACGAGCGATGGCCGCGCGCAGGCGTGCTCAGCCGACGTTGCGCATCATGTCCTTGATGCCGCGGATCGCCTGGCGCGTGCGGTGCGCGTTCTCGATCAGCGCGAAACGCACGTAGGCATCGCCGTAATCGCCGAAGCCGATCCCCGGCGATACGGCCACGCGCGCCTCGGCAAGCAGCTTCTTGGTGAACTCGAGCGAGCCGAGGTGTTCGAGTTCCGGCGGGATCCGGGCCCACACGAACATCGTCCCGCGCGGTTTCTCGACCGCCCAGCCAGCCGCCTGCATGCCTTCACAGAGCACGTCGCGGCGCATCTGGTACATGTCGCGGATCTCGCGCACGCAGTCCTGCGGTCCTTCGAGCGCGGCGATCGCGGCGACCTGGATCGGCGTGAACGTGCCGTAATCGAGATAGGACTTGATGCGCGCGAGCGCCGCCACGAGCTCGCGGTTGCCGACCATGAAGCCGACCCGCCAGCCGGGCATGTTGTAGCTCTTCGACAAGGAGAAGAATTCCACCGCGACGTCGCGTGCGCCGGGCACTTCCATGATCGAGGGCGCGCGGTAACCATCGAACACGAGGTCCGCATAGGCCAGGTCGTGCACCACGTAGATGCCGAACTCGCGCGCGATTTCGACGACCTGCTCGAAGAAATCGAGCTCCACGCACTGCGCGGTCGGGTTGGACGGGAAGTTCAGCAGCAACAGCTTGGGCCGCGGCCAGGTATTCTTGATGGCGTTGGTCAGTTCGGCGAAGAAATCGATGCCCGGCCCGATCGGGACATGCCGGATGTCGGCCCCGGCGAGCACGAAACCCCAGGGATGGATCGGGTAGGCCGGGTTCGGCACCAGCACCGCCTCGCCGTGGTCGACGGTGGCCATGGCGAGGTGGGCGAGGCCCTCCTTGGAGCCAATCGTGACGATCGCCTCGCTCTCCGGGTCGAGTTCGACTGCGTAGCGTTCGCGGTACCAGTTGCAGATCGCGCGGCGCAGGCGCGGAATGCCCCGCGACACCGAGTAGCGGTGGGTGTCGTCGCGGCGTGCCGTCTCGCACAGCTTGTCGACGATGTGGCGCGGCGTCGGCTGGTCCGGGTTGCCCATGCCGAAATCGACGATGTCCTCGCCGCGGTGTCGCGCCGCCATCTTCAACTCGTTGACCTGGTTGAAGACGTAGGGCGGCAGTCGGTCGATACGGGAAAAACCGGTACTCAAGTGGGCTCTGCTCGGAATTGGGGGGGCGGCGAGGCGGCAAAGCTACCGGCAGCACGAAGTGCTGTCAAACGGATCCGGAACCCCTGCACAAACCCGCTGTCGACAAGCAATTTGCCGCACGAATCCCCATAATGAAGGCATGAACGAGAACCTGCTCAGCCAGGCGCAGGCGCGCCTGCTCGCTCCCGCCGGCGTCGGCGTCGGCGACCTGGAGGCCGTGCTCGGCCAGCTTGCCGGCGGTAGCGTCGATCTGGCCGATCTCTACCTCGAGGTGACCCGCTCGGAATCCTGGGGCCTGGAAGACGGCATCATCAAGGAAGGCGTGCACAGCATCCGCCACGGCGCCGGCGTGCGCGCCGTCAGCGGCGAACAGACCGGCTTCGCCTACTCCGACGACCTCACGCTGCCGGCGCTAGGCGAGGCGGCGCGCACCGCACGCGCGATCACCCGCCACGGCCAGAGCCGCGAGGTCCGCCTGGCGGCCGCGACCACCGCGATCGCGCCCTTCTACGGCGACGGCGACCCGCTGGCGGCCATGCCCACGGCCGACAAGCTCGCCGTGCTGCGCGCGCTCGACGCGCGGGTCCGCGCCGCCGATCCGCACGTGCGCGAGGTGATGGTCTCGCTCGCCGGCAGCCACACCGCCATGCTCGTGGTCAACGCCGACGGCACGCTCGCCGCCGATGTCCGTCCGCTGGTGCGGCTCAACGTCAACGTCATCGTCGAGCGCGACGGCCGCCGCGAGTCGGCGAGCTACGGCGGCGGCGGCCGCACCGGGTACGACGCCCTGTTCGCCGACGGCCGCCCCGAGCACATCGCCGACGAGGCGCTGCGCCAGGCGCTCGTCGCGCTCGAGGCGCGCGACGCCCCGGCCGGCGACATGACCGTGGTGCTGGCCCACGGCTGGCCCGGCATCCTGCTCCACGAGGCCATCGGTCACGGCCTCGAAGGCGATTTCAACCGCAAGCGCACCTCGGCATTCGCCGGCCGCATCGGCGAGCGCGTCGCGGCCGATTCCTGCACCGTGGTCGACGACGGCACCCTGCCCGACCGGCGCGGCTCGCTCAACGTCGACGACGAGGGCACGCCGACCGGCTGCACCGTGCTGATCGAGAACGGGCGCCTGCGCGGTTACATGCAGGACCGTCACAATGCCGGCCTGATGGGTTCGGCGCCGACCGGCAACGGCCGCCGGCAATCCTACGCCCACCGCCCCATGCCGCGCATGACCAACACCTACATGCTGCCGGGCGAGCGCGACCCGGAAGAGATCATCGGCAGCGTCAAACGCGGGCTCTACGCGGTCAGCTTCGGCGGCGGCCAGGTCGACATCACAAACGGCAAGTTCGTCTTCAGCGCGAGCGAGGCCTACCTCATCGAGGACGGCAAGGTGACCGCGCCCGTGCGCGGCGCGACCCTCATCGGCAACGGCCCGGACGTGCTGACGCGCGTGTCGATGGTCGGCAACGACCTCGCCCTCGATCCCGGCATCGGCACCTGCGGCAAGGATGGCCAGTCGGTGCCGGTCGGCGTCGGCCAGCCGACGCTGAAAGTCGACCGTCTCACCGTCGGCGGTACCCAGGCCTGAGACACCCGGCGCGGGCCGGGTTGCGCACCGTTGCGAAGCTGACACCGGTCAGTATCGTCGGCCGCGGCGGCGCATAGCATTGTTACTCCTTCCCGGATACAGGAGTAACGGGTATGCGCGCCAGTCTCTACGTGCTCGCCCTCGCCATGCTCGTCGCCGTGACGGCGCCTGCCGGCGCGGTCCTCATCACCAGCAACCTCGGTGCGGATGACGGCCTGAACTTCGCCGGCTATGGCATCCACGCGCAGCGCTTCACTACCGATGCACGCGACTACGTCCTCGACGACGTGGTGCTACGGGTGGCCTCCTTTCCACGTTCGTCGACCATCGCCGGCGTCGAGGCGCTGCTGTGGAGTCACGACTCCGCGGCGAGCGCACCGGGCAGCGTGCTCGCGAGTTTCATCGTACCGAGCTTGCCGGCCGATGCCTTTGGTGAAGCCGTCTTCACCCCGGCCGCGCCGGTCGCCCTCGCTGCCTCGACGAGCTACTGGGTGAGCCTGGTGCATGCCTCCTCGTCGGGCGGCGGTGTGCAGTGGCGCGGTGCGGTGACGGGCGCCGGGGATGTCGGCCCGGGTTTCATCGATCCGCGATCCTCGGTTTCCCTGGACGGCGGATTGACTTGGTTCGTCAACAGCAACCAATCGCTCAAGCTCGCCGTCAACGGTACGCCGCGTGGCGTGGCCGAACCACTGACCTCGACCTTGCTCGCGAGTGGTTTCGGGCTGTCGTTGCTGACGATGTCGCGGCGTCGCGCCAACCGGTAGCGCTGACGGCCAGGTCGGTCTAGAAGCGTTCCAGCTCCGGGTGCGGTAACTGTCCGCGGTGCACGTGCATGGCGCCGAACTCGGCGCAGCGGTTGAGCGTCGGCACCGCCTTGCCGGGATTGAGCAGGCCATGCGGATCGAACGCCTGCTTCAATGCGTGGAACTGCTCGAGGGTGGCCGGCGGGAATTGCAGGCACATCTCGTTCAGCTTCTCCACGCCGACACCGTGTTCGCCGGTAACGGTACCGCCGACCTCGACACACAGCTGCAGGATCGCGCTGCCCAGGCGTTCGGCGCGGGCCAGCTCGTCGTCGCTGTTGGCGTCGAATGCGATCAGCGGGTGCAGGTTGCCGTCGCCGGCGTGGAAGACGTTGGCGACCGGCAAGCCGTACTCCGCGGACAGGGCCGCGATACGCTCGAGAACCTGCGCGAGATGGCGGCGCGGGATGGTGCCGTCCATGCAGAAATAGTCCGGTGCGACACGGCCGAGTGCCGGAAACGCCGCCTTGCGCCCGGCCCAGAACGTGAGGCGCTCCGCCTCGCTGTTCGACACGCGCACGTCGCGCGCGCCGCTCGCCGTGACCAGGGCGCGGACCTCGTCGATCTGCGCCGCCACCTCGGCCTCGTTGCCATCGACCTCGCACAAAAGGATCGCCGCGCAATCGAGCGGGTAGCCGGCTCCGCAGTAGGCCTCGGCGACCTCGATGGCGAGCCGGTCCATCATCTCGAGACCGGCCGGTACGATGCCGGCGCCGATGATCGCGGCGACCGCCTCGCCCGCAGCGCCGACGCCGTCGAAGGCGGCCAGCACGACCCGCGCGAGGTCCGGCTGCGGCAGCAGCTTGACGGTCACTTCCATGATGACGCCGAGCAGTCCCTCGGAGCCGTGCATGACCGCGAGCAGGTCCAGCCCCGGCGCGTCGAGCGCACGCCCGCCCAGCGTGAGCCACTCGCCGTCGATGGTGATGACCTTGACTTCGAGTACGTTGTGCACCGTCAGGCCGTACTTGAGGCAATGCACGCCGCCGGAGTTCTCGGCGACGTTGCCGCCGATCGAGCAGGCGATCTGCGACGACGGGTCGGGCGCGTAGTAGAGCCCGTGCGGCGCCACGGCCTCGCTGATGGCGAGGTTGCGCACGCCCGGCTCGACCGTGGCCGTGCGGTTGACCGGGTCGACGTCAAGAATGCGGTTGAAGCGGGCAAGGCTCATCAGGCAGCCGTCGGCCAGCGGCAGGGCGCCGCCGGACAGGCCCGTGCCGGCGCCGCGGGTGACCAGCGGTACGCCGCACTCGGCGCAGGTGCGCACGATGCGTTCGACCTGCTCGCGCGTACCAGGCACCACGACCACGCGCGGCACCTGGTGATAGGCCGACAGCGCGTCACACTCGTAGGGCCGCATCGCCTCGCGCGAGGTCAGCAGCTGGTCGGGCGCGAGAAACGCGGCGAGCTTTTGCTCCAGCGACATGCATGAACTCCTCGGATCCGGCGCCGCGCGCCGTCGCCGCGCACGGCGCGGGCCGGCGCCACCCGGCGGCTCAGTCGAACACGTGGTCCGAGGGTATCACCACCACGCCGCCCGGGGTGACGGTGAAGCGGCGCGCATCGTCCGCGGCATCGAAGCCGATCATCTCCCCGGGGGGGATCTGCACGCCGCGGTCGCAGATGCAGCGCCGCACCTGCGCACCCTCGCCGACGCGCGCGTCGGAGAACAGGATCGAGTCCTCGACCGTGGCGCCGTCGTCGATGTAGGTCCGGTTGCCGAGCACGCTGTGGTTGACCCCGCCGCCGGCGATCACCGTGCCGCCGGAGACGATGGAATTGACGCAGATGCCCTCGTTGCAGGAGCGTCCGGGCACGGTGCGCGCCGGCGGACGCTGCGTCTGGTAGGTGCGGATCTGCCAGTTCGGCTGGTACAGGTCGAGCGGCGGCTCGAGTTCGAGCAGGTCCATGTTGGCGTTGTAGAAGGCATCCAGCGAATCGAGCCGGCGCCAGTAACGATCCTGCGTCACGCGGCCCGACGTGCCGCCGAAGTGGTAGCCGACGACGCGCTTGAACATGCCGAGGTGCCGGCCGAGCAGCACGGTCAGCGGCAGGGTGCTCGGCGGCTGCCCGTCGAGCGTACGCAGCAGTTCCATCAGCGCGGTGCGCTTGAATACCGTCACGCGCATCGGCCATAGCAGGTTGTCGCTGTTGTCGACGATGTCACAGCCTTCGTGCACGGCCTTGACGTCGTCGCCGTCGAGTTCGAGCGCGGCCGGGAAGCTGCCACCGTTGACGCTCGGCGACGTGACGCCGGCAATGGTGACGTCGGCGCCGTGGGCCGCGTGCCAGGACAACACCGCGGCATAGTCCATGCGGTAGATCTGCTCGCCCGAGATCAGCAGCACGTTGTCGTCGCGCACGCCCTCGAGGAGGTAGAGGTTCTTGTACAGCGCGTCCGAGGTGCCGGCATAGGTCGAGATCGTCTCGCCGACCGGCGGCGTCACCGGCGTGATGAACTCGCCGAGGTCGGTGTTGTAAATCGACCAGCCGTCGCGGATGTGATTCTGCAGCGACAGTCCGTTGTACTGCGTCATGACCATGATGCGGCGCAGTCCCGAGTGCAGGCAGTTGGTCAGCGCGAAGTCGATGATGCGGTAGTTGCCGCCGAACGGCATGGCCGCCGTGGCGCGACGCGCGGTCAGCGGCTCCAGCGCCTTGCCGTCGCCGATCGCCATGACCAGGGCGAGGGTATCGTTGAGGTCGGAGATGAGCATATCGATTTCGGGAGTTGCTGGCGCGCGGGCGGGCAGTGTCGCCGCAGGCGCGAAACACGGCACGAACGCGTTGACCGGCCCTCCGCGGGATGGTGCCGGAGGTCGCCGGGACGTGCAGGGCCGCGCATTATACGCGCTGCATCGAGCGATAGAAGCACCGCGATCGGCGGCCCGGGGCATCGCCCGGGTGGCCGCCTGCTGCAGCGCAACTTGATACTTTCGTGCTAGTTTGCCGGGGTCAGGAGGCTGCAGGAGCCGGGAACGCCCGGCCAGACCGGCGCGTGAGCGGCGAACGGCGCGGGTCGCGGCGATTCACCCGCCCGACGGTCGCCTGGCGCGGCATCGAGCGCGCGCTCACCGGCCGCCCGTTCCACCGATGCCGGCAGGCGATGCGCGGATGCGCGCAGCGCATACCGGGGACCGGGCGGCGTGCCGGCATCGACCTGGCTCGTGGCTCTAGAAGGTTCCAGCATGGCGGAAGAATTCCTCATCAACATCACCCCGCAGGAGACCCGCGTCGCCGTGGTCGAGAACGGGGTCCTGCAGGAGCTCGCGATCGAGCGCGCGCGCAACCGCGGGCTGGTCGGCAACATCTACAAGGGCCGGGTCTCGCGGGTGCTGCCGGGAATGGGCGCGGCTTTCCTCGACATCGGTCTCGAACGCACCGCATTCCTGCACGTCTCCGACATCAACCAGGCGCGGCGCGACGGCGAACCGCCGGAAACCGCGATCGAGAAGGTCCTGCGCGAGGGCGACGAGGTCGTGGTGCAGGTGACCAAGGACCCGCTGGGCAGCAAGGGGGCACGCCTGACCACCAACCTGAGCGTGCCCTCGCGCTACCTCGTCTACATGCCGGCCGCGAGCACGGTGGGCATCTCGCAGCGTATCGAGGACGAGGCCGAGCGCCAGCGCCTGCGCGAGCTCATCATGGACCTGCGTCCGGGCCTGCGTCCGCTCGAGGAACTGGCCGGCACGCTCGACCTCGCGCGCCTGGCGGAAAGCAACGGCAACAACGGCGGATTCATCGCGCGGACCGCGGCCGAGGGCGTCTCGCGCGAGGAACTCGCCGCCGACATGGATTTCCTCGAGCGCCTGTGGCTCGCGGTGCAGGAGCGCCTGCACGGCGCGCGCGCGCCGGCACTGATCTACGAGGACCTGCCACTGCTGCTGCGTACCATCCGCGACATCTCGCTCGCCACGGCGGAGAAGATCCGTATCGATTCGACGGAGAACTTCACCAAGGTGTGCGAGTTCGCCGCCGAGTTCACCCCGCAGCTGCTGCCGCGCCTCGAGCACTACCCGGGCGAACGCCCGATCCTCGATCTCTACTCGACCGAGGACGAGATCAGCCGCGCCCTGCAGCGTAAGGTCGATCTCAAGTCGGGCGGGCACCTGGTCATCGACCAGACCGAGGCGATGACGACCATCGACGTCAACACCGGCGGCTTCGTCGGCCACCGCAATCTCGAGGAGACCATCTTCAAGACCAACCTCGAAGCGACCCAGGCCATCGCGCGCCAGATCCGCCTGCGCAACCTCGGTGGCATCATCATCATCGACTTCATCGACATGTCCGACCCGGAGCACCAGCGCCAGGTCCTGCGCGCACTCGAGCGCAGTCTCGAACGCGATCATTCGAAGATCACCATCAGCGAGGTCACCTCGCTGGGCCTGGTGCAGATCACGCGCAAGCGGACGCGCGAGAGCCTCGAGCACGTGCTGTGCGAAACCTGCCCGACCTGCCTCGGCCGCGGCTCGGTCAAGACCGCCGAAACGGTGTGTTTCGAAATCTTTCGCGAGATCCTGCGCGAAGCGCGCCAGTTCGACGCGCAGAGCCTGCTCGTGGTGGCTTCGCAGGAAGTGGTCGACCGCATGCTCGACGAGGAATCGACCTCGATCGCCGAGCTGGAGGCCTTCACCGGCATCCCGATCCGTTTCCAGGTCGAACCGGCCTACGGCCAGGAACAGTACGACGTCGTGCTGGTCTGACGGCGGGGACTGGCTGGGTATGCACGTGGGCCGCGCGCAGCATCATCGGTTCGACAACGCACGGCGCCGGCAGACGCGCGGCCGCGGCGAACCGCGCTAGGCCCCGGCGTACCGCACATTCCAGGCACGAACGCGACGGCGAACAGTTTTGAGACGGCCCCTTGTCGCATCCATCGTCGGGCTGCTGTGGAGCACGGTTGCCGCGATACTCATTGCCGGTGCCGCCGTGATCGCCGTGGCGCGCCTGTCCCTGCCCGAACTCGGCGGCCAGCAGGACAGGCTCGAGGCATGGCTCAGCGAAACCCTCAACCGGCCGGTTGCGATCGGCGCGATCGAGGCCGGTTGGCGCGGCTGGGCGCCGCGCATCACGGCCACCGACCTGACCGTGCTCGACCCGGACGGGCGCGTGGAGCTGATTCACTTCGACCGCGCCGTGATCGACATCGCGCCGCTCGGCTCGCTCGCCAGCGGCGCGCTCAGGCCGCAGAGCCTGGTGCTCTCGGGCGTAGCCCTGTCGCTGGTCCGCCACGCGGACGGGCGCTTTTCCGTCGCGGGCATGCCGCCGCCCAAGTCGCCGATCATCAAGTGGCTGATCGAGCAGGACAAGTTTGCCGTGACCGAGGCCGACCTCGAGATCTTCGACGAGCGCGCCCAGGCCCGTTTCAGGCTGACCGACCTGACCGTCACGGTGCGCAACGAGGCCGGCCTGAAACACCTCGCCGGCGTCGTAGCGCTGCCGGCAAGCTTCGGTGATCGCCTGAGTTTTCGTGTCACCGCACGCGGTTCGCCGCTCGACGCGGAATGGAGCGGCGCTATCGACTTCGCACTCGGCGGCCTGCGCGGCGAATTCCTCGCCGAGCAGGCGAACTGGCGCGGCGACCGGCCACCGCCGGCGCGCCTCGATCTCGACGCGTGGACGCGCTGGCAGTCCGGTCAGCTGGCCGAAGCGAGCTTCCGCCTCGGCGCGCAGGCCGACAGCACCGTACCGGGCGCCGCGCGCCTGCTGAGCGCACGCGGTGAACTGCAGCGGCAGGGCGATACCTGGTTCGCGCAAGTCGGCGACCTGCGACTGCCGACCCTCGACCTCGGTGCGGCGCCGGGTGCGCTCAGCGCTGCCTGGCGCGTGCGGGACGGCACGGTGGAGAGCGCCGCGCTGCGCCTCGCCGGCCTGTCGCTCGCCCCCCTGGCGGCTGCCGCGGGCGGCCTGCTGCCGCTCGACGAGCGCCTGCGTGCAGCGCTCGCCGACAGCGCACCGGACGGCCGCGTCGAACGGCTCGAGGCGGCATGGCGACGCGGCGACGCGGGGGCAGCGAAGCATTACGTCGAGGCCCGCGTCGCGGACCTGCGCACGCAGGGCAGCGCGCTCGTACCGGAACTCGACGCGCTCGACTGCTCCGCGCGCTTCAACCAGGCCGGCGGCCACGTCGCGCTCGAGGCCGACGCGCTCACCCTGCAGCACGAACGGCTCGTCGGGCCCCTTGCCGTGGAGGCGCTCGACGGCATAGTCGGCTGGCAACGCGGCGGCGACGGCCGCATCGACCTCGCCGCGCATCGCCTCGCCGCGCGCATCAACGAGGTTGAACTCGCCGCCTCGCTGGTCATCGACGATCTCGGCGGCGCACCGGCGATCGGGCTGCGGGTCGACATTCCGGAGGCCCCCGGCGCGCGCGTGCACGAGCTGCTGCCGAGTGCCGTACTGCCGGCGCGCGGCGAACGCTGGATGCGCGGACTCATCGGCGCGGGACGGATCAGCAACGGCCATGCGCTGCTGCGCGGCCCGCTGGCCGCGTTCCCGTTCGACGGCGCCGAAGGCGTGCTCGCGCTCGACTTCGACGTCAGCGACGCCGAACTGGCCTACTCCGCGCGCTGGCCCGAGGCCCGCGCCGTCAACGGCCACGTGAGCCTGCGCGGACGCGAAGTGAGCATGCATGTCGCCACGGCAAAGGTCCTCGGGGCGGACATCGACGATGCGACCATCACCATGCCCGACCTGTTCACGCGCGAACGTCGCGTACTGATCAGTGGGAACGCCAGCGGCCCTGGGCAGAGCGCGACCGACATCGTCATGGCGAGCCCCTTGCGCAACGGCAAGGCGGCCCGCCTTGCCGATATCACGATCGGCGGCGACATCGCGGTCACCCTGGACATGAACATCGCGCTCTGGCCGGGCGGCCCGCGCGAGGTGCTCGGCACGGCACGTTTCGCGGGCAATCGCGTCAGCGCGCCGCAACAGAACATCGTCCTCGAGGACGTCGGCGGCGCGGTCAGCTTCACCCGCGGCGACTGGTACGGCGAAGGCCTCACGGCCGAGTTCGACGGCAGCCGTGTCGGCCTGGTCGTTGCCGGCGGGCTCGCCGATCCCAACTACGACAGCGAGTTCCGCATGACCGGCACCTCGCCGGCCGGCCAGCTCGTCAAGTACCTCGAACGCTATGCCCCCCCGGTCTACCGCTGGCTCGAGCACAACGACGGTCTCGACGCGCTGGCCGGCGAACTGCCCTGGAAAGCGGTGTTGACCATCCCGGTGGCACGCGCCGACGGTGCGCAGCTGCCGCGGCGCCTGCGCCTGGAATCCAACCTGCGCGGCCTCGACGTCGGCCTGCCGTGGCCGTTCGGCAAACGCTCCGGCGAACGCAAGCCGCTGAGTATCGAGGTCGAACTCGAAGGCGGCGTGGCAACGCGTACGCGGGTCGATTTCGGCGATACGCTGGACGCCGAGATCGCGGCCGTGCGCGACGCCGACGGCCGCGCCCGCATCGAGCGCGCCGAGGTCCTGTTCGGCACGCTCGAGCCCGAGTTCGAGCGCCGTCCGGGTTTCAACCTGCGCGGCTACATCGCCCACCTGCCGCTCGGCGAGTGGACCGCATTTCTCAACCGCTCCGACCGCGCCGCCAACGCCGTGGCCGCCGAACTGCCGCTCGGCTTCGACGTGCAGATCGGGCGGCTCGACCTGCTCGGCAACCGCTTCGCCGACCTGCGCCTGCGCGGCACGCGCGACACGCAGGCCTGGCACCTGACCCTGACCAGCCTCGACAGCAGCGGCACGGCGAGGATCCCGCGCGACTTCGCCAGCGCGCCGCTGGTCGTCGAACTCGACCGCCTCGCGCTGTCCCCGCCCGCCGCGAGCGGCGCCGAAGACCCCGCGCCGCCGCCCGACCCGCGCCGCCTGCCGGCACTCGACCTGCACGTCGAAGCCTTCCGTTACCAGGACATTTCTCTGGGCGAGACCAGCATCCGCACGACCCGTCATGCCGACGGCGTGCATCTCGATTCGTTGCGCTTTCGCGCGCCCGGCTTCAACCTCGATGCCAGCGGCGAATGGCTGGACACCGGCGCGGCACAGCACAGCCGCTTCGACATCGCGGTCAGCAGCGACACCCTCGCTGCGCTGCTCGACCGCTTCGGTTACAACGTCGCCAACATCAAGGGCGGCGAGACGCGCATCGACATCGCGGCAAGCTGGCCGGGCACGCCGGCCGACTTCAGCCTCGCACGCCTGAGCGGCGACTTCGAACTCGACGTCGCCGACGGCCGTATTCTCGACATCGACCCGGGCGGCGGCCGCGTGTTCGGACTGCTCAGCCTGCAGAGCCTGCCGCGGCGGCTCTCGCTCGACTTCGACGACCTGTTCCGCAAGGGCTTCGCCTTCGATTCCATCGAGGGCTCGTTCCTGCTCGCCAACGGCAACGCCTACACCAACAGCCTGATGATGGAAGGGCCGGCGGCGCGCATCGACGTGTCCGGGCGCACCGGCCTCGAGGCCAAGGACTACGACCAGCGCGTCGTCGTCACGCCCGCGCTGTCGAACTCGATCCCGATCGCCGGCGCCCTGTTCGGCCCCATCGGCGTCGGCGCCGGCGCGGTGTATTACCTCGGCCAGAAGATGTTCAAGTCCATCCCCGAGCAGATCGACCGCTTTCTGAGCCGCGAGTACAGCATCACCGGCTCGTGGGAAAATCCCTCCATCGACCGCATCTGACCCCCCGCATGGACACTATCTGGAAACCCCACGTCGTCACCGCCACGGTGGTCCCGCGCGACGGCCGCTACCTGTTCGTCGAGGAAGACATCGAGGGCGAACGCGTGCTCAACCAGCCCGCCGGACACCTCGACCCGGGCGAAACGCTGCTCGACGCGGCGGTGCGCGAAACCCTCGAGGAAACCGCCTGGACGGTGCGTCTCGAGGCGCTCGTGGGCGTCTACCTGATCGAGACCGAGATTCCCGGCAAGACCTTCCTGCGCTTCTGTTTCGCGGCCGCGCCCGTGTCACACGACGCGGGCCGCGCGCTCGACCGCGAGATTGTCACCACGCACTGGCTCGACCGCGCCGAGCTCGTCACCTCCACGCTGCGCCATCGCAGTCCGATGGTGCTGCGCGCGGTCGACGATTTCGAGGCCGGCCACCGCTACCCGCTGAGCCTGCTGCATGACTTCCTGCGCGACTGAAAGCTGGCTGCCGGCGGCGCTCGCCGGCGCCGACCCGCACGTCGTG
The DNA here is from genome assembly GCA_030429865.1 of Gammaproteobacteria bacterium. GTDB lineage: Bacteria > Pseudomonadota > Gammaproteobacteria > JACKNG01. The sequence goes on along the minus strand of JAUIFX010000067.1, from coordinate 4,367 downwards.
GTGGCGATGTCGGGCGGCGTCGATTCCTCCGTCGCGGCGCTGCTCGCACGCCGCGCCGGGCTGCGTTGCACGGCGCTGTTCATGAAGAACTGGCAGGAACCGGCGCAAGCCGGGCAGTGCCACTGGGAAGACGACGTCGCCGACGCGCTGGCGGTGTGCGAACGGCTCGGCATCGAAATCAACACCGTCGACCTGTCGGCCGCCTACTGGGACGAAGTGTTCGCCGACTTCCTCGCCGAGTACCGGCGCGGCCGCACGCCCAACCCGGACGTGCTGTGCAACCGCGAGATCAAGTTCAAGGCGTTTCTCGACGAGGCCCGCGCAATCGGCGGCGATGTCATCGCCACCGGCCACTACGTGCGCCGCGGCGCGCACGCCGGCCGGCACACGCTGGAGAAGGGTCTCGACCCGAACAAGGACCAGAGCTACTTCCTCTACACCCTCGGGCAGGCCCAGCTCGGGCATGCGCTGTTCCCGGTCGGCGGGCTGCCCAAGCGCGAGGTCCGCGCGCTGGCACGCGAGGCCGGTCTGCCCACGCACGAGAAGAAGGACAGCACCGGCATCTGCTTCATCGGCGAGCGCCGCTTCCGCGAGTTCCTCGCCCGATACGTGCCGGCGCAGCCCGGCGTCATCGTCACGCTCGACGGTACCCCGGTCGGCGAGCACCACGGCGCGGTCTATTACACGCTCGGGCAGCGCGAAGGACTCGGCATCGGCGGGGTGCGCGGCGCCGCGCAGGCGCCGTGGTTCGTCGTCGCCAAGGACCTCGCGGCGAACGAACTGGTGGTCGCGCAGGGTCACGACCATCCCGCCCTGATGAGCCGCGAGCTCGAGGCCGGCAACCTCTCCTGGGTCGCCGGCGCGGCGCCGCCGGCACCGTTCGCGTGCCGCGCCAAGACACGTTACCGCCAGCCCGACCAGGCCTGCACGGTGGTCTCGGTGACGGCCGAACGGCTGCACGTGCGCTTCGATGCACCGCAACGCGCGGTGACCCCGGGACAGTCGGTCGTGCTCTACGATGGTGCGCGGCTGCTGGGCGGCGGCATCATCGACAGCACGCGCTGAGCGCCGGCGGCGGCTGTCAATGCGGCGCCGAATTGCCGATAATGCGCGGCTGCCACCCGCCCCTTCCGTTTCTGACTGACTCACGGAGATACGATGAACAATTCATTCGACGCTCGCATGGAGCTCACGGTCGGCGACAAGCGCTACGAGATCTACAGCTGCGACCGACTCAGCGACAAGTACCCCGTAGCCAAGCTGCCCTTTGCGCAGAAGATCCTGCTCGAAAACCTGTTGCGTCACGAGGACGGGGTGAACGTGACCCGGGAAGACATCGAGGCGCTTGCCAGCTGGGATGCCAAGGCGACCCCCGATCGCGAAATCGCGTTCACGCCGGCGCGCGTCCTGATGCAGGACTTCACCGGCGTGCCGGCGGTCGTCGACCTCGCCGCGATGCGCGACGCCATGACCGCCCTCGGCGGCGACCCGACCCGCATCAACCCGCTCTCACCGGCCGAACTGGTCATCGACCACTCCGTGATGGTCGACGTGTTCGGCTCGAAGAACGCCGCCGACGAGAACGCGCGCATCGAGTTCGACCGCAACAAGGAACGCTACGCCTTCCTGCGCTGGGGCCAGGCCGCGTTCTCGAACTTCGCCGTGGTGCCGCCGGATACCGGCATCGTGCACCAGGTCAACCTCGAGTACCTCGCGCGCACGGTCTTCTCGCGCGAAGTCGACGGTAAGCAGCAGGCCTACCCGGATACCGTCGTCGGCACCGATTCGCACACCACGATGATCAACGGCCTCGGCGTGCTCGGCTGGGGCGTCGGCGGCATCGAGGCCGAAGCCGCCATGCTCGGCCAGCCGATCACGATGCTGATCCCGCAGACCGTCGGCTTCAAGCTCACCGGCACCCTGCCCGAAGGCGCAACGGCGACCGATCTCGTGCTGTGCGTCACCGAGATGCTGCGCAAGAAGGGCGTGGTCGGCAAGTTCGTCGAGTTCTTCGGCGCCGGTCTCGACCACCTGCCGCTGGCCGACCGCGCCACGCTGGCCAACATGGCGCCCGAGTACGGTGCGACCTGCGGCCTGTTCCCGATCGATGTCGAGACCATCAACTACCTCGAGGTCTCCGGCCGCAGCGCCGAGCAGGTCGCGCTGGTCGAAGCCTACGCCAGGGCCACCGGCATGTGGCGCGACGCGAACTCTCCCGAAGCGGTCTACTCCGACACCCTGGAACTCGACATGGGCACGGTCGTGCCGAGCCTGGCCGGCCCCAAGCGCCCGCAGGATCGCCTGGCGCTGAGCGACGCGCAGAACGTGTTCCAGAATGCGCTGGTCGACGCCACCGGCGAGCGCGCCGCGGGCGGCAGCGCCCAGGCCGAGATCAACGGCGAGAAGGTCGAGATCAAGGACGGTGCGGTGGTCATCGCCGCCATCACCTCCTGCACCAACACGTCCAACCCCTCGGTCATGATCGGCGCGGGCCTGGTGGCGAAGAAGGCCCATGAGCGCGGTCTCACCGTCAAGCCCTGGGTCAAGACCAGCCTCGCACCCGGCTCGCTGGTGGTCTCCGGCTACCTCGACAAGGCCGGCCTGACGCCGCATCTCGAGGCGCTCGGCTTCCACACCGTCGGTTACGGCTGCACCACCTGTATCGGCAACTCCGGTCCGCTGCCGGCGCCGGTCAGCGAGGCCATCAAGTCGGGCGACCTGGTCGCCTGCTCGGTGCTCTCGGGCAACCGCAACTTCGAGGGCCGCGTGCACGCCGAGGTGAAGATGAACTTCCTCGCCTCGCCGCCGCTGGTCGTCGCCTACGCGATCGCCGGCACCCTCGACCTCGATCTCACCAAGGACGCCATCGGCACCGACAAGGACGGCAAGGACGTCTACCTCAAGGACATCTGGCCGACCGCCAAGGAAGTCCAGGACGCGATCGCCGCGACCATCGACTCCAAGATGTTCGGCGACAGCTACGCCAACGTGTTCAAGGGCGATGCGCGCTGGTCGGGCATCGACGTCACGGCTTCCAACCAGTACGACTGGGACGACACCTCGACCTACGTCAAGAACCCGCCCTACTTCACCGACATGGCGAAGTCCCCGGGACCGATCAGGTCGATCGAAGGGGCCCGCGTGCTGGCCAAGCTCGGCGACTCGATCACCACCGATCACATCTCCCCGGCCGGTTCGATCAAGAAGGACAGCCCGGCCGGCGAGTATCTCATGGCGAACGGCGTCGACCCGGTCGACTTCAACTCCTACGGCTCGCGCCGCGGCAACCACGAGGTGATGATGCGCGGTACGTTCGCCAACATCCGCCTGCGCAACCAGATGGCGCCCGGCACCGAGGGCGGCTGGACGCGCCACCAGCCGAGCGGCGAACAGATGTTCATCTACGACGCCGCGATGCGCTACCAGGAAGAAGGCGTGCCGCTGGTGATCCTCGCGGGCAAGGAATACGGCACGGGTTCGTCGCGCGACTGGGCCGCCAAGGGCACCATGCTGCTCGGCGTGCGCGCGGTCATCGCCGAGAGCTTCGAGCGCATTCACCGCTCGAACCTCGTCGGCATGGGCGTGCTGCCGCTGGTGTTCAAGGACGGTCAGAACGCCGATTCCCTGGGGCTCAGCGGCCAGGAGACCTATGCCATCGAAGGGCTCGCCAGCGGCGCGCGCGAGGTGACCGTGGTCGCCACCGATGCCGATGGCAAGGTCACGCGCTTCCCGTGCACGGTGCGCGTCGACACGCCAAAGGAGTGGGAGTACTACCAGCACGGCGGCATCCTGCATTACGTGCTGCGTCAGCTCGCGGCCTGAGGCCGCAGCCGGCGGCCGGGTCCCCGGGCCCGGCCGCGTGGATACGGCAAGCACCCCGTACAGGGTGCACCCGGCGCGCCGCCCGGCTCGGCGGCGCGCTCCCGGGACCCGGCGTCACGGCCGGCAGCGCGCAGGACGCGGCGATGCCCCGGGTACGGCAGGTGTGCCGGCCGGACGGTCCGGAGCGCGGGCACCGAGGAGCACGGTTTACGAATGACAACAGGGCAAGGGCGGGGCTCGCGGCGTGGCGCCGGCAGGCAAAGCGGGCGCGTTTTTCCGGTACCTTGCTAAACAACGGCAACGCTTCTGCCGCTAAACCGTGAATGGCCGCCCCGCAGCGGTCGCTCCCGACACGAGGAGCCACGGTAAGGAAACAACGGCAGCAGCAACATTCAGGGGAAACGGGGCAATGGCCAGCTATACCATGTCACAGGCGTTCGTCAGCAACTTCCTGGGGCATTCCCCCAACTGGTACAAGCTGACCATCATCGGCTTCCTGGTGCTCAATCCGATCCTGGTCAGCACCGTCGGTCCGTTCATCACCG
>JAUIFX010000066.1 GCA_030429865.1 Gammaproteobacteria bacterium | reverse complement strand
TGGTAGTCGGTCGCGAGCTTCTCGGTGACCGGCTCCATCAGCACCATGCGCCGCGACTGCTCGTAGACGTGCATGATGTCCATCACCGAGGAGCCGAGCGCGCAGAACACCGGTGATTGCGGAAAAATCACCGCCACCGGCACGTCGGCGCGGAAACCGGCGACGTGCGTCGGGCCACCGCCGCCGAAGGCGAACACGGCGAAATCCTCGGGATGGTAGCCGCGCAGGTGGACTTCGCGCTTGATCGCCGAAGCCATGTTCTCCTCGACGATGTTGCGGATCATCGCCGCCGCCTCGTCGACCGTGACGCCGAGCGGTGCGGCGATCTTCTCTTCGATCGCGGCCCGCGCCTTTTCGGCGTTCAGCGGCATGCGCCCGGAGAAATAGCTGTCCGGGGAAATGTAACCGAGCACGACGTCGGCGTCGGTCACCGTCGGTTCGGTGCCGCCGAGGTCGTAACACACCGGGCCCGGCATCGCGCCGGCGCTCTTCGGACCGACCTCGAGGCGGTCGAGCAGCTTGTTGATGCGCGCGATGGAGCCGCCGCCCGCGCCCATGGTGGTGCACTCGAGCATCGAAATGCCGACCATCCAGCGATCGATGACCGGGCGGAACTCGTAGCTGCGCACGCCGGCATCGACGACCATGCCGACATCGAAGCTGGTGCCGCCGACGTCCGCCGCGATGACGTTCTTGTAGCCGAGCGCGCGGCCATAGTGGTAGGAGCCCATGAGGCCGGAGATCGGACCGCCGTTGTAGGTACGCGATGCGGTGGTCTTGAACATCTCGGCGCTGCCGCCGGTGTTGTGCGTGAGCAGGAACGTGCCGCGGTAGCCCATCTCGCGCAGCTTGTCCCAGGTCGACTCCATCTCGAGCTTGATCGAGCGCTGCAGGTAGGCATCGAGGATGGCCGTCATGGTGCGCTCGTACTCGCCGACCTTGCCGACGACTTCGTGCGAGAGCACGACCGGCAGGTAGCCGACGTGGTAACCCTTGTACTCTTCGCGGATGATCTCGCGCACGCGCTTCTCGTGCGCGGGGTTGGCGAACGACCACAGCAGCGAGACGGCGATCGAACGTGCACCGTTGTCGATCAGGTAGCGCAGCTTCTCGCGCACGTCGTCTTCGTCGAGCGGGCGCAGCACGCGGCCGTTCGAATCGACACGCTCCCTGATACCGACGATGAGTTCGCGCGAAATCAGTGGCTCGGGCTTGTGCTGCACCGCGAGATTGCGTCGTTCGCCGATGCGCAGGCCGTCGCACCACTGCGCACCGCGGCCAATCAGGACCGCTTCCTGGTGGCCCTCGGTCGTCATCAGGCCAAGGCGCGGCCCGCGGCGCTCGATCAGGCGATTCATGGCGACCGTCGTCGAGTAGCGCACCACCTCGATCTCGGGCAGCAGTTCCTCGACGTCCATGTCGAGCTGGTCGGCGCCGTCCTCGAGCACGTTCAGGAAACACACCGACAGGTCGTAAGGCGTGGTCGGCGACTTGGCGATCACGCGGCGTTCGTCGAATGTCAGCACGAGATCGGTGAACGTGCCGCCGACGTCGATATCCACGCTTCTCATCGTCTCATTCCTCCCCGGCCGGCCGCAGGTGACCGTCGTCGATGACGACCTCGCCCGCCGCGAGCCGCGCCTTGATGCGGTCGAGGTCGAGCTCGGTGGTGTGCGTGATGGGATGTCCCGGCGGCAGGTACTCGGTCTCGACCTGCAGTCCGCAACCGGGACAGTAGAACTCCAGGATGCGGATCCACTCGGGATTGGGCGAGAAGGTGTAAGCCGCGTCGATCAGCGGCGGATGAACTTCGGCCGGCTCGCGCTCGGCGACCAGCAACCCGCGCTTGACGTCGTCGCGCGCGGAGCCGAGGTCGTGACCGCACTTGCCGCAGACCCAGCGCTCGCGCTCCAGGTCGCAGTCGAGGTTGTCGCCAACATGCAACAGGCTCATCGCAGCTTCTCCCCGAGGTGTTCTTGCCGGGTGCCGGGAGGCACCGCGACGCCGCACGATGCGGCGTCGTGACCGGCCCGCCGCGCACACACGCCCGGCGCGCTCATGCGGATGCCCCGCGGCTCACCACGGCGTCGCCGTGCGCATCGACCGCGAGGCGCCAGCCCGGCCCGACGAGCCAGGTGAAGGTGCCGCCGTCGACCACGCAGGGACCGTCGAGCACCCGCCCGACGAGCGCGGCATGGTCGTGGACCGGCAGCCGGCCGTCGATGCCGAGCGGCGACGCGCGGGACCCGCCCGGCGCCGACGGCTCGGCCGGCTCACGCTCGGGCAGCGCGACCTGGCCGATCGCGAAACGCGCGTCGAGCCGCAGCAGGCGCGGGTCGGCCAGTTCGCCGAGCAAGGTCGCGGCGACGGCGCCGATCTCGCCGCGCGCGGTCACGCGTTCGCGCGCGTCGTTCTGCAGCGTCCACTGGTAGCTGGCCGCCGCGGGATCGAAGCCTTCGCCGGCGAGATCGCGTCGCGCCTGCCGCAGGAGTGCGTCGCCGGCCGCGACGAGCGCCGCGGTATCCGGCGCGCCGAGCAAGGCCCGCTCGTAGACGTGCAGCACGTCGGAAATGGCCGAACCGAATGCGGAGAACACCGTGCCGAGGGCGAACAGGCGCACCCGCTCGATGCCGAGCGCTTCGGCCACGGCCGTCGCGAACAGCGGCCCGTTGCCGCCGTAGGCGAACAGCTCGACTTCGTCGAGCGCGTCCCAACCGACCTCGCGCGCGGTCTCGCGGGCGAGGTCGGCCATCATCGCCACGGCGCGCTCGACGACCGCGAGCGCCGCCGCCGCGACGTCCGTGGCGAGCGGCGCGGCGATGTCGCGTTCGATCGCCGCGCGCGCCTTGTCGACGTCGAGCACGCGGCGGCCGTCGAGGAACGCGGTCGGCGAAATCGCGCCGGCCACGACCAGGGCGTCGGTCAGGGTCGCCGTGCCGCCGCCGAGGTCGTAGCAGGCCGGACCCGGTGCCGCGCCCATCGACTCGGGCCCGAGCGTCACCCGGCCGTCGACGACGCGCGCCACGCTGCCGCCGCCGAGTGCGTTGGAGCGCAGCACGGGCATCGGCGTGCGCACCGGGATGCCGAAGATGTGTCCCTCGGTGCGCATCTCGATGCGCCCGTCACCGATCGCACTGGCTTTGCCGGTGGTGCCACCGATGTCCATCGCGAGCGCGCGCGCCACGCCAGCCGCGGCAGCGACGTGGGCCGAGGCGTGCGTGCCGAACAGCGGGCCCGACTCGATGGTGTCGACCGCCTTGGTCTTGCCGATACGCGCGACACCGCCGTTGAGGTGCCCGACCAGGATGTCGCCGCGCCAGCCGTGTTCGACCTTGACCGCGTCCTCGGCGCGGAACAGCGAGTTGGCGAGCGCGTTGTGCACGTAGGCGTTGATCAGCGCATAGAAGGTGCGCGACATGTCGTCCGGCTGCATCAGCATCTCGCTGCCGGCGAGCGCCGGCACGGAGCCGAGGAAGTGGTCCGGGAACTGCTCGCCGATGACGGCGAGGATGTCCTGTTCGCGGCTGCCGTCGGGGAACGCCCCGGCGAGGGAGATGTTGACGCGCCGGATGCCCTGGTCGATGAGATTCTTGAGGACGGCGACGATCTCGGCGCGCCCGGCCCGCGCGTCGAGACTGGTGACGTGTTCGGGCCGGATCAGCGACGGCATCACCGCCGCGGTATCGGCCGTGTCGTCCGCGTACAGGTCCGACTCGTGACCGGGACTGACGATGAGGCCGAGCTTGGGGCCCTTGCGCTCGGCGAGCACGTTCGAGGTGATGGTCGAGGTCCAGCGGATCAGGCGCACCTCGTCGAGGAAGCTGCCGAGGTCGGTGAAGCCGAGCAGCGCGGCGGCGCGCTCGAGACTCTGCAGAAACGATACGGTGACATCGTGCGGCGTCGACTCGACCTTGATCAGCAGCGGCTCCGTGCCGCCGCTGACCAGCGTGTCGGTCATCGTACCGCCCGTGTCGACATCGACGCAGTACATGGCTGTTGTGCTCCCCTGTGTGGCGCCGCCGTGGCGGCCGCCGCCTCCCCGCATCGTCGTGCCGCGCGCGCCACCGGGTAATGGGCGAGCGCGCCGTCGCGTCGATGGCGAACGCGTGGCGCCGATGGCGCCATGCGAGCCGCGCGTGACTGGTCAGGATTGCTCCCTCGGCCGAGCGCGGCCCGGTAAACTTAGCGACTCACGTTCCGGCGCGCCATGGTCTAATAGGCCAAATTCAACCGTTCTTTTTTGTTCCAATTGGACAAAATCGGAGCTACCCGGCAGCGGCGCCCTCCCGAGCATGAGCGAAACGTCCCCTGATACGCGCACCCTGCACGCCGTGATGGCCGTCGGCCAGGCCATGGCGACGACGCGCGACCACGCGCAGATGCTGGCCGAAGTGATCACAGCCGTGTGCCGCACGATAGGCGCCGCGAGCGGTGGTTTCATGCGCTACGAGGCCGAACGCGACGAACTCGTGCTGCAGGCGCCGGCATTCGGCGTGCATGCCGAACGCACCGTGTCGCAATACCGCGTGCCGCTCGGCGACGGCGGCAATGCCGCGCGCGTGTTTCTCTCGCGCGAACCCTACATCGCCAACGATGCGCAGCACGACCCGCGCTTCATCCAACGTTTCGTGCGCCTGTTCGATACCTACAACACCATCACCGTGCCGCTGATCCTGCGCGATCGCCCGCTCGGCATCTTCCACGCCATCAACAAGCAGCACGGCGATTTCACCGCCGCCGACCGCGACGTGCTCGCGAGCGTCGCGCCGTTGCTCGCCGCCTGCCTGCAATCGGCGCTGGTGTTCCGTGCCTTCGAGCAGGAACGCGCGCGCCTCGCCCGCGCCATCGAGGCCCACGAGCGCCTGCTCGATGCGGCCGTCGGTGCGAGCGGCCCGGAGACGGTGTGCGAAACCCTGCACGCCCTGCTCGCCCGCCCCGTGCTGCTGCTCGACAGCCTGCGCCGGCCGCTGGTCTCGTGTGCCTGGACCATCGAGCCTGCGCTGGTCGCGCGGGAACTCGCGGCGGCGAGCCTGCGCGACGGGCTCGCCGCGCCCCTCGCGCTCGGCGCGCAGGCGCTGCCGGTCGTCGCGGTCGGCATCCCGGTCGCCGGCGCGCGCGGCGGTTACCTCGTCATCGAGACCCGCGGCGGGCCGCTCGAGCCCATCGATTCCAAGGCCGTGGAGCAGGCCGCGACGCTGATAGCCGTCGAGATCTTCAAGCGCCGCTCCATGGTCGCAGCGGAGACCCGCGCCGCAAGTGCATTGCTCGTCGAACTGTTCAGCGAAGGCGTCGACGAAGCCGGCGCGCAGCGCCTGCTGGAGCGCCTCGAACTGCCGCGCACCGGTCCCTGGCGCGTGGTCGTCATCGAGCTGAGTGCGACGGCCGGCCTGGAAGGCGCTCTCCACCAGCACGGCACCCTGCTGCGCGAAGCCCTCGAACGCACGCTGGGCAGCCTGCGGCGGGGCGCACGCCTGCTGCACTGGCGTAGCGGCTTCGTCGTCATCGCCGAGGCCGCCGTCGCCGAGCGCTTCGCCGAACGCGCGCTCGCGCGGCGCCTGCAGCAGGCGCTCGACGGGCTCGACGCCCTGCCGACCGCGCTGCGGCTGAAGATCGGCATCGGCCGCGTCGAAGCCGGTCCGGCCACGCTCGGCACCTCGCTCAAGAGCGCCGAGCGCGCGGTACAGGCCATCGAGCGTCTCGACGTCGGTACGCGCACGCTCAAGTTCGAGGATCTCGGCATCTACCGCCTGTTGCTCGGCGGCAACCGCGAGGACGAACACGCCGAGTTCGTCGAGCAGGTGCTGGCGCCGGTGCTGTACCAGGGCGAACGCTCGCGGGCGCCGCTGATGGCGACGCTCGAGGCGCTGGTCGCGCACGATTTCGCGCTCGCGCCGTGCGCACGCACACTGGGCGTGCATCTCAACACGGTGAAGTACCGGCTCAACCAGTTGCGCGAGGCGTTCGGTGACGACCCGGCCCGGGGCGAACTGCGCCTCGAGATCGAACTGGCGCTGAAGGTACGCCAGATCCGCGGCCGGGTGGGCGCGCAGCTCCCGACCTGAGGGCTGGTGCGCGCCTCGCCGAGGCGGCGCTCAGGCAGCGCCGAGCAGGCTCGCGAGCAGGCCGATCAGCCCGCCGAAGACGCCGCCCCAGACGACCAGCCAGCCGAGATGCCGGCGCATCATGTCCTCGACGATCGCCTTGACTTTCTCCGGCGTGAGTTCGGCCAGGCGCTTGTCGATGATGTCCTCGACCTGGCGGATGAGGCCGTCGGTGAAATCGCCGTCGCCCTGTTCCCTGCCGCTGGCGGCGAGTTCGCTGATGACGCCCTTGAGCTTCTCGGTGATCGGCGCTTTCAACGGTTCGAGCGCCTTGCGCCCGCCGACCATGTTGAGCATGTTGCCCATCGGCGATTCGGCGATGGCGTCGGTGAGATGCTCGAAGACATGATCGAAATCGATCTTCGCGGTGATCGCCGCGGCGGGCGTCGCCTCGCCGTCGGCGGCGTGTCCGGCAAAGAAGCGTTCGATGTGCTCGCGGGTGAAGAACTCCTGCACGATGAGCCGCTTGATACCGCTCTTGAACTCCTCGAAGCGGCTCGGGATCACGCCCGAACCGTAGAGCAGCGGCACTTTCTCGAACAGCATGTGCACGGCGAGCCAGTTGGTCACGCCCCCGGACAGGGCGAACAGGCCGGTCATGAGCACGATGTCGCCGTGTACGGGCAGGAAGTACCCGGCCACGGTCACGGTGAGCGCGATCAGGTTGGTTGCAGCGGACTTGTTCATGCGCACGATGACGATGTACAGACGGCCCCCGGGCCGACCCGTGCCGCGCCGGCGCCGGCAGGCGGTGGCCGTCGGCGCCGGACGGAAATGACCGGCGGCCGCGAACGGCCGCCGGTCGCTGGCGCATCGCTCAGGCGAACGCGCTCTTCAGCTTGCCGGCGAGGTAGGCGAGGCCTTCGCGCCCGGCTTCCAGCGCCCCGGGGAAGGACAGGAAGCCGTGAATGGTGCCGCCGAAGCACTTGTACTCGGAGGGCACACCGGCCTCGGCGAGGCGATCGGCATAGGCCTTGCCTTCGTCGCACAGCGGATCGAAGCCCGCGGTGATGGTCACCGCCGGCGCGACGCCCTTGAGATCGGCCGCCGCGATCGGCGAGCCCTTGGCTTCGAGCAGCGATTCCGGCTGGTCGGTCAGGTGGCCGCCGAACCAGGCCATGTCTTCGCCCGACAGGAAGTACTCGCCGTTACCGAATTTCTCGCGCGACGGGTAGGGCTTGTCGGAGAAATCGGTCGCCGGGTAGATGAGCAGCTGCAGCTTGACCTTCTCCTTCAGCTGCTGCGCGACCACGGCCGCCATGTTCCCGCCGGCGCTGTCACCGGTCACGGCGAGCTTGTCGGCATCGGCGCCGATGCTCGCGGCGTTCGCGTGCACCCAGTCGGTCGCGGCAATGCAGTCCTCGATGCCGGCCGGGAACTTGTGCTCGGGCGCCAGGCGGTAGTCGACCGCGACGACGATCGCGTCGCCCTCGTTGGCGAAGTAGCGGCACATGTTGTCATGCGTCTCGAGGTCGCCGATGACCCAGCCGCCGCCGTGGAACTGCACCAGCACCGGCAGCGTGGCGCCGCCGGTGTCGCGCGGGGTGTAGATGCGGATCGGGATCTCGCCGTTGGGTCCCGGGATGGTGCGATCCTCGCTGCGGTGGATCGGCTGCTGCTCACCCTGCAGGGCGGCGACCAGCTGGCCGAACACGGCGCGCGCGGTGGGCACGTCCATTTCGTGGATGGCCGGCCCGTTCTGGGCGGCGAGATTCTTCAACAACGCATCGGTGCTCGCGTCGAGTGCCATGGGATACCTCCGGGATCGCGATGATTCTGTCGTGCGCGGCCCGCACGATCGCGGGCAGCCCCACCGCGCCGGGCGCGGTGTCGGCCGGATTATAGGGGAAGCCCCGGCGCAAGTGGCCGCCGGCGCCGCCCTGGCGGCGCCGGCCTGCCGCGATTGCCGCCACCGCTGCCAGGATCGAGAATCGGGACAGGCCCATCCTGACTGCCGTGCCCCATGAAAGCCATGCTGCTCGAAGCGCTCGCGCCGCTCGCGCACAACCCGGCGCCGCTGCGCCTGGTCGACCTGCCCGATCCCGAGCCGGGCCCCGGCGAAGTGCGCCTGCGCGTGCGTACCTGCGGTGTTTGCCACACCGAACTTGACGAGATCGAGGGCCGCACGCCGCCGCCGCGCCTGCCGGTGGTGCCGGGCCACGAGGTCGTCGGCGTGGTCGATGCGCTCGGTCCGGGCGCCCACCGTCACCGGCTCGGCGACCGCCTCGGGGTCGGCTGGATCTGGCGCTCGACCGGGGGCCCGCACGAGAACCTCGCCGACGCGTTCACCGCGACCGGGCGCGATGCCGATGGCGGTTATGCCGAGCTGATGGTCGTGCCCGAAGACTATGCCTATCCCGTCCCCGATGCGTTCGGCGACGTCGAAGCCGCGCCGTTGCTGTGCGCCGGTGCGATCGGCTATCGCGCGCTGTCGCTGACCGGGCTCGCCGACGGCGAGGTGCTGGGCCTGACCGGTTTCGGCGGCTCGGCGCACCTCGTGCTGCAGCTCGCCCGCCACCTCTATCCACGCTCGCCGGTCTACGTCTTCGCCCGCGACGCCGACGTGCAGGCCTTCGCGCGCGAGCGCGGCGCCGACTGGGCCGGTGATACCGCCGCGCGCGCGCCCACGCCCTGTGCCGCCATCATCGATACCACGCCGGCGTGGAAGCCCGTCGTCGCGGCGCTCGCCAACCTCGCGCCGGGCGGACGGCTGGTGATCAACGCGATTCGCAAGGAGGATGCCGACAAGGACATGCTGCTCGGCCTCTCCTACCACGAGCACCTGTGGCTCGAACGCGAGATCAAGAGCGTCGCCAACATCACCGCGGCCGACATCGCCGCCTTCCTGCCGATCGCCGCGCGCATCCCGATGCATCCGACCGTACAGACCTACGCGCTGGAGGACGCCAACCTGGCACTCGCCGAGCTGCGCTCGGGCAAGGTGCGCGGCGCCAAGGTGCTGGTCGTCGACGGCTGAGCCGGCGCCGCCGCTCAGCCCTGCGCGGCGGCCTCGCGCCAGGCACGCACGCGGGCCAGCGTCGCCGCGGGCGCGTCGCGCACGATGGTGCGCGGCCCGGCGAAAACCAGTCCGCGGTTGCCGTCCAGCGCGAGATGGTCGCCGGCGCGCAGGCGGCGCTCGCCGAGCCGGCAGCCCGTGGCGTCGTCGCCGAGCACCAGCGCACCACAGCCGACCAGGCACACGCGGCCGAGCTCGCGGGCGACGACCGCGGCGTGCGAGGTCTTGGCACCGACCGCCGTGAGCACACCGGCGGCCAGCCGCATGCTCTCGAAGTCGCTGGTCGCCGCTTCGTGGCGCACCAGCACGACGGCATCGCCGGCCTCGGTCCAGGCGCGCGCCTGGGCGGCATCGAAGGCGACCCGGCCGCTCGCCACCCCGATGCTGGCCGGGGTGGCGTGCGCCAGCACCTCGCCGTCGGCGTCGCCGAAGCGATCCAGGGTAATGGCATCGAGGTCTAGTCCGGCGAGGCGCGCGCAGGCCTCCTCCGGCGTCAGGCGCCCCTCGTCGACGAGATCGACGGCAATCGTCAGCGCGGCCAGCGGCGAACGTTTTCCGGCGCGTGTCTGCAGCAGGAACAGGCGTCCGTCCTGCACCGTGAACTCGAAGTCCTGCATGTCGCGGAAGACGTCTTCGAGGGTGTTCGCGATCTCGGCGATCTCGCTCTCGATGGCGGGCAGCGAGCGCGCCAGCGCAGCACCGCCGGCGCCCGCGTGGCGCCCGGCGACGACGTCCTCGCCCTGCGCGTTGAACGCGAAATCGACGTACAGCTCACGTGCGCCGGTTGCCGGGTCGCGCGTGAAACCGACACCGGCCCCGGACGTCGCGCCGGCGTTGCCGAATACCATGGCCTGCACCGTTACCGCGGTACCGACGTGCTCGTCGATGCCGTGCGCGGCGCGATAGGCCCGCGCATGCGCGCTGGTCCAGGAACGCAGCACGGCGTCGACCGCGGCGTGCAGCTGGGCGAGCGGGTCCTGCGGGAACGCCTCGCCGGTGAGCGCATGGAAGAGCTGCTGGTAGGCCTCGGTCAGCGTGCGCAGCGTCGGCGTATCGAACTCGTTCTCGGCCGCGAGCCCTTCGCGGGTCAGCGCCTCGTGCACGAGCGTGTCGAAACGTTCCGAGCGGCAGCCGTGCACGACCTCGGCATAGGCGCGCACGAAGCGGCGGTAGGAATCCCACGCCAGCCGCGGATTCCCGGTCGCACGCACCAGGCCGCCGACCGTGGTATCGGTGAGGCCGACGTTCAGCAGGGTCTCTAGCATGCCCGGCATCGACAGCGGCGCCCCGGACCGCACCGAGACCAGCAGCGGCCGCCGCGGGCTGCCGAGGCGCAAGCCGGTCACCGCCTCCAGGCGCTCCAGCGCGCCCGCCATGCGCACGCGGTAGTCATCCGGCAGGGCCGCGCCATGCGCGTGGTAATGTCGGCACAGGCCGGTGCCCAGGATGAAGCCGGGCGGCACCGGCAGGCCGAGGGCGGCGAGGCGCAGCAGGTTGCCGCCCTTGCCGCCGACGTCGGACACGTCCGGCAACGGTTCGCGCACGCTGTCCGGCTCGAGCGGGTAGATGTCCACCGGCGTGGTGACGCCCGGCTTCATGGCCGCCATCCCGCCGCGGTGCGCAGACGCCCTTCGCACGTGCCGGGCGCGCGGCCCGTTGTCCCCCTGCCGGCCGCCGCGCTCATACCGCCATCACCTCGTCGACGAGGTAATCGTGCAGGATGTGCACGCAGTGCGAGAGCGTATCGGCCGCCGCCTCGAGGCTCGCGCTCAGGCGCGCGGCAACGAGCACCGCGCCGGCCGCACCGTCGAGGCCGGCGAGCGCCGCGGTGATGGCGCGCTCGCTGGCATCGGTGTGATGCTCGAGTTCTACCACGCGCTGGAAGGCCAGGAAAAAATCCTCGACGTCGTCGCGCGCGCCCCCGCGGTGCACGTGCTGTGCGGCATCCAGCGCCTTGTTGTGTTCCTGGCTCGCGCACACGACCTCCTCGGCGAGGCGGGTGATGCCATCGCGCACACTCGCCGGCAGGCGTTGCAGGCGCGCATCGGCGAGGGTCGCCAGGAACACGCCCTCCTCGAGCGCGTCGACCGCGTCGTCCTGCTCTTCGAGCAGCGCACGCAGGCGCTCGCGCGCCGCGGTGCGCCGGCTCATGCCGCGCACTTCGTTGACCAGGCCGTCCGCGGCACGCTCCCAGCCGGCGGCGCGGCGCAGCGCACGTTGCGCGTAGTCGGCGTCGAGCGCGTCCTCGCCGAGACGCTGCAGCGCGCCGCGCACGAGGTCGGCAGCCTCGAACACGTACTCGGCGTGACGCGCGGCGAGCGCGAGCTGCTCCTGTGGCACCGAGCGGAAATAGTTCAGCAGCTCGGCGCGGATCTGGTCCTCGATCACGCGCCAGTCGCTGCGTGCGAGCAGCCCGTCGGCCGCGGTGGCGAGGGCATGGCGCAGGAATTCCAGCGTCTGCTGTTCGCCGATGATGGCGTTCAGCGGCTGTCCGTAGTGGGGCTCCCCCATCGCCGCATGCTCGACGGCGCGGAAGATCAGCTGCTCGCCGCCGAGCTCGAGGAAGGCGCGATGACCGTGGTCGTGATCGGCGGCCCACTTGAGCAGGGCCACGGCATCCTTCTTGCCGACCAGGCCGCGCAGCCGCTTGCGCGCCTTGTTCCAGTCGATGAGGAACACGAGGCGCGAGCCCAGCCAGGTGAGGAAACGCTCGAGCTCGGCATCGTCTCCGGCCGCGAACTCGCCGCGGCACAGGTAATAGGTGTCGTGCTCGAAGCCGGCCACCGCGTGGTTGCTGGTCTCGTGCCAGCTCACCGCGAACGGCGCGAGCAGGCTCTTGAAGAACTCGAGCCGCGGCAGGTGCACGTCGGTATAGGTGAAGGCCGCGACGCGCCCGGCGACTTCGATGACGAACACGTGCGCGTCGGTCGTGCCGATGTCGTTCTGCAGCACCAGGCGCGGCCCCATCGAGGTCGCCGTGGTGCCCAGCCCGGGATGACCGAACTTCAGCGGCGCGGTGCGATTAACCCCGGCCATGAAAGCCGCCACGAGCGGCCGATGGGCGGCATCGAGGCGGTAGGCGCTGGCGCCGGCAACCTGTTCCTCGGCGGCCTCGCGCTGCAACTGGTTGAGCGCCTTGTGCAGGTCCATGACCAGCACGTGCAGGCTGTCGCCGGCCTCGCGCGTACCCCGCGTCAGGGTCATTACCAGCGCCTCGGCAACCTCGTCGCCGGCCTGTTCGCCGAGGGTCTCGGCGAGTGCCGCGAGGCGTTGCTCGAAGCGCGTGACCGATTCGCCGACGCTGAACTGCCAGGCGGCCAGGCGCAACGGTTCGATCATCTGCTCGACGAGCGCGAGCAGGCGCGCACGGATAGCGCAGAAACCCGGCACGAGAAAGCCGTCGGCCGTCGCGCGCGTGTTCTCGACGACGTCGTCGAGGCGCGCGTCCTCGATGCCGACCGCTTCGCGCTCGCGGGCCAGCGCGTCCACTTCCATGTCCGGCCGTGTCGCCTGCAGCAGCGCGTTCTGCAGCAGGCTGAAGAAGTACTTGGCCTGCTCGTTGGCAAGGAGCGCGTCGTTGACCCGCGCCGGCAGCAACAGCGCGCTCTCACCGAGGTCGTCGATGATGTTGCTCTTGGTGGTGGTCATGATGCCCCGAGCGTAGCCGGGTTGGGCGATACCGGACTTGATCGAACGCAGGTCGGCGCGCCGTGGCCGGTGCCGGCCGCCGGCACCTCAGGGCGCGCCGATCAGCCGTCGCCGCGCCCGGTGCGCGAGTCCCAACAGGGCGGGTTGCTCGTGCACGATGAGCCGGGCCGGAATCGCTTCGAGATAGCCCGGCAGCGGCGCCGGCGTCTCGAAACGGTCACGGAAACGCGACGCGGCGAGCAGTTGCGGTGCGCGCGGCAGGATGCCCCCGGCAATGAAGACGCCGCCGCGGGCCCCGGTAGCAAGGGCCAGGTTGCGTGCGGCAATGCCGGCGAAGGCATGGAAATGGGCCAGCGCGTCGCGCGCGCACCGGTCGCTGCCGGCAAGCGCGGCGGCGAATACGTCCGCGGCGCTCGCCGGCGCCCCGCCGAGTACGCGATACAAGCGCTCGAGGCCGGCGCCCGAGAGGACCTGCTCGATCGAAGGCGCCGCGCCGAGCAGTTCGCGCATGCCGGCGAGCAGCGCGACTTCCGCATCACTGACACCCGCGATCAGCGCGTGGCCGGCCTCCGTCGCCAGCGCCTCACCGTGCGGCAGCCACAGGCTCGCCCCGAAGCCGGTGCCCGGGCCGATCACGAGCGCGGGCGCATCGTCGCGCGCCGCGTCGCCGCCGAGCGCGACGAGATCCGCCGCCGACAGTACCGGCAGCGCCCAGGCAAGCGCGACGAAGTCGTTGACGAACTCGACCCGCGGAAAGCCGAAGCTGTCGGCGAGTTCGCGCGCGGACAGATGCCAGGCAAGGTTGGTCAGCGTGACCGGCTCGCCGGTGACGGGGGCGGCCACGGCCAGCAGCACGTCGAGCGCAGCGGCATCGAGCGCGTGGCGTGCGAGGAAATCGGCGAGGCAGCTATCGAGCGAGCCGGCGGCGGCATTGTCGTAGCGCGTCACGGCCGTGCAGCGCCCCGCCTCGGCAAGCGCCAGGCGCGTGTTCGTGCCGCCGATGTCGCCGACCAGCGTGGCAGACCCGCTCATGGGTGCGCGGTCGCGCGCAGCTGCCGCAGGAAGCGCTCCGACCAGTTGAAGATGTCGTTGCCGGTGACGACCGCGTGGGCGTGCCGCCAGCGCTCCACGCGTTCATCGAGCGGCATCTTCAGCGCCGTGAGGATGGCGTCGGCAACGCCTTCGTGGTCATGCGGATTGACACGCAGCACGCTGTCGAGTTCCTGCGCGGCACCGGTCATCTCCGAGAGCACGAGGACGCCGGGGTCGTCCGGGTTCTGCGCAGCGATGTATTCCTTGGCGACGAGGTTCATGCCGTCACGCAGCGGCGTGACCAGGCCGACCCTGGCCAGGGCGAGGAAATTCATGATGGTGGGTCGCGCATAGGCCTTGTTCAGGTAGCGCAGCGGCATCCAGTCGAACTCGGCGAAGCGGCCGTTGATCTCGCCGACGATGCCCTCCAGCTGCAGGCGCAGCGCGTTGTACTCCGGCACGTCCT
The DNA here is from genome assembly GCA_030429865.1 of Gammaproteobacteria bacterium. Lineage (GTDB taxonomy): Bacteria > Pseudomonadota > Gammaproteobacteria > JACKNG01. The sequence goes on along the minus strand of JAUIFX010000066.1, from coordinate 8,580 downwards.
CGCGCGAGGGTTGCGCGACCTGCAGGTAGACCACGTCGCCGACCGTCTCGGGATAGCGGTCGAGCATGCGTTCGTAGGCGAGAAAGCGGTCCGGCAGACCCTTGGAGTAATCGAGCCGATCGACGCCGATGACCAGCGGCCGGCCGTGCAGGCTCTGCTGCAGGCGGCGTACGGTCTTGACGTCACGCCCGTTGCCGACCATGTCCCGCACCTCGCGCGGATCGATACTGATCGGGAAGGCGCCCGCACGCGAGCGGCGATAACCCCAACTGATGTTGCCGTCATCGTCGACCACCGCGCCGGTACCGCGCACGATGCAATCGATGAAATTGCGCAGGTCGTTGTCGCTCTGGAAGCCGATCAGGTCGTAAGCACAGAACGACCACAGGATGTGCACGTAGCCCGGCAGCGCACGCAGTACGTCGAACGGCGGAAACGGGATGTGCAGGAAGAAGCCGATACGGCTGTCGACGCCGGCCGAGCGCAGGTCGTGGCCGAGCGGGATGAGGTGATAATCGTGCACCCAGATGACGTCGTCGTCTTCGAGCACGTGCATCAGCTTGCGCGCGAGGTACTCGTTGGTGCGGCGGTAGCCCTCGCGGAATTCGGGCTGGAACTGCATCGCGTCGATGCGATAGTGGAACAGCGGCCACAGCACGCGGTTCGCGTAGCCCTTGTAGTAATCCTCGTAGTCGCGCTTCTGCAGCGGCACCGTCGCGTAGCGGATGCCGTCGACGTCGTCGCGCTGCGGCACGCGCCGCGTGCTGTCGGCGATGCTGCCGTCCCAGCCGAACCAGATGCCGCCACTCTCGCGCAGGGCGGCGTTCAAGGCTACCGCGAGGCCGCCCGGCGCGCTGCCGGCGCGTGGCACCGTGCAGCGGTTCGAGACGACCACGAGGCGGCTCAAAACTCGCCCTCCCACGGCTTCGACAAGCGCAGCGCGGAGTTGATCAGGCCGACCATCGAGTAGGTCTGCGGGAAGTTGCCCCACAGCTCGCCGGTGCGCGGATCGATGTCCTCGGAGAGCAGGCCGTGGCGGTTGCGGTGGCGCAGGAGATCCTCGAACAGCGCGCGCGCCTCGTCCTCGCGTCCGATCGCATGCAGGGCGTCCACGTACCAGAACGTGCACACCGTGAACGCCGTCTCGGGCAGACCGAAATCGTCGGCGGTGGCATAGCGCAGCAGGAAGTCGCCGCGCTTGAGGTGCTGCTCGACCGCGGCCACGGTGCCGTGGAAGCGCGGGTCTTCGGCGCTGACGAAGCCGAGCTGCGCGAGCAGCAGGAGGCTCGCATCGAGGTCGCGTCCGCCGAAGCTCTCGACGAAGCAGTTCATCTCCGCGTTCCAGGCGCGCGCGGCGATGTCGGCATGCATCGCGTCGGCCGCTTCGCGCCAGTAGTCGTGGCGCTCGGCGAGGCCGAGGCGCGCAGCGATGCGGGCGAGGCGATCGCAGGCCGCCCAGCACATCACGGCCGAGAACGTGTGCACCTTGGCGATGCCGCGGTACTCCCACAGTCCGGCGTCGGGCGTGGCGTACTTCTCGTGCGCGCGGTGGCCGAGGATCTCGAGGCGGGCGAACAGGCTGGCGTCACCGGGGCGGCGCATGCGTTCGTCGTAGAACACGTGGGCGGCGGCGAGCACGGCGGCGCCGTAGACGTCGTTCTGCACCTGGGTCCATGCCGCGTTGCCCATGCGTACCGGGCCCATGCCGCGGTAACCGGGCAGGTTATCCACCACGTGTTCGTCGAGCTCGGTCGTGCCGTTGATGCGGTAGACCGGGCCGAGATGGCCATCGCTGGAATCGGCGATGCGGTTGATGATCCAGCCGAGGTAGCGCTCCATGGTCAGCGTCGCGCCGAGGCGGTTCAGCGCGGCAACGACGAACCAGGCGTCGCGCAGCCAGCAATGCCGGTAATCCCAGTTACGTCCGCTGTCGGGCGCTTCGGGGATCGAACTCGTCACCGCGGCGATGATCGCGCCGGTGTCGTCGTAGGCGTTGAGTTTGAGCGTGATGGCGGCGCGGATGACTTCGTTCTGCCATTCGAACGGGATGCCGAGGTAGCGCACCCACTCGTGCCAGTAATCGCAGGTCTCGTCGTAGAAACGTTGCGCGAGCGTGTTGACGTTGTCCGGGCAGGTCTCGTCGGGCCCGAGCAGCAGCGTGAGCGGCTCGTCGAGAACCTGCGGCAGCTCGTCCAGGATGGCGCTGACCGAGCCGTTGGTCGTGACGCGCAGGACGATGTCCGGCAGCACGTAGCGGATGTGATTGCTGCCGTGGGTCACCGTCACCGGGCTCGCGCCGTGCGCGGCCTGCGGACGGATGCGGACGCGCACGCGGGGCGTGCCTTCGAGCGGACGGACCTGCCGCACCAGCATGACCGGGCGGAAAGTACGGCCGAACTGCTTGAAGCGCGGCGCGAAGTCGACGATCTCGATGCCCGAGCCGTCGGCGCTGTACAGCCGCGTGACGAGCACGGCCGTGTTCTTCACGTATTCCTGCTCGCTGCGCACGCAGTCGACGAGCTCGATGGCGTAACGGCCGCTCGCCTCGCCTGCTGCCTGGTCGCCGCGCAACAGGGCGTCGAACACGGGCTCGCCATCGAAGCGCGGTACGCACGCCCAGACGATGTTCGCATCGGCGTCGATCAGCGCGGCGATGGTGGAGTTGCCGATGAGGCCGAGGTCGAGTGAATTCATCCCGTGATCCCTGCATGGTGGCGTGCGACCGCCTCGTCGAGCCAGCGCAGCACGGCGCGCGGATCGGGCAGGTGCGCACGTGCCGCGGTTTCGCCGTCGCCGACTTTCACCGACAAGCCGCCGAGGGCATTGACCACGGCGAAGCCGTGCTCGTCGGTACCGTCGTCACCGACGAACACCGCGCGCCGTCCGCGGAACGGCGGCTCGCGCATGAAGGCATCGATGGCGCTGCCCTTGTCGGCGCCGGCGGCACGAATCTCGACCACCATGTGACCGCGCTGCATGACCAGGCGCGCCGGGAGGGCGCGTTCGAGCTCGCCGGCCAGCGCTTCGACCTCGGGCGCGCGGTGCGGCGCGGCACGGTAGTGCAGGGCCAGCGCGGCACCCTTGTCCTCGACCAACAGGCCCGGCAGGCGGGCCGCCGCCGACTCGAAGCGCTCGCGGACCTCGCCGAGCAGCGCATCGCCCTCCTCGACCAGGCGGTGCACCGTGCCGTCGGCGCGGCGCCGCTCGAGGCCGTGCAGCCCGGCGAGCGGCAGCGCGAGCGGCGCGAGCAGCTCGTCGAGCGTCGCCATGCGGCGCCCGCTGACCACCGCCAGCGCGCCGTCACACAGTGTGCCGAGGGCGTCGAGCAACTCGAGCAGGGCACCCGGCACGTCGACGGCCATGGGCGTGTCGCCGAAGCCGATCAGGGTGCCGTCGAGGTCGAGGAAGATCGCGCTCGCACGCGGGTCGAGCGGAGCGGGAGCGGGCAGCGCGGACATCGTCGAGCAGGCTTTCCAGGTTCGTCTTAACGTCGACGCCGCGCAAGCCGGATCAGCATCCGCGCGGGCCGTCGAGCAGTTTACACAAACGCGGCGCGGGCTGTCCGGGCACCGCGCCGCGGCCGCTCTATCGCGCGGGACGCACGACGCGGCGCGGCGCAACATGCCGCGAGCCGGGCGCTCACGGGATGCGCACGCGACCGACCGCCGGGCGGTCGCGCGTGCTTGTCGCGGCAGTGTCGCGACGGTCGGCGCCGTGCACGCCGCTGTCGCACGCGCGCGGCGCGATGTCGGCCGCGGCGAACGCAGCCAAGGCCTTGCGGCGCCGGCGGCGCTGCGCCATGCAGGCTGGCGAATCGCCGTCCGCCGCGCGCCGCTCGGCCGGGACGCCGAGTGCCAGCAGGGCCGCGACGGTCTCGCCGTCGTCGGCCGTGTCGAGCGCGTGGTGCAGGGCGTTGCGCCCACCCGCGTCCGCGGCGCTGACATCGGCACCCGCGGCAACCAGGCGGCGCAGCGCGTCGACGTCCTGCATGCGGCTTGCCAGCAGCAGCGCCGTCATGCCGTCGGCCGCGCGGACGTTCGCGTCCGCACCCAGCGCCAGCAAGTGGAACGGAAACTCGCGCTCGGCCGGCACCGGGGTGAGGCGCGCGATGAGCAGCGGCACGTCATCGATACGGCTCGCGTCCGGATCGGCGCCGGCAGCGACCAGCTCGGCGAGCAGTGCGCGCCCGGCACGCGGCGCGACGCGCGCGAATGCATCGCGCCCCCGTGCATCGGTCAGCGCCGGATCGGCGCCATGTGCGAGCAGCAGCGCGTGCAACGCATGCATCGACTCGTCGTAGACGACGCCGTTCAGGTAGGGACGCGCGGCCGCGTCCGCGCCGTGTTCGAGCAGAACGCGCACCACGTCGACCTGGCGTCGTGCGAGTGCCTGCCCCAGCACGTCCGCCGCCGGCGCGCCGGCATCGAGTAACAGCGCGAGCAGCGGGAGGTCGGCCGTGCGTGCGGCGGCATCGAGCTCGCGTGCGACGCGGGTCGGGTTCACCGTCACGTCCATACGCGCACCGTGCGCGAGAAACAGGGCGAGCGTGTTCGCCTGGCGCTGCGCCACCGCTGCCGTGTACGGTGTGCGCGACGCGCTGCAGCGGCGGTTGGGATCGGCGCCGGCGGCGACCAGCCCGGAAGCAATCGCGAACGCGCGCTCGTCGAGATCGCCGCGCACCCCGGCGTTGACCGCCGTGCACAGCGGTGGCGGGTGCTCGGCCCAGGCGGCGTCGGGATCGACACCGGCAGCGAGCAGCAGGGCCGCCACCGCATCGCGACGGTTGCGCACCGCGCCGTGCAGCGCGCGGGCGCCGTCGGCCGCGGGGACCTCGAGGCCGGCTTCGAGCAGGAGCGCGAGCACGGCGCCGTCGTCACGCGCGGCTGCCGTGACGGCGAGCCCGCGGTCGTCCGGCCCGCGATAGCCGAGCCGAGCCCCTTGGCCGCGCAGCCGGCGCAGCGTCGCGGCGTCGAGCGTGCCGTCGCGCACCGCCTCGTAGAGCGCCAGGTCCGCCGGCGAGAACGTCGCGGCATAGCGCGCCGCGAACCAGCGCGGCAACTCGTTGACCTCGGCCCAGTACCACGCGTTCCAGCCGAGGAAACCTCCGAAATAGATGGTCGCCACGGCGAACGCGAGATGCTGGCGGCGACGCCAGGCAAGCGCGACCGCGAGCGGCGCGCCCAGCACGTGCACGGCGAGCACCGCGAGCCACGGCACGACCAGCACGAGACCGCCGAGGCCGCTCGGCGCGGCCGCGGCGGCAATGCCCAGCACGGCGAGGGCGAGCATGCAGGCGCCGATCAGTAACCAGACCGTGCGGCGACGGAACACCCGGCTCACGGGCGCGCGCCCTCGTGGCAGCGTCGGCAAACGTGGAGCGATCGCATTTCCCGGTTAGCGGCACGCGCGCGTGCCGCCTGAGCCGGACCGGCGTGTCCATCGGCCGCCCCCGCGCCGCCAGTCTCGGCACGGCGCGCACGAAGCTCTACCATGAGTACGTCGCGGGCAGCCGGCCCCGGCCTGGCGCGCGAGCCGCGCATCACACGACGACACCACGGGGAGAACCAGCGTCATGAACGATTTCGAGAACAAGGTGGCCGTGATCACGGGCGGCGCGAGCGGTATCGGCCTCGCCGTGGCGCGCGCACTTGGCGCGGCCGGTGCGAAGCTCGTGCTCGCCGACATCGAGCAACCGGCGCTGGACGCCGCCGTGTCGGATCTCGAACGAGCCGGCGTGGCGGCGAGCGGCATGGTCACCGACGTCAGCGCGCGCGAAGCGGTCGAGGCCCTCGCCGCGCACGCCTGGGACACCTTCGGCGCAGTCGACATCGTCATGAACAACGCTGGCGTGGCGGTCTTCGGCGCGACGCAGGAAATGACGCACGACGACTGGAAGTGGTCGATCGACGTCAACCTGTGGGGCTGCATCCACGGCGTGGAATCCTTCGTGCCGCGCATGATCGCGCAGGGCCGCGGCGGTCACGTGCTGTTCACGGCGAGCTTCGCCGGCCTCGTGCCGAATCGCGAACTAGGGCCGTACAACGTGACCAAGGCGGCGGTCGTCGCCCTGGCCGAGTCGCTGCGCAAGGACGTGCGCGAGCACGGCATCGGCGTCTCCGTGCTGTGCCCGATGCGGGTCGTGAGCAACATCGATTTCAGCGCACGCAACCGCCCCGAAGCGCTCGGCGGCCCGACGGCCAACCGCACCTACACCGACGAGGAACGCGCCGCGCTCGGCGGCCGCCTGCTCGAGGTCGAGCCGGTCGCCGAGCTGGTGCTCGACGCGATACGCCGCAACACGCTCTACATCCACACGCACAGCGAGGCAGCGGAGTTCTTCGGCAAGCGTGCCGCGCGCATCAGTGCCGCGTTTGCCGACGCGCTGTAACGCGGGGCACGGCCAGCGGCCGCCGGCCTTCACGCGGCGCGCGCGCGACCCGCGCCGAGGCCGAGTACCGCCACGGTCACCGCGGGCAGAAACGTCAGCGTGACGATCGCGGTGCCGACCAGGCCGAACAGCACGATCGCACCGACGCCGCGATAGAGCTCGGACCCGGCGCCCGGCAGGAAGACCAGCGGCGCGAGGCCGAACACCGTCGTCACCGTCGACATCGCGATCGGGCGCAGACGCGAATCGACCGCCTCGCGCACCGCGGCGAGCGGCGCCAGACCTTCCTCGCGCACGTTGGCGACCGCGCGGTGGACGACCAGGATGGGGTTGTTGACCACCGTGCCCATGAGAATCAGGAAGCCGAGCATGGGAATCATGTCGAACGGCTGGTAGAGCGCCGGCAGGCCGACCAGTGGCAGCGACGACCCGGCCAGGTTGAGCAGCGCGAGGCCGGCGATGCCACCGGCGATGCCCAGCGGGATGGTCGTCATGATCAGCAGCGGGTAGCCCCAGTGCGCGAAGATCGCGGCGAGCAGCAGGTAGACGATGACGAGCGCGACGAGGTAGTTGTCGGCGAGCGCCGCACGCGTCGCGTCGAGCTGGTCGGCGGCGCCCGAGATGTCGGTCGCGACGTCTGCCGGGATGCGCCCCGCGCCGCGCAGATGCCCGACGACCTCGCGGCGCACGCGTTCGACGCCGGTCTCGAGCGCGACCTCGGGCGGCGGAATCACGTGCAGCGTCACCGTGCGCTGTCCGTTCACGCGGCGCACGATGCTGGTGTCGACCGTTTCGACCACCTCGGCGAGCGAGGACAGCGGTAGCGCGCTGCCGCCCGGCGCGTAGATGAGCAGGCTGTCGAGCGCGTCGACATCGACATCGCCGCCATGTTCGCTGTAGAGGAAGATGTCCACCTTGTCGTCGCCGAGGAAGAACTCGTCGACGTAGGCACCGTCGGTCAGCGCCGCCACGGCGAGGCCGAGGTCGGTCACGTCGAGACCGAGTTCCGCGGCGCGGCGCCAGTCGGGCCTGACTTCGATGAGCGGCTGCGACAGCGACAGCGTCGGCGGTTCGGCCTGGATGCGCGGCTTGTCGAAGACTTCGCGGGCGCGGCGGTAGGCAGCCGCGGCAACGGCATAAATGGCTTCGAGTCGTGCGCCCGAGATGTCGAGATCGACACTGCGCGTGCCGCCGTCGTTGCTGGTGATGATCGAGCCGCGCGAGACGAACGCGCGCATGCCGGGGTAAGCCTCGAAATGCGCCGAGAACGCGTCCATCAGGGGCAGGATGTGCGCCGGGTCGACGGGCTCGGAGACGATGCGCAGCTGCTGCGCCGAAACGCGCAGGTTGACGTACTTCAGCGGCGGCACCTCGATCTCGCCGGCGTCGTAGCGCTGCGGGTCGGCCTCGACGAAAGGCAGGAAATGGGCCTGCACCGCGTCGGCCACGGCGGACATCGCGGCGAGGTTGTAGCCGGGCGGCGCATTCATCGTCGCGAAAGCCTTCGCTTCCTCGCCCTCGGGCAGGTACTCCGCGGGCGGTGTCAGCCAGGCGGCGATGGCGCCGCTGGTCGCAACGACGATCGCGGCGCACGCGGCACGGCGCGCGCGCCCGCCGATGATCCAGCCGATGGCTCCGAGCACGGCGCGGCGTAGCGTTCCCGCGCCGCGGCGCGCCGACTGGATACCGAGCCGTGCACTCGCCGTCGGCACCACGGTGATGGCGACCAGCATCGAAACCAGGATCGAGGCGGAGACCGCGATCGCGATGTCCGAGTAGAGCTGGCCGGCCTCCTCGGCAATGAACACGATCGGAATGAAGACCATGATGGTGGTCAGGGTCGAAGCGAGCACGGCCGGCCACACGCGGGTCACTCCGGCGATCGCGGCGGCCGCGCGATCGAGACCACGGCGGCGCTCGAGTTCGATGCTTTCGAGCACGACGATGGCGTTGTCCAGCGTCATGCCGATGGCAAACGCGATACCGGCGAGCGAGATGACGTTGATCGTGCGGCCGGCCGCAAGCAGGCCGATGAAGGCGGCAATGGTGCAGATCGGGATGCCGATCACGCCGACCAGGGTCGCGCGTACCGAGCGTAGGAAAGCGAACATCACGAGCGTCGCGAGCAGCGCGTTCTTCCCGTCCCCGTTCGAGGAGGCCGTCGTGCTCACGATGGACGGCGTCGGAAGAAC
>JAUIFX010000065.1 GCA_030429865.1 Gammaproteobacteria bacterium | reverse complement strand
GCTGCGCGCCTTCGTGCGCAAGGGGCTCGAGGAGGTCCTGCGCCCGGAGCAGATCGTGCGCGTGGACGTGGAACTCATGCGCGCCGGCGAATCGTCCATCGACTACGGCGTCGAGGTCGACCTGTCGCCGGATGCCGCGGTTCACTACGACACTGCGGAATGGCTGCTGACGCGCCTGTGCGTCGACGCCTGCAATCACTACGGCTGGGAGATCCCCTTCCCGCAACTCGTCGTCCATCGCGCGCGTGACGACGACCCTGCGCCCGCCGGTACGCCGGGCGCGGTCGGCAGCACGGTCTGATCCGCACGGGAGCGCCGCCGCGGCGGCGCGAGGCCCGGGCCGGCGGCCATCGCGACGGCCCTGCCGGCCGCCGCGCTGTCCCGTCCGTGCGGCTGTGCTACGGTGGCGCGCCCCCAACCAGGACCGCAGGATGAACCGACTAGGTGACCAGATCAGCCCCTTTCTCCTCAGCCACGCAGGAGATCCCGTCGAGTGGCAGCCCTGGGGCGAGGAGGCGCTGGCGCTGGCACGGCGCGAGGACAAGCCGATCCTGTTGTCCATCGGCTACTCCGCCAATCACCTGTGCCACGTGATGGGGCGCGAGTCGTTCAACAGCTCGCAGGTCGCCGCGATCATGAACCAGCAGTTCGTCAACGTGCTCGTCGATCGCGAGGAGCGCCCGGACATCGACCGCTTCTACCAGGTCACCCACGGCCTGCTCAATCGCAAGCCGGGCGGCTGGCCGCTGACGATGTTCCTCGATCCCGAGGATGGACTGCCGTTTTTCGGCGGGACCTATTTCCCGCCGCAGCCGCGTGCCCAGGCGCCGGGCTTTCGCGAAGTGCTGAAGAGCATCTCGAAGATGTACGGTGAGAAGAACCGGCGCATGGCCGAGTTCAAGGAGAAGTTCAGCGCCGCGCTCGGCGAGATCCTCGGTGGTCACGCGCCGGCCGCACCCGATGCTTCGCTGGTCGAGCGCGCCTGCGGCCAGATCGACGCGAGCTTCGATGCCGCCAACGGCGGTTTCAGCGCCGCGCCCAAGTACCCGCACCCGGCAGGGCTCGCACTGCTGCGGGACGCGGCGATCTGCGCCGCGACGCCGGCGCAGACCGAGCGCGCGCATGACATGCTGGATTTCACGCTGGCCGCGATGTCGCGCGGCGGCCTGTTCGACCACCTCGGCGGCGGCTTCCATCGTGCCGCGACCGACGCCACCTGGACCGTCCCGCACTTCGAGAAGATGCTCTACGACAACGGCGCGTTGCTCGCGCTCTACGCGGAGCGCGCCGCCGACACCGGTTCGCCCTGGCTGGCCGAGACGGCACGGCGCACGGCCGACTGGTTGACGGCCGACATGCAGCTCGAATGCGGCGCGTTCGCTGCCAGTCTCGACGCCGACAGCGATGGCGGGGAGGGCGAGTTCTACCTCTGGCGCGACGACGAGCTGGGCGCCGTACTCGGCGACGACCGCGCCGCCTTCGCCGACTGCTTCGAGATCGAAGGCAAGCCGAACCATGCCGGCCGCTGGCTGCTGCGCCGGCGCGCACCGCTCGCCGAGGCCGCGCCGGACGAAGCCGCGACCCCGCAGGAGGCGGCCCGGGTGTGTGAGCGCCTCGCGCAGGTGCGCAGCGAGCGCCCGGCGCCGCAGCGTGACGACAAGGTGATCACGGCCTGGAACGCGCTCGCCATCCACGGCCTGGCGACGGCCGGACGGCTGCTCGGATACGACGAGCCGCTAGCCGCCGCGCAGCGTGCCGCCGACTACCTGCAGGCGCACCATTGGCGCGGCGGCGAGCTGTGCGCGGTCAGCCACGCTGGTGTCACGGGCATCGGCGGTTTCCTCGACGACTACGCGTTCCTGCTCGATGCCCAGCTCGCCCTGCTCGCGGCGCGCTGGCGCGACACCGACCTCGCGTTCGCCACCACGCTGGCCGATGCGCTGATCGCGCGATTCGAGGACGGTGAGCGCGGCGGTTTCTATTTCAGTACCGCTGCCCACGACACCCCGGTCATGCGCATCAAGCCCTACGCCGACGACAACCTGCCAAGCGGCAATGCCGTCGCCGTGCGTGCGCTGCTCGAACTCGGCCAACTGCTCGGCGAGCCGCGCTACGTCGACACGGCCGAGCGCGCGTTACGCGCCGGCATGACGGAGGCCGGGCGCTGGCCTTCGGCCCATGCGACGCTGATGCGTGCCCTGCTCGACATCGAGCAGCCGCCGACCCGCGTCGTCGTGTACGGAACGCCGGCCGCGGCTGCGCCGTGGTTGGCGCTGGCGCGCGAACGCGTCGGTGCGCGCGGACGCGTCTACGCCGTCCCGCCCGGTGCCTCCCTGCCGGGCGGGCTGGCGGGGCAGGAGGACTCGGCCGGTGAAGCCGGCGTCATCGCCTGGGTCGCGCGGGGCGCGACCCGGTACGATGCGCTTACCGGCAGCGAGGCGTTCGACGCCGCGCTCGCGGCGGCGGCCGCCGGCTGAACGGCCGCGCCGTCGTCATTTCGCCGCCAGGTGCGTGGTGGTCACGTCGAGCAGCAGGCGCTCGTCCGGCCCGCACACGGCCGTGCGCACGATGGACAGCGTGCGGCCTCGCTTGACGAAGCGCGCCGTTGCCGTGAGCGTACCGGCGCTGAGGTTGCCGACGAGGTTTGCCGTCAGGTTGATGGCCAGCGGGAAACCCGTCATGCCGGGCGCCGGCGTGCGCCCGTCGAGCACGAGATGGGTCGCGGTGACGTCGGCGAACCAGATGAGTGCCCCCGCGTGCACGGTGCCGAAGGGGTTGCGCATGCCGTCGGTGACGGCCATGCGTGCGCTGATGCTTCCGTCCTCCGGGGCGCCGACATCGAAGGCGATGTGGCCGCGGTAGGCGTGCGAGGACGTTTCGTCGGTCGTGTCGTGATCGGTCACGCGGGATGCTCTCCGTCTGCAGCTCTCGCGGGAAAGTCCCGCCGGCGAACTCTAGCAGAACGGCCCGGGAGGGCTGTGCGCTGGGCGAGACGGTGGCCATCGCCTGCGGGCCGCATCGTTCGTCGCGAGCACCGGGACGGCCGGACATGGTGAAATGGTGCGTACATCCACAACGACGCAGCGGCCGCGCCGCAGCAGCCGATGAAGAAGAAGCCGCCACCCGCCCCGCCCGAGACGCTGTCGTCGAGTCCGTTTGCCATGCTCGCCGGGCTGGACGTACCCAAGGCCGAGTCCGGCGAGTCGCAGGAATCCCAAGCCGCGCCACCTGCCGCGCGCGCGCCGCGCAGGCGGCTCGACGTGCGGCGCATGACCGCCCACCGCGGCGGCAAGACGGTCACCGAGATCTCGGGCTTCGATGGCATGCCGGCGGCAGAGGTCGAACAGCTCGCCAGGCGCTTGCAGAAAGCCTGCGGTGCGGGCGGCACGGTCAAGCAGGGACGCGTCGAAATCCAGGGTGACCAGCGCCAGACCGTCGTGCGCCTGCTCGAAGAGGCGGGTTTCCGGCCGGTACTGGCCGGCGGCTGACGCCCGCGCTCGGCGGCGCCGTCACCGCTGGCAACGCCAGGCACGGCCCTCCGCACGGCCCGCCGCACGGCGCCGGCCGCCGCGTGCCGGCGCGATCGCTCGCCAGCGGGCAGGCCCGCGTCAGGCGCTCGTCATCGGCAGCGCGTGCGGATGTCTGCGGTGGCCGCGGACCTGCTCGAAGCCGTGGGCGACGCGGAACATGGTCGGCTCGTCGTACGGGCGCGCGAGAATTTCCATGCCGACCGGCAGACCGTCATCGGTGAAGCCCGCGGGTACGGTCATCGCCGGCATCCAGGTCTGCGAGCCGATCAGCGTGTTGGTCGGGAAGGTCAGCGTCGTCCATTCGCCGGAATCGGTTTCGCTGCGGCGCGGCGGCGGTACCTGCGCGGTGGGATAGACCAGCGTGGCGAGGCGCTCGCGCGCCATGATGTTGACGACGAGCTGCATGAACGCCTCGCGCGCCGCGTAGGCGCGGTGGTACGCCATGTCGTCCAGCGGCGCGTCCGGTCCGGCCGCGATGCCTTCGAGCAGGTCGAGTTTCGGATGGTAGCGCCCCGACGCCACGATCGCCTGCACCGATCGGGCCGGCGCGTCGGCACGCTCGGCGAGGAACGCGTCGATGTCGAATTTCGACTTCAGCAGGTACAGCGAGGTGTCGACGAGCCATTGACCGAGATCCGGGATCTCGACGTCGACGAGCGTGGCGCCGCCGGCGCGAAGCTCTGCGAGCGCGCCGTCGAGCACGCCGTTGACGGCGGCGGCCGCGGGCAGCGACGCGTTACCGAAAGCATTGCGCACGACGCCGATGCGCATACCGGTGAGACCGTCCGGTACGAGCGCGGGCAGGTAGGACGCCGGCGCACGGCCGATGCCGTGCACACAGGTCAGCGGATCGGCCGGGTCGTAGCCGGCAAGCACCGAGAACAGGCGTACCGCGTCCTCGACGCTGCGGGTCATGGGGCCGATGGTGTCCTGCACGCCGACCAGCGGGTTGCAACCCTTGCGGCTGATCATGCCGGGGGTCGAGCGCACGCCGACGAGGTTGCAGAACGATGCCGGCAAGCGCACCGAGCCGCCGCAGTCGGTGCCCAGGCCGATCGGCGCGTACGATGCGGCGACTGCCGCACCCGTGCCGCTGCTCGAACCACCGGGATCGCAATCGAGGCGATACGGGTTCTTCGTCTCGCCGCTGCGCGAAGAGTAGGCGAACCACGACGTTGCCCAGTCGGGCAGGGTCGTCTTGGCGAGGATGACGGCGCCGGCGGCGCGCAGCTTCGCGACGACCGTGGCGTCTTCGCGCGCGATGTAATCGGCGAACACCTCCGAGCCGAACGAGGTCGGCATGTCCGTCGTCTCCAGGCAGTCCTTGATGACGATCGGGATGCCGTGCAGGGGACCGCTCAACGCGCCGCTCGCGGCGAAGCGCTCGTCGAGTGCGCGGGCCTGCGCGGCGGCCTGCCCGTTCAGGGTGACCACGGCGTTGAGCTTCGCGCCGGACTCGTCGTGCGCGGCAATCTGCGCCGTGAAGGCCTGCACGAGTCGCTCGGCGCTCGTCTCGCCGCTGCGCATGGCGGCGTGGAGCTGCGCGATCGTGGCGTCCTGCAAGCGGGGTTCGATCTGAGCCATGTGCCGTCTCCCTTTGACGAGGAGATTCTACAGCGACCCGCGCGGGTGTCATCGCCTGGCGGCGCACCGGGCATGCACCGGTGCGATGGACAAACCCGTGGACGAATCCGGGACAGGCATGGGCACCGGGGGCGGCCTTTCTTTACTTGCTCGGATGGGCCACGGTATAAGAAACGGGCACGGGCTGCGCCGCCGTTGCGGCGGGCCGCGGCAAACGGCTCACGGGGGAGGGCGAGATGAACGCGACGTTGGGGTACTGCACGGGGCATCCTTCCTCGCGCCGACCGCGGGGCGGCACGCGAGGCGTGCCGCGGCCGGCCGGGCCGGTTCGATGAACGACGCCGACGTCATCGTCATCGGCAGCGGCTTCGGCGGTTCGGTCGTCGCCGCACGGCTCGCCGAAGCGGGCTTTCGGGTCACCCTGCTCGAGCGCGGCCCCTGGCGCGACACCGTTCCGGTGCGCTCGATGGGCATCGAGAAGCGCACGCCCCTGCCGCGGGGCCGGCAGTTGTTCTCGCGCCTGCTGCGCGCCGTCGGCGGCAACCGTATGCCCGGCGGCAGCATCAAGTTGAACAAGCAGGGGCTCTTTGAGCTGTTCTTTGCCAAGGGCGTCAAGATTGCCTGTTCCTCGGGTGTCGGTGGCGGCAGCCACGTGTATTCGGCGGTCAACATCCGCCCGCTGGCGGAGAATTACTGGGAAGGGCATGTCGACGACATTTCCGATGCCAGCATGTCCCCGCATTACGACGCGGTGCTCGAACGCATGGGCTCGGAAACGCCGATGGCCGACCACCGAATTCCGAACACGTCCGCAGTGCGTTTCAAGGGATCCGAGGCGATCGAACCGGCCACGCCGCCACCCGATCCGCGCATCGGTTACCTGCTGCCCGAGGACCCGGACAAGCCGCGGAAGATCGTCGATGCCAACGGCATCGAGCGTTACGAGGTCGATTACCAGGCGGGCGAGGATGGCTTTCTCGGATCGCCCAAGGGCAGCAAGACGACGCTCGACTGCGTGTACCTGGCGCCGGCCATGAAGCAGGGGCTCGAGGTCCGCGATCTGGCCGAGGTCACGCGCATCGCCGGCCTCGGCAACGGGGCGGGCTACCGGGTCGAGTTCATCGATCACCACGGCGGCGGCGAGCGTTCGCTCAGCGCCGCGCGGGTCGTCGTCGCCGCGGGCACGCTGAACACGCTCAGGATCCTGTTGCGCAGCCGCGAGACGGGCGGCCTCACCGGCATGCCCCGGCTCGGCGAGCGCTTCGGTACGAACGGCGATTTCTTCGGCTACTGGGACTACAACGACAAGCGCATCGACCAGTCCATCGGTCTGCCGACGACCGGCGGGGTGAAACTCAAGGGCGATACCGATTCCCCGGTGATCGGCGGCGGCGGCCTGCCGGCCGTCGACAGCTATCCCCTGCCGAGACGGCTCCGGGAACGCATGAAGCGCGCCTACATGATCGCGGGCCTGGGCGAGGACAACATGACCGGCCGTGCGACCTTCCACAAGGGACGGCTGCGCATCGAGTACGACCCCGACCAGAGTCCGATATTCGCCCGGCTGCGCAGCACGTTCGACGAGATCTCGCGGCGCACGGGCCACAGGATCTACGCCCCGAAGACGCCAATCACCGTGCATCCCACCGGCGGCGCCTGTCTCGGCCGCAGCAGCGAGGACGGCGTGGTCGACAGCAACGGCGAGGTCTTCGACAACCCCGGCCTGTACGTGGCCGACGCGGCCGCCCTGCCGCGTGCGCCGGCCGGGCCGCCGTCGATGACGATCGCCGCCTGGGCCAATCACCTGGCGACGCGTTTCATCGAGCGTCACGCGAAGTCCTAGAACCGGCCGTGGCCTCGCGGGCTGCGGCAGCTGGCACCGTG
The DNA here is from genome assembly GCA_030429865.1 of Gammaproteobacteria bacterium. Classification (GTDB taxonomy): domain Bacteria; phylum Pseudomonadota; class Gammaproteobacteria; genus JACKNG01. The sequence goes on along the minus strand of JAUIFX010000065.1, from coordinate 15,959 downwards.
TGCTGCACAGGAGACGCACAATGTTCGTCCGTCCGACCGAAGACGAGGTCATGTACTGCGACGCGCTCGAGAAGCTGTTGCGCGATGTCGCTCCCGTAGCGCGCGTGCAGTCGCTGGACAACGACAAGGCATTCGATTTCGAGCTGCACGGCGCGCTCGCCGACGTGGGTGCCTGGGGGGTCGGTGTCGAAGCGGGGCTCGGTGGCAGTGGTGAAGGGCCAGTGATGCAGGTGCTCACCCTCGAGCTGCTCGGACGGAACGCGACGTCGATGGCGGTGTTCGGCGTCATTCAGTACATGGCGACGCGGCTGTTGCGCCAGTTCGGCTCCGACGCCCAGAAGCAGCAATACCTTGCCGACCTGTGCGCGGGAAAGTTGCGCGCGTCTTTCTGCATGACCGAATCGGGCGGCGGAACGGACATCCTCGCGGCGATGAAGACCCGTGCCTCGAGGCGCGACGGTGGCTGGCGCCTGCAGGGATCGAAGCACTGGATCAGCGGTGCCGCGCGGGCCGACGTGCTGATCGTCGTGGCAAGGACCGCCGAGCATCGATCGCGCGGCATCACGCTCTTCATCGTGCCGGCGAAGCAGCCTGGTGTCACGGTCACCGAGCTCGGCACCTTCGCAATCAACGGCTACGATACCTGCGCCGTCATGTTCGATGACGTCGCGCTCGGTGATGATGCGGTGCTCGGAACGGTCGACCAGGGCTTCATGCAGGTGCTGGGAACCCTGAACTCGGAGCGGCTGAATGCCGCGGCCGTGGCTTCCGGTATCGGCCGCGGTGCGCACAGGCTGGCGCTCGACTATGCCAGGGAGCGTGAGGCCTTCGGGCGGCCGATTGGCCAGTTTCAGGCGCTGCAGCACAAGCTCGTGCATGCCGGCGTCGATCTCGAAGCCGCGTGGACGATGACTGTCGGTGCCGCGCGCCTCGAAGAGCAGGGGCACGATGTGAGTGTCGAGAGCGCGGTTGCCAAACTTTCGGCATCCGGGGCGGGCCAGCGTGCCGCACAACTGGGCATGGAGATCGTCGGCGGGGCCGCGTTCGACCTGGAACTGCCCATGCAGCGCTACTATCGCGATATCCGTCTGTATGCCTTTGCGCCGCTTACCGACGACATGATCGCGAACTTTCTCGGTGAACGCTGGCTGGGTCTGCCGCGTTCCTATTGAACGCTCGCGCGACCCGTGCTTTCGTACTGACCGGCGCCGGCGCAACCCGGCTACCATCGCCTGGCCGTCATCTCTCAGGCTGACGCCGCGGGCGCCGCTCGCGCGGCGTGACAGCCACGGGACGCGGCGCGACGCGTACGCCGGGGTGCGCCGGCGGCGACTGGCCGGGAACGAGAGTGACGATGAAGATTCTCATCATCGACGACCATCCGCTGCTCATCGCAGGCGTGCGCGACGTGCTGCACTCGCTCGACACGCGCGTCGATTGCCTGGAAGCCGGCAACGCGGCCGAGGCTTTGCAGTGCCTGCGTGCGGAACGCGACATCGACGCCGTGTGCCTCGACCTCAACCTGCCCGACGAGCAGGGGCTGGTACTGCTCGAGCGTATCCATGCGACGCGCGCGGACCTGCCGGTTCTCGTTTTTTCGGCCATCACCGATGCGCAGGTCGTCGAGCGCGCTCTCGACGCCGGCGCCGCCGGTTACGTCGTCAAGTCGTCCTCGCGCGGCGACCTGGTCGCGGCGTTCGAGACTTTTCTCGCGACCGGGCGCTACGTGTCACCCGCGCTGCGCCGGGCGCTCGAGACCTACCGCAGTGAAACCGCGCGTGCACCGCGGCTCACGCGCCGCCAGCGCGAGGTGCTGCAGTTGATGGCGCGGGGCCTGAGCAACCAGGAGATCGCCGCCGAACTGGCGCTCGTCGAAAGCACGGTCAAGGGGCATGTCTCGTGCCTGCTCGACCTGATGGGCGCCGGGAATCGCACGGCCTGCGTGCAACAGGCGTTTCGATTCGGCCTGTTGTCGCCGCGCGAAACGCTCGATACCTGAGCGCGCGAGCGTCAGCCGATGGCGCGGCCGATGGCCTCGCGCAGGCGCGCGGGCGCCACGGGCTTGCGCAGCAGGGGCACGCCGCACGCCGCCGCCGCCCTGGTCACCGTGGCGCCCGGGTCGGCGCTCAGCAGCAGTGCTGGTAGCGCGTTGTCGAAGCGCTCGCGCACGCGGCCGATTGCCTCGACCCCGTTTGCCCCGCCGGCGAGGCGATAGTCGCTGATCACGATATCGACCGGGCGGCGCTGGGCCGCGGCCTGGCCGAGGGCCGTGGTGACATCCGCCCCGGCGCTGACGTGGCAGGACCAGTCGCGGAGCATCAGCGCGAGTCCCGCGCGAACGGACTCGTCGTCTTCGACCAGCAGGACGTGAATCCCGACCAGGTCGTGGGGCGTATCGACGGCGGCCGTGGGCAGATCGGCGGCCGTGCCTGCCGGCAGAACGAAACTGAAACGCGTGCCTCGTCCGGGCACCGAGTCGAGGGTGATGGTGGTATTCATCAAGCGGCACAGGCGCCTGACCACGGCGAGGCCGAGCCCCAGGCCGCCGCGGTGCTCGCCCGCACGGTCACGGACCTGGTAGTACTCGTCGAACACGCGCTCGTGATCGGCCGGATCGATGCCGATCCCGGTATCTTCGACGATGACGCGCACACCGTCCGGTAGCGCTTCGCTGACCAGCGAGACACTGCCGCGCTCCGTGTTCTTGAGCGCATTGCTGATCAGGTTGCGCAGCACGCGCATCACCAGCACGGCATCGCTCGCGACCAGCCGGCGCGTCGCCGTGAAGTGCAGCGCCAGGCCCCTGCGCGCCGCCTCGGCCGAGAACTCGATGCGCAGGCCCGCGGCGAGTGCGGCGAGATCGAACGTTTCGCGCCGCGCGCGCGGGGGCGCGTTGTCGAGCCGGGAGATCTCGAGTACGGCATTGACCAGTTCGCCGACCGCCGACAGCGCGCGCGCCGTGTTGCCGTAGACCTCGCGCTGCGCATCGTTGGTGAGCCGCGCGCCGAGCGATTCGAGGAACAGTCCGGCTGCATAGAGCGGTTGGCGGACGTCGTGGCTGAGCGCGGCCAGAAAACGCGATTTCTCCGCGCTCGTGCGTTCGGCGGCGTCGCGCGCCGCGGTCACGGCGGCGAGCAGGCGCAGGTTCTCCGCCGCAAGGTGCAGGGTCTTGTCGACCGAACGCGCGTAGTTGCGCGCCGTGACAACGGTGAAGAGCATGAAGGCGAGGGTCAGCAGGGCGAGCAGGATCGCCGTCTCGGTGCCCGATCCGGCGAGGCCCAGCGCGGTCAGCAGGCTGAGCGGAACGACGAACGCGACCACCGCCGGGAAGTACATCGATACCGAGGCTACCGCCCCCCATGCCAGGCCCATCAGGATCAGCAGGAAAAGCGACAGCCGCAGCTGGTCGTCCGCCGGCATGAAGACGAGCGCGCCGCCGCCCCACAGCAGGCCGGCGAGCAGGAGATACGCGGCCAGTGTGCGGAACCAGCGCCGGATGTCCGCCGGCTCCTGCAGCTCGCCGCGCGCCAGCGGCCGCGCCGCGCGATCGCGGGCTGCCATGAGGACGACGTTGAGCAAGACCCAGGCGGCGAGCGGACCGGGTGCGCCGAGCGGCCACAGCAGGACGACGCAGACCAGCTGCAGGGCGAGGTTGCCGAGGCGCAGCGTCGGGCGCTGACGCAGGTACAGCGCGGCACGTTCGCGCTCGATGCCGACTGCCGCGGTCGTCTCGATGCCCGGTGCGCCGTCTTTCCGCATGGTCCGCCGTCCTTGCTGCCGGGGTCCGCCCGTACCCGGCACCCCGTTATTCGGTACCAACCGCCGCCGCCTCGGAGAGGCCGGCGACAGCGTGGGGTCAGTTGCCGGAGACCGGCCATGTTACGCCGATTGCGCACCTGCCTGCTCGTCGCGCCCGACGCCGGTGCAGAAGTCGGTCGCGCCGCCGCTAAGCAGGGTCAGGACCGGTTATCGAGCCGGTCATGCGGCAGGGATAGCGGCGCCCGGGTAGCGCCGTTCGATCGTCGAACGGGGCGAGCCCGGCGCGTGCCGCGAGGCGGCCACGCCTGCGGCGCTTGCCCGGGCTGCCAGCCGACGGGTTCTGGTCAGCCGTTGGCTTCGCATGACGAGGTATGCACCGGACCATGTTCCGAAAGATCCGTATCGCCGTCCTCTTCTTCGTCCTCGCGAACGTCGTTGTCGGGGCCTGGGCGACGCGCGTACGCACGACGGGCTGGCACCGCCCCCTGTCCGTGACCATTCATGTCATCAACGGCGATGACAGTGCCGCCAGCGCCGCGTACATCGATCGCCTGCTCGCGATGGACGAAGTCGAAATGGACGAGTTCTTCGGCGATATCGAGGAATTCTTCATGCGTGAAGGCGAGCGTTATGCCCTTCCCACGGACGAGCCGGTCGATATCGTCTTCGCCGGCGTGCGCGAGGCGCCGCCGCCCGCGCCGCCCAGGGACGGATCGCCCCTGGCCGTGATGGCATGGAGTCTCCAGTTACGCTTCTGGTCGTGGCGTAACGACGACTACGATGCGCTGCAGGACGGCGAGATCTTCGTCATCTACTTCGACCCGGAGCGCAGCCGGACGCTGGCCCACTCGCTCGGCCTGCAGAAGGGCCTGATCGGCGTGGTCAACGCGTTCGCGACCCCGCATATGACGGCGGAAAACCATGTCGTGATCGCGCACGAACTCCTGCACATGGTCGGCGCGAGCGACAAGTACGACCCGGTGAGCAATGCGCCGCTGGTCCCCGATGGTCTTGCCGATCCCCATCGCGAGCCGCTCTTCCCGCAGCGCGCGGCCGAGATCATGGCCGGCCGCATCGCGCTCGGGCCGCGCGAGGTCGCGGCACCGCGGTCTCTCGGCGAGGTCGTCGTCGGCAACGTTACCGCGCGGGAGATCGGCTGGATGGATTAGGTCCGGTCGCTGGTTGCCGCGTGGCCGGATCACGCACGCCCGACACGCACAGGTGCCGGCCGCAAGTGACCCGGCCTACAATCCAGGGCGCGAGGTGCGCAGTGCCCTGCCGTTCGCCCGTCCTCCGGGCCGCGCGGCACGCTGCGCCCATCACCATGTCCGTGATGCGAAAACGCCGCGCCGCCGTCCTGCCAGGTCTCCGGTACGCCGCCCTGGCAGACCAGTCGCGCGACGCCGCGTCGGGGTTTCATCGGCAGGTCACAAACAGGGGAAACACCATGCTGCAACGTCGCACCCATCCATCGTTCGTGCGCTACATCGACAAGAGCCGCGAGTACTACGCCGCCCAGGGTTATGACAAACCCTACGCGTGGGCGCATTACGCCGATGTGCCGTTCTGCGGATTGTCGAAGCCGCTCGCCGGATCGCGCATCGGGCTGGTCACGACGGCCGACCGCGCGCCGCGCGAGCAGGGGCGCGACGCGCGGCTCTACGCCGAGCCTGTCGAGCGCGAAGAACGCTTGTACACCGAGATGTTCTGGGACCGCGACGCCACGCATACGGACGACCCGGAGTCCTTTCTGCCGCGTGCCAGCATGGCGCGGCAGCGGGATGCCGGACGTGTCGGGAGCCTGAGCCCGCGGTTCTACGGTCTGCCAACCGACTACAGCCAACGCCGGACGCTCGAGCACGACGCGCCTCGAATCGAAGCGTGGATGCGCGAGGATGGTGTCGAGGCGGCGGTACTCGTTGCGCTCTGACCCGTGTGCCACCAGACCGTGAGTCTGGTCGCACGGCATCTCGAAAGCCGGGGAATCCCCACGGTGGTCATCGGCTCGGCACGCGATATTGTCGAAGAATGTGGCGTGCCGCGCTTCCTGTTCGTCGATTTCCCACTCGGCAATCCGTGTGGGAAGCCCTGGGATCGCGCCATGCAGGACGCCATCGCCTCGGCGGCGCTCGACCTTCTGGTAAGCGCCTGGGCGCCGCGCACCACCGTCCAGCGGCCGGAGATATGGAACCCGTCGGACGACCTCGGCTGGCGCGACAACTTCATGCGCGTCGATGCGCACAACCGTGCGGCGCTCGCGCGCGAGGGCGAAGCGCGGCGGCGCGCACAAGCCGCGGCAAAAGCCGGGCAGTCGGCCGGGTGAAAACGGCTGGCAGGGACCCGGTCCACGGCGGGACCGGGTCGCTGGCCGGGCGCGCGCGCGGCTGGCGTACGTTACCGCATGGAGAGAGACGTCCTCCCGGCGGCCCCACCTCGGTCCCGGGGCGCGCCGCGGCCCCGATCAAGCCCCGGCCAGGCCGGCCGCTAGTAACGGGTGGAGCGAGCGCGTGCCGGCGGCCGACGGTCATCAGCGCCGCACTTGCGTGACGTATTGTCCCTCACCGCACGAAGCGGGGGACAAGGCTATGCCCTGCCCCGACAATGGAGCCATGACAGTCGCAGACACCTCTCCCACGCCGTCCCGCCCCGGTGCACCGCTCGTGCTGCGCCTGGTGAAGCGATTCGGCGTCGGCGCCGCGCGGCCGGACGCGCTACGCCTGGCCGGTGTCGCGCGCGCCACGGGCCTGCTCGTCGTACTCGGCCTGGCCCTGGCCCTGCTCGCGCCGACCGCGGTGGCCCTGGACACCCTGTACCTGGACGAATCGGCCGATCGTTACCCCCTGGGGGCCGCGTTCGAGATCCTGCAGGACGCCGGCCATGCCATCGACATCGAGGAACTCGTCCGGGGTGAGGCGGGTGCCGGCTTCGCGGCATCCGGGCAGGCGGTGCCGAACTTCGGATTCACGCAGTCGACCGTCTGGTTCCGTGCGCGGCTGCGCAACGATTCGGGCACGCGCAGATGGTTGCTGCACACGAGTTATCCGCTGATTGACGACATCACCGTCTACCTGGTCGGGCCCGAGGGCCTGCGGGCCACCTATTATGCTGGCGAGGTGCTGCCCGCCAAACAGGGCGAAGGCGTCGCACCGCGCTACACCGTCGAACTCGACCTGGGCGGTGAGGACGCGATCACGCTCTACGTCAAAACGCGCACCGCCAATGCGCACATGGTGCCGCTGACGTTATGGAAGCCGATGGCGTTCATCGACTACACGAACGGCGTGCGCTTCCTGCTCGGCATCTACTTCGGTGTCGCCGTCGCGATGCTCATCTACAACCTGATGCTCTACCTCTCGGTACGGGATACCGCCTACCTGTACTACGTCGGTTTCATGTTCTGCTTCGCCGTGTTGATGCTCAGCGTCAACGGCCTGGCGACCGAGTACCTGTGGCCGGGCAGCCTGTGGTGGTCGGATCGCGTCATCCCCCTCAGCATCGCCTTCGCCGTCATGACCGGCATCCAGTTCACGCGTCGACTGCTCGAGACGCGCGCGAACCTGAAGACCGGGGACACGCTGCTGCGCAGCCTCCTGCTGCTGGGCCTGCTGTTCGTCCCGCTGTCCCTCGTGCTCGGCATGGGGCCCGCGGTCAGCATCGCGGCCGGTCTCGGCCTCAGCGCGGCGCTCGCGCTGTTCGGCTGCGCCTGGGCGAGTTGGCGCGCGGGCGTGACCGTGGCGCCCTTGTACCTGCTGGCATGGGGGGCGTTCCTGCTCGGCTGCATCGCCTACGCACTGCTCGCATTCGGCGTGTTGCCGGCGAACTTCCTCACCGAGTACGCCATCCAGATCGGCTCGGCGATGGAGGTCTTGCTGCTCTCTTTCGTCCTCGCCTATCGAATCAAGCTGCTCAAAGAAGAGAACGAGCGCGTTCAGCGCGAAGCGACCGAGACCCTCGAGACGCGTGTGATCGACCGCACCGAGGAGCTCAATCGCGCCCTCGAGCAATTATCGGCGGCGAACGAACAGCTCGCCTTGCTCAGCGAAGAAGACAAGCTGACCGGAGCCAAGAACCGGCATTACTTTGATGCCCACTTCGACGAGGCCTGGCGCAACGCCGAGCGCGGCGGCAACGCCATGTCGCTTCTGTTGATCGACATCGATCACTTCAAACTCATCAACGACCGCCATGGCCACCTGGTCGGCGACCAGGTGCTGCGCGAGGTAGCGGCGGCAGTGCGCGCCGCCCTGGCCCGCTCTACCGACGTGCTCGTGCGCTTCGGCGGCGAGGAGTTCATCGTCATGCTGCCGCACGCCGAGCTCGAGGGTGCGCTCGAGGTCGCGCAGCGGGTCAAGGCGCAGATCGAGCAGGTCTCGATGCACAGCACGGACGAGCTGCTCACGGTGCGCGTGAGTATCGGTATCGCTTCCACCCGGCCGGCGCCGGGCGAAGAGCCGGTGCGGCTGATCGAACAGGCCGACGCCGCGCTCTATCGCGCGAAGCAGACCGGCCGGAACCGCATCGTGATCTTCGAGCAGGCGAGCGTCGTGTGCGAAGACGAGGCGACGCAGCTCGTCTCCCACGCCTGAGACCCCGTGGGGCGGTCCTCGTGGCGGGCCGCCGGGCCCGGCTGCCCGTGGTCGTGCCGCCTCACTCGCGGGCGACGGCGCCACACTGCTGGCCTATGATCGCGTCCGTGATCCCGCGACGAAGGTGCCGGGATCGAGGCGTCGCAAAGGAGGACCCCGATGGCCGATCCGCGTCATCTCAAAGACACGCTCAAAGTGTGCATGTTCGATCAGTACGGCACGGTCGTCGACATCCAGGGCGGACTGACCCGGGCCGCCGCGCCCTATCTCCAGGCGAAAGGCTGGCAGGGCAACCCGGGTTCCTTCGTCACCTGGTGGCGCCGCACGCATTTCGAGAATTCCATGATCGACGCCCTGCTGCACAAGCAGCACACGCCCTACCGGGAGATTGGCTTTCGCGCGGTGTGTCACGTACTCGAACGCGCGGGCATCGCGTACACGGATGACGAGGTTCGCGACCTGGTCGCCGCGATCGAACGGCTCGAATGTTTCCCCGAGGTGCCGGCCGCGCTTGCCAGGCTGCAGACGGCCTACCAGCTCGTGGTCTTGTCGAACGGCGACCCGGATATGCTGGAGGCCGCGAAGCCGTATCATGGTATCCCGTTCGATCGCGTGATATCCGTCGCCGAGGCGAATTCGTTCAAGCCACACGTCGACACTTACACCCGTGCGGCCGAACTGCTGGGGATAGCGATGGACGAGATCCTGTTCGTCGCCAACCATGCATTCGATGTCATCGGCGCCAAGGCGGCCGGCATGCACACGGCGTTCATCAACCGCCGCGACCGGCCGTTCGAGCGCACCCCGTACCAGCCCGACATCGTCGTGCGCACCATGCAGGACCTGGCCGAGTTGCTGGCCTGATCGATCGCACGCGGCGCATGCCGCCGCAAGGCTGCGCAGCGCCCGGTCCCGGCGAGACGGCCCTTGTACCACGGGTCGGCTTGGCATAGCTTCGGGCTTCGATTTCGAGGGGAGAACCAGCGATGGACGTCGGTATCCAGACCATCTTCTCCAGCCATGGCTGGGAGGGCATCAGTGACGGCCAGGTGGTGCGCGAGGACACGCAGCTTGCCCTGCTAGCCGCCGAGCTCGGCTTCGATGTCGTGTGGTCCGCCGAGCACCACTTCTACGACTACTCCTTCTGCCCCGACAACGTCCAGTGGCTGGCCGGCATCGCCGCCGCCGCGCCGCAGGTCGAGGTCGGCACGGCGGCCGTCATCATGCCGTGGAACGAACCGCTGCGCGTGGCCGAGAAGATCGCGCTGCTCGATCACCAGACCGACGGGCGCGTGCGTTTCGGCATGGGGCGGGGACTCAGCCGGCGCGAGTTCAGCCACTTCCGCGGCATCGAGATGGACGAGTCCCGGGCGCGTTTCGACGAGGGCGCGGCGATGGTGCTGGATGCCCTGCGTACGGGCTTCATCGAAGGCGACGGTTCGTTCTACCCGCAGCCGCGCACCGAGATCCGCCCGCGGCCGGAGCGCCCGTTCGAGGATCGCATCTATGCAGTCGCAACCTCGGACGACTCCATCGATGCCGCTGCGCGTCTCAAGGCAGCGATGGTGATGTTCGCCGACCGTTCCTGGGAGGCGCGTATGCCTTCGGTCGAGAAATGGCGCCAGCTTTACCGCAGCTACCACCACGCCAGTCCGCCGCCGCCGCTCATCTGCGACTTCGTTTATTGCGACGCTGATGCCGATGCCGCCGCGGAACGCGGCAGGCAGTACATCGCGACCTATCTCGAAAGCGTACTCGAGCACTACGAAGTGACGGGCGATCACTTCAAGGGCATGCGCGGCTACGAGGCTTATGCCGGCGCGGCCGGTGCGCTCAAGCGGATGGGCAAGACGGGCTTTCTCGACGGGTTCCTCGAGGCGACCTGTACCGGTACACCGCAGCAGATCATCGACAAGTATCGAGCGCGGCTCGACCTCCTGGGTCCGTTCGAGGCGGCCCCCGCTTTTCGTTTCGGCGGTATTCCCTACGCCGAGGCGGAAGCGAGCCTGCGCCTGTTCGCCGCCGAAGTGCTGCCCGAGCTCAAGCGCTGGCCAGGGCGTGAGACGACAGTGGCGGCGGCCGGCTGAGCGGGTCGCCGAGGCGCGTCGACCCACTTTGGCCGAGTCATACCGAGCCGGCCGTGGCGATAGTGAATAGGTAGCCGAAGGCGCTTGCACCTAGCATGATCGCGGTACAGGCCCACCACGTGCCGCGACGATGGGAAAGGCGGCCGAAATGCATCGCCAAACCCAGTGCGGGCATGAAGGCGAGCAGGCCAACGTCGACGTAGAGGAGGATGAACGCAGCCATGCCGAGCGGATCGTCGAGAGCGGCCACGATGCGCAATGCGGCATAGGCCAAGGCGCAAGCGCACCAGCGCCAGCGGAACGCGCCATAGCGAGGGGCGCACGTGGCCACGCGACGAAGATTGCGTAGCATAAGCAGGCCGCCGACCAGCAATGCTGCACCGATTGCCACCCTGTGATCGTAGCGTGGCGGGAAGACGTTGCCGTACCGCACAAGAGCCCCGTTGTCGTTAACCCGGTAGAGGCGCCCGGACCGGCTGGCGACGAGAAGTCCCCGGGAGGTTGCATCGATCCCCACTGCCGCACGGTGATCGGGCATGTTTCGCTGGCTTTCCAGGGCCAGCGAGGGCAACCGGTAAGTGGTCAGCAGTGCGCCCGACTTGCCCGTGGCCTCAGTCGCGACCCACACGCGCTGCGCCTCGAAGTCGGCATACCAGGCACTGACGTTGCCGGCGGAGTCCGGCGTAGCGGCCGTCTCTGCCAGGCGATTGACATCGAGAATGCTGAGGCGGTGACGGACACCGCCGGACGCTACTCGTAGCAGCATTGTCGCGTGGCCGTCAAAGGCAGCACCAATGAAACGTTCTCCTGGTTGCGCGTGCACGAGCCTGTTGTCGCGGTGCAGGGCAGTAATGTCGCGCGTCGCTACCGAAACGAGACGTCCGTCGTTCGAAACGGCAAGGTGCGCGTAGCGCGCGAATGGCCGTCCGTCGCCAGGGGGCAGCGCGGCACCGAGTTCCGCGCAGCGTGCAAAGTCTACTGTACACTGCCGCAGGCGCGGGACAACGGGTTCGAGATAGCGCCCCTCGCCGGCGACGATCCAGCTTTGCCTCGTCGCGGACCAGGCCGCGCGACTAGCAAAGGGGCCTCGCACCTGATCGCCGCTGGTCGGGTCGATGCGCAGCAGGGAGAACCTGCGCGGCCCGTCCGCGAGCGTGACCAGGTAGACGTTGCCGTCGGGGGCGAAGCCGAAATCCCAGACCGTTCCGGAGTGCTCGTATCGCACCGTTCCGGCGGGCAGATCGCGTACCACGAGGCGCTTGTTTTCCCGCACTACAGCCTGCCGACCGTCTGCGCTAAGTTCGACAGCACGAACATCCCAGTAGCCGTCGGGTGTGGTGGCGAGTCCGAGAACGCTCAGCGCGCTACCGGTTGCGAGCAGCACGGCAACAACCAACGTCAGACCCCAGCGCACGCCGCTCGAGATCGGGGTCACGGCGCCGACCTCCATGGTGTAATCGAGGTCGTCACGGCACCGGTCGCAGTGCGGGTTCCGAAGGAGCGCTCACTTGCAGTCGCGATTCTCGATACCGCCGTCGGGCGGCGTGCGGAACAACACGGCCTCTCCGACGGTGATATCGCCGAGCTTGAGCGCACCGATCAGGTCGACATCGACCACGATGGCGCTGTAGAAGTCCACGCCATTGCGGTTGGTCCCAATGAGGTTGGCGCCCGTGAGCTTCGATGTTCTTGCACGTGGAATAAGGCAACTGCACGCCGCTCAGGTCGCAGCCCTTGCACGCGCCGAACAGTTCGAGGTGCTCGAGATCGGCAGGGTCGTAGGCCGGCGCCGGTGTAGCAAGCATGGTGGAAGCGCGGATCAGCGCGACCGCGATGCGGGTCATCGTGGTTTCCTGAGACCGGGACGTTCCCAACATAGCTTATTCAGTCGCACGGGGGCAGCAATGTTCATCGCCCGGTCTGACAGGGGGGCTCGATGCATCGATATACTGAGCGCCGTTGTGACACGGAACGGAGGTCACCCATGAAGCTCTATGACTGTAGCGTCGCCCCCAATCCGCGGCGTGCGCGCATCTTCCTCGCAGAGAAGAACCTGTCGCCCGAGAGGGTCGAGGTCGATATCCTCGGCGGGGAGAGCCTGGCGCCGGCCTTCCTCGCGATCAACCCACGCGGTCTCCTGCCGGTACTCGAGCTCGACGACGGCACACGTATCGACGAAGTGATGGCGATCTGTCGCTATATCGAGGAGCTTCAGCCCGAGCCTGCGTTACTCGGCCGCGACGCCCGCGAACGCGCGGTGGTGACGTCGCGGCAGCGCAAGATGGAGTTCGACGGCATGATCGCGGCCTCCGAAGTGTTCCGCAATCAGCACCCGCAGTTCGCGCAGCGCAGCCTGCCGGGGGCCGGCACTGATGTACTGCCCGCGATCCCGGCGCTGGTCGAGCGCGGTCGCCAGACGCTCGCGCGCTTCTTCGACTGGCTGGAGATCTACCTCGCGGATGCGGCGTATATCGCCGGCGACGCGTTCACGATGGCCGATATCACGGCGCTTTGCGCGATCGACTTCGCAGGCTGGGTGGACATCGCGATTCCGGCGGCGAATAGCCGGACACGCGCCTGGTACGAGCGCGTCTCCGCGCGGCCCAGTGCGCAGGCCTGACCGGCGCGCGGCTCTGCACCGCGGGCGCGGATGCCGCGCCGGGGCCGCGGCGCCGTGACCGAAGTTCACGATTCGTTGCGCGGGTACGCTTGAGCGCCTGATCGCAAGCTGCCAGCATCCTGATGACGTCGTTTTTCAGAGGATTCGAACAGTGCGCGTTCTCATCTCCGGCCTCCTTGCCGCCGCTTTGACGATGACGGCATCGGCGAGCAGCGCGGCTACGCTCTACGCTGTTGGCGCTACGCCGAACGTACCGGTGACACTCGGTGCGCCGGATGGCGCGTTCTACCAGTTCGCCGACCACCAGGCGATCACGTTCGACCTGGGCATGCTCACGAGCGGCCCGTCGCTGTTGCAGGTGTTCACCTTGGACGATATCTCGCCGGCTTCCGCGATGCTGGAAGTCAGCGCCGACGACAGCGCTTACTCGCTCGTCGCCGCCACGATGTTCGACACGAACGGCACCGTGCAGGCGGGGCCGGTCTACCCGTCGGCGGATTTTCTCGTCACCGATCCGTTCCGCTACGTGCGCATCACCGATAACGCCGATGGCGCGGCCCGCAATCTCGGGTTCGACCTCGATGCCGTGGGCGTCAGCGCGGTCCCCCTGCCGGCAGCCGTATGGCTGTTGGGCGGGGCGTTCGCCGGCATCGCCGGCCGGCGCCGTCGCGCGCATGCCTGACATCGCGGCGGCGCGGAGCCGGCGTGGCCCGCGCGTCCGTACGCACGCAGACACGGTGCCCGGGAGCAAGGCGGCGGCGGGTTGAGGCACCGGCGCGGCCGCGCGCGCGAGCCCGTCGACGTGTCGGCCGAGCTTACCCGCGAAGCCGCCTGCCAGCCCGTGATCCCCGCGCGGCAACCATGGGCCTTACGCGGTCGCCGCCGCCAGGTAAGCCGCCTCGTCGAACGCCGCCGGGTAGTCGAAGTCGCTCACCGCGATGCGGCCTTCGCGGATCAGTTGTTCGGCGTGCGCGCCGCGGTTGATCATCTTGAGCGGTTCGCGCGTCGCGCGTCGTTCCCCGCGTAGCGCTTGCGTCGCGGCCTGGTCGATGTCCCAGAGCCGGTTCGGGTCATCGTTCCGGTTCAGTACCACGCCGTAGTCATCGCGCGCCGCATCGACCGAGACCAGGCCGCGTACGACATCCATGCGCACCCACTCCGGGATCCTGGCCAGCGGATCGCCCCAGCCGCCGCCCCCGGGGGTGAGGATGCGCACGATGTCGCCGGCCTTGACCGGCACGGCTTCGCGTTTGAACAGCACGCGTTGTTCGTGCGGCGTGCCCGGGTTGATCAGCGCACCGCCCGAGCGGCCCGCCTGGCCGCCGTTGACGCCGAAGCAGGAGAAGATCGTGCGGTAGGAAACGGTGAGGAAATGTCCGTCGACCAGGATCTCGACATCCTTGAGGTAGCCGAGGCCGCCCCGGTAGGCGCCCGGTCCGCCCGAGTCCTGGAACATGCCGACGCGGTGCACGATCACGGGGAAGCGTTGCTCGATGAACTCGCTCGGCAGATTTTTAGAATCCGGCACGAGGTCGACGGTGTCGGTGCCGTCGGCGAAGGGTCGCGCGCCGGAGCCCGCGCCGAAGATCTCGCGGTAGAGAAAATCCTTGCCATCGAGATCCTGGCCGTAGAAGCCGTACAACTGGATGCACTGGGAGTCGCCCACCATCTGCCCGCCGGTGGCCTTGGCCATCGCGGCCATGTAGGCGCCGATCATGCGCAGCATGCAGTCCATGCGGTCGGCGCCCGCCGCGGGGTACTCCGCAGACAGCACGGTACGCGGCGGCAGGTAGGTCTTGAAGACGTCGGTCAGCCCTTCGTTGACGATCATGCCGGGCACCTGCGCCTTGACGAAGCCGCCCAGCCACTTCGAGTAGTGGCGCCCGTCCATGACCCAGTTGACCGGGCCCGGCGTCTGTGCGTCGGTGCCGGTGAAATCGACGATGAGCTTCTCGGCATCCTTGCGCACGGTGAGCTTGATTTTCACCGGCGTGTCGAGATCGATGCCATCCGTCTCGAGGAAATCCTCGCCGACGTACTCGCCGTCGGGGATGTGCGGCAGGGCTTCCTCGCGCACGATCTCGCGGCAGCGGTCGATGATGCGGTAGAAACCGGCCTCGACGACGTCGGTGCCGTAGCGCTGACAGAGTTCTTCGACGCGGCGCTGGATGATGCGCGCGGCGCCGACGAAGGCATCGATGTCGCCGCGCAGGTCATCCGGGTAGCGGCTGTTGCGCAGGATGATCTTCCACGCTTCCTCGTTGCGCTCGCCGCGCGAATAGAACTTGATTGGCGGTACCTGGATGCCTTCCTCGAACACGGTGGTCGCGGTCAGCGGCCAGCTGCCCGAGACCTTGCCGCCGACGTCGTTGCAGTGGCCGAACAACTGCGAGAAACCGATCAGCCGGGCGTCGGAGAAGATCGGCACCACGACGCAGAAGTCGGGCAGGTGGCCGATGGTGCCGCTCGATTCGTGGATGTCGTTGTAGAGAAACACGTCGCCTTCGTGGATCTCATCGAGCGCGTAGTAGTTGCGGATCGGATCGGCCGTCGCCGCCCAGGACACACGCGTGACGCTGTTGCAGTCGACGGTGTTCAGCGAGGCACGGTAGTCGTGCTGCTCACGCACGATGGTCGACACCGCGGTGCGTTCGACCGCCGCCTCGCCCTCGTCGATGGCCGCTTCCAGGGCCCATTCGAGGACATCCAGGGTGACGCTGTCGATGTCCGGCTTGAGTGCCTCGATGCGCGGCCAGTCGGCGTCGTCGCGCGTGAAGCTCGACATGCGCCTGGGGGCGTAATCGCCGGTCAGGTAGCGGGTTTCGTCGAAGATGACGGGGGCGGTGCCGGCGGCGCCGGGGTCGATGGTGGCTGACATGAAGCTATACCTCACTACCCAGTTGGGAC
>JAUIFX010000064.1 GCA_030429865.1 Gammaproteobacteria bacterium | reverse complement strand
ACCCGCGGAAGAAACGCCGCAGCCCGCTGCCGAGACCGGTGAAGACGCTCTCGTCGAGGTCGACCCGCTCGAACCCGAACCGCTCGCGCAGGGCGAAGTCAGCGAGGCGGCCAGGCCCGCCGAAGCGTCTCCCGCCGACGCGGGCGGTGAGTTCCGCGACGCGCTGCGTGGCGGCGGCCAGGGCCCGCTGATGACCTGGCTGCCGCGCGGCTCGTTCACCATGGGCGGTCACCTGCCGACCGACGACCCGGACGAATTCCCCAACCGCCGCGTCACCGTCGACCGCTTCGCCATCGGCGTGCACGAGATCACCGTCGCCGACTACCGCCGCTTCGCGCGCGCCACCGGGCGCAAGATGCCCGACCTGCATGATCCCGGCGGCACGGGTGCGGACCGTTTCCCGATGCATTACACGAGCTGGAACGACGCCCTCGCCTACACCAAGTGGCTGTCGCAACAGACGGGCCGGACCTACGTCCTGCCGAGCGAAGCGCAATGGGAGTATGCCGCGCGCGGCCGCAGCCAGGATGCCTACTGGTGGGGACGCCGGCTCGGCAGCGGCAACGCCCACTGCGTCGCCTGCGATACCGGGCTCGATCCGCGCCGCCCGACCGCCATCGGACGTTTCGACGCGAACGGCTTCGGCCTCTACGACACCGCCGGCAACGTGCAGGAATGGGTCTACGATTGCTACCACCGCAACTACGAGGGCGCGCCGACCGACGGCAGCGTGTTCGAGGGCGGTGACTGCGGCACGCGCGTGCTGCGCGGCGGCGGTTTCGGCAACGGGCCGGACGAGCTGCGCAGCTCGGCGCGCGACCGTTTCCGCTCCGACAAGGGCAACGACCAGACCGGGTTCCGCGTCGCGCGGCTGCCCTGAGGGCACGCCCCGGATGCCTGCCCGCGCCCTCGCCCCGCGTCCCCTGCTGCCCGCGGCGGGCGTGCCGGCGGCGGGGACCGCCGTGCCAGCCCACGCCCCCGAGCGGCACGCAGCGCATCGCGCCGGCCACCCGCGCGGTGGCGCCGCGCGACACATCGGTACCTGAGGCATTCCCATGGCCCGACGCGGTTTCGCCAGCGACAACGCTTCCGGGGTGCATCCGCGGGTGCTCCAGGCGATCGCCGCCGCCAACCAGGGGCATGCCCTCGCTTATGGCAACGACAGCTGGACCGCGGCGGCGACGAACGCCGTGCAGCAGGCGTTCGACTGCGAGGCGGAAGTCCTGTTCTGCTTCGGCGGAACCGGCGCCAACGTCATCGCGCTGGGCGCCGCGACGCGCCGGCACGAAGCGGTCCTGTGCGCCGACTGCGCACACATCTGGAACGACGAGTGCGCCGCGCCGGAGCGTTTCCTGTCCGGCAAGCTGATCCCGGTAGCGGCCACCGGTGGCAAGCTGACACCCGCCGCACTCGCGCCCTGGACCGCGGCCGGACGCGGCGTGCACCGCGCGCCGCCGCGCGTGCTGTCGCTGACCCAGCCGACCGAATGGGGCACGTTGTACACGCCCGACGAGCTGCGTGCCTTGACCGATTTCGCCCATGCGCAGGGCTGGCTGGTACACGTCGACGGCGCGCGCTTCGCCAACGCCGCCGCGGCGCTCGAGCTCTCGCTGGCCGAGCTCGCGCCGGGCTGCGGGGTCGACGTGCTGTCCTTTGGCGGCACCAAGAACGGTCTGCTCGGTGCCGAGGCGGTCGTGTTCTTCGACGCGGCCCTCGGCGCCGAGGCCGCCTACGCGCGCAAGCAGGCGACCCAACTGGCCTCGAAGATGCGCTTCCTCGCCGCGCAGTTCACGGCCTATCTCGCCGACGAGCTGTGGCGCGAACTGGCCGGCCACGCCAACGCGATGGCGCGCCGGCTCGCCGACCGGCTCGACGGTCTGCCCGGCGTCGAGATGACCTGCCCGGTCGAGGTCAACATGCTCTTCCCGCGCCTGCCGGAGACCGTGCTCGCGCCGCTCGCGGCCCGCTTCGACTTCCACGTGTGGGACGCCTCGCGCGGCATCGCGCGCCTGCTGACGAGCTTCGACACCAGCGCCGCGGACGTCGACGCGTTCGCCGACACGCTGCGCGACGCGCTCGCCGCGGCGCGCTGAGGGCCGCCGGCGGACGCCGCGGCGCGCCGCGGATCAGCCGCCGAAACGCGGCTCCGGCACGCCGCGGATACCGAGACCGCGAATGCGGAACAGGCTGCCTGCGCCGAACTGCGGTTTCACCTGCGCGGCGAAATGCTCGTGCGTCGCCGGGTGGCTCACGCGCGCCATCGAGGTGACGTAGATTTCGTCGAGATTCTCGCCGCCGAAGTTGACGCTGGTGATGTTCTTCACCGGCATGCCGATGCGCCGCTCGACCTCGCCGTCGGGCGTGTATCGGATGAGATCGCCGCCGATCACCAGCGCGTTCCACACGCAGCCCTCGGCATCCACCGTGCTGCCGTCGAAGAAGCCCGGATCGTCGCGTGTCGTGGCGAAATCGCGCTTGTTCGCCACGGTACCGGTCTCGATGTCGTAGTCGTAGGCCCACATGACCTGCTGGAACGTGTCGGCGAAGTAGAAGGTGCGGTCGTCCGGGCTCCAGCACGGACCGTTGGCGCAGATGATGCCCTCGTCGACGCGGTGCACCGAGAGATCCGGATCGAGCCGCCACAGGCCGCAGATGGTCAGCTCTTCCTTGTCGTCCATGCCGCCGGCGAAGAAACGTCCGCGGCGGTCGACCTTGCCGTCATTGAGCCGGCTGCGCGCCTGCTCCGGCTCGATGTGATGGAGCAGCTCGAGCGCGCCGGACTCGAAATCGAAGAAATAGAAACCGTCGTCGAGCGCGAGCACGGCGTTGCCGTCGCGCCGCAGCGCCATCGCGCCGACGTCGTGGTCCAGCGACCAGCTGCGCGTCTTGCCGGTGCGCGGATCGAGCCGCCAGATGGACGGATTGCCGACCCGGCGCCCGGTCCCGTCGACCCAGTAGAGTGCACCCTGCTCGACGTCCCAGACCGGTCCCTCGCCGAGGTGGTTCCCGGCATCCACGATGCATTCGATGGTGTAGTGCAAGAGTTGTCCCCCGTATCCCCGGCTGCCGTTTGGTCACCGCTATTAAAGGCGCCAGCCGACCGCTGACGCAAGCGCATCTCCGGACATGGACCGCCCGCGGGGCGGTGCTACAATCGAGGCGCGTTGTGTCCATAGGCCGCACGCCGCCGCCATTCGAACGCATTCCGAACAACCTCGGGGGGGAAATGCATGTATCCGTCGGTGATCGAGGAGTACCTGCGACCGGGCTCCGTCAGCGAGGCACTCGCGGCCATCGCCCGCTACGACGAAGGCGAAGCGATGTTTCTTGCCGGCGGGCAGAGCGCGATGCAGGCGATGAAATCGCGCATGCTGCGTCCGCAATGCGTGGTCGACCTGCAGGACGTGGCCGAACTGCGCGGCATCGTGCACGACAACGGCGCACTGCGCATCGGCGCGATGACGCGTTACGTCGACATCGCCGGCGAGACCACGCTGGACGGTGCATTCGGCGCCCTGCGTGACGCCGCCGCCCACGTCGGCGACCGCCAGGTGCGCAACCGCGGCACCATCGGCGGCAGCGTGTGCTGGAACTACGTCGCGTCGTGCATGCCGGCAGTGGTGCTCGGCCTCGGCGGCACGCTGGAGCTGGCCGCGGCCGACGGCGGCACGCGCCGGCTCGATGCCGACGACTTCTTCCTCGGCCCGCTCGAGACGGCGCGCCGCGAGGACGAAATCCTGCTCGCCGTGTCGTGGCCGGCGCCAGCGGCGCGCAGCGGCAGTGCCTACAAGAAATGGGGCCTGGTGCGTGACGCCCTGCCGGTCGTCGGGGTCTGCATCACGGTCACGCTGGGCGACGACGGCCATTGCACGCAGGCGCGCGTCGCGCTTTCGGGGCTCGCCGGCGGCTGCCAGCGCGCGCCGGCGGGCGAAGAGTTGCTGCGCGGCGGCAACGGCGACACCGCCGCGCTCGCCCGCGCGATGGACGCCATCGCCGACAGCGTCGAGACCCACAGCGACATGTCGGCCGACGCCGACTACCGCCGCCAGCTCATCCGTTCGATCGGCAGCGAGGTCGCGGCCACCGCCTTCGCGCGCGCTCGCGGCGGCTGAACGGCGCACCGTCACGGCACCCGGGCGCGCGCCGCGCGCTCACAGCGGACCAGGGGAGAAGCAAGAACGTGAAGACGATAACCGTCACCGTCAACGGCACCAGCTACGAGGAGAGCGTGCCCGAACGCATGCTGCTGGTCGACTTCCTGCGCGACCGCCTCGCGCTCACCGGCACCCATGTCGGGTGCACCTATGAAGGCGTGTGCGGTGCCTGCACCGTGCACCTCGACGGCGAGGCCGTGAAGAGCTGCATGATGCTCGCCGTGCAGGCCGACGGGCATGCGGTCACGACGGTCGAAGGCCTCGCCGGCGCCGACGGCCCGGGCCCGCTGCAGCGTGCGTTCAGCAACAGCCACGGCCTGCAGTGCGGTTTCTGCACGCCCGGCATACTCATGAACATGAGCGACTTCCTTGCCCGCCATCCCGACCCCAGCGATGAAGAGATCCGCAGCGGGCTGGTCGGCAACCTGTGCCGCTGCACCGGCTACGTGCACATCGTGCGCGCGGTGCGCGAAGCGGCACGCGAAATGCGCGAAGGCGCGAGCGGGGTACAGGCATGAGCGCCGTGGAGAACAGTGCCGACTGGCTCGGCGCGCGCCTGGCGCGCAAGGAAGACCTGCGCCTCGTCACCGGCCAGGGGCGTTACCTCGCCGACATCGTGCTGCCCGGCATGCTGCACGCGGTATTCGTGCGCAGCGAGTACGCGCACGCGCGCATCACCGGCATCGACACCAGCGAAGCGGCGGCGATGCCCGGCGTCGTCGCCATCTTCACCGGCGCGGATTTCAAGGACACCGTCAAGCCGATGCCGCAGCCGGTGGTCAAGCCCAACCTGCCGGCACGCTACCCGACGTTCTGGCCCCTCGCGATCGAGAAGGTCAAGTTCCACGGCGAACCGGTCGCCGTGGTCATCGCGCGCGACAAGTACGTGGCCGAGGATGCCGCGGAGTGCGTCTATGTCGATTACGAAGAACTGCCGGTGGTGCGCGACCCCGAGCAGGCCCTCGCCGCCGACTCGCCGCTGGTGCACGAGGAGGACGGCAGCAACGAGATCTTCGCCATGACCCTGACCGGCGGCGAGACGCCCGAGGAACAGGCCGCCAATGCCGCCGCGGTCGAGGAGATCTTCCAGCGTGCCGACGTCGTCGTCGCGGAGCGCTTCCGCTGTCACCGCACGGGCATCACGCCGATGGAGCCGCGCGGGGTGCTGTGCGACTGGAACGACAGCGACGGACTGACCGCGTGGATCACGACCCAGCGCCCGCACATCGACCGCCTCGCGCTGTCCGACCTGCTCGAGATCCCGGCCGAGCAGGTGCGCGTTGTCGCGCCGCGCGACCAGGGTGGCGGCTTCGGCGTCAAGGCGCCGTTCTACCGCGAGAATCTCGCCATCGCCTATGCCGCGAAGGCGCTGCGCCGGCCGGTGCGCTGGGTCGAATCGCGCTACGAGAGCCTGATGAACGTCGGCCAGGAGCGCGACCAGATCAACGATCTCGAGATTGCGGCGAGCAAGGATGGCAAGCTGCTCGCGGTGCGCAACCGCGGGGTTGCCGACAACGGCGTCGGCACGACCGGCGTCTACTGGGGCTTCGTGATGCCTTTCCTCGGCGCCGTCGAGCTGCCCAACGCCTACACCTGGGAGCGCGGCGACGTCTCGCTGCGCTGCGCGACGACCAACAAGGCGGCGTTGACGCCCTCGCGCGCGTTCGGCCACTTCCCCACCCGCTTCGCGCTCGAGCGCGCCATCGACATGGTCGCGCACAAGCTCGACATGGAACCGGCCGAACTCCGCCGCAGGAACCTCGTACCGTCGCTGCCCTACACCTCCGTCACCGGCGAGTACTACGACAGCGGCGATTTCGTCAAAGTCTGGGACAACCTCATGGCGCAGGTCGACCTGCCCGCGTTCCGCGCCGAGCAGGCGCGTGCGCGCGAGGAAGGCCGATATCTCGGCATCGGCTTCGCCTGCGGCGTCGAGCTGTCCGGCGTCGCCTCCGAACTGCTCGTACCGATGGAGAACCAGCCCGGCTACGGCGCCGCCACGGTGCGCCTCGACCCGCGCGGCAAGGTCTACGTCTTCGGCGGCGACGCGCCCGGTGGGCAGGGCCACGAGACGACCACCGCGCAGGTCGTCGCCTCGCTGTTCGGCATCCGCCCGAGCGACGTCGTGGTAACCACCGGCGATACCGGGACGACGCCCTTCGGCTCGGGCTCGATCGGCGCGCGCGCCGGCTCCTACTTCGTCAGCGCCGTGGCCAAGGCCTGCGCCGAGCTGAAGGACAAGATCACGCGCATCCTCGCCCACGATCTGCAGATCGAGGCGAGCGTGCAGCACTTCGAGTTCACCAACGGTGAAATCATCTACCTCGGCGACGCCGCCAAGCGCAAGCCGTTCACCGAGGTCGTCGAGCGCATCATCATGTTCCCGATCAACCTGCCCGAAGACGAGGTCGGTGGCCTCGAGCACACCGCGTTCTTCGAAGCGGCCAAGCCGATGATCTGCTTCAACGCGGACTGCTGCATCGTCGAGGTGGACGTCGAGTCGGGCAATTTTTCGATCAAGCGCTGGGTCACCTCGGAAGACGTCGGTACCGTGATCAATCCCAACATCGTCGATGGCCAGATGCACGGCGCCATCGTGCAGGGCCTGTCGAACGCGATGTTCGAGGAGTTCGTCTACGACGAACAGGGCCAGCAGATGTCGGCCGACTTCGAACACTACAAGCTCGCCACCGCCGCCGACGTGCCGGACATCGAGATCACCTACGCACCGACGCCCTGTCCGCACACGCCGCTCGGCACGCGCGGCATCGGCGAAGGCCGGCCGAGCTCGGTCCCGGGCGCGCTGAGCAATGCGGTGTGCGACGCGCTGCGGCCCTGGGGCGTGGAAATCACCGACCTGCCACTGCGCCCCGGCAGCGTGTGGCAGAAGCTACGCGAGGCGCGCGGCTGACATGGCGGGCAAACGCAAGGTCATCATCACCTGCGCCGTGACCGGCGCCATCCACACGCCGTCGATGTCGCCCGGCCTGCCGGTGACGCCGGCCGAGATCGCCCAGGCCGGCATCGAGGCGGCCGAGGCCGGCGCCGCCATCCTGCACCTGCATGCGCGCGAGCCGGAGACCGGCAAGCCCAGCCAGGACCCGGACCTGTTCCGCGAACTGCTGCCGCCGATCCGCGAGCGCACCAACGCCGTGATCAACCTCACCACCGGCGGCAGTCCCTACATGACGGTCGAGGAGCGCATGCGCCCGGCAGCCGAAATCGTGCCCGAGGTCGCCTCGCTCAACATGGGCTCGATGAACTTCGGCCTGTTTCCGATGCTCAAGCGCTTCAAGAGCTTCCGCCACGACTGGGAAGTCGAGCACCTCGAGGCGAGCCGCAACCTGGTGTTCAAGAACACCTACCAGGATATCGAGACGATTCTCGAAATCGGCTACGGCAACGGCATCCGCTTCGAGTTCGAATGCTACGACACCGCGCACCTGTACAACCTGGCGCACTACCTCGACGAAGGCCGGGTCAAGCCACCGCTGTTCGTGCAGACCGTGTTCGGCATCATGGGCGGCATCGGCGCGCACCCCGAGGACGTCCTGCACATGAAACGCACTGCCGATCGCCTGTTCGGCAACGCCTACGTATGGTCGGTGCTCGGCGCCGGCCGTCACCAGCTCGAAGTGGCCGCGCAGGCCGCGGCCATGGGCGGCAACATCCGGGTGGGCCTGGAGGATTCGTTGTGGGCCGGCCCAGGGCGCCTGGCGGCGAACTCGGCCGAGCAGGTGCGCCTGGTGCGCGAGGTGCTGGCCGGCCTGTCACTCGAGGTCGCGACGCCCGACGAGGCCCGCGCGATGCTGTCGTTGAAAGGCGCCGACACGCTCAACCTGTAACGGCGCCGACGAACGCGCCACGACCGCGAGGAAACCCGACCCGGTGGAGCTCAAAGACCAGATCCGTATCAACGCCCCGCGCGAGCGCGTGTTCGCCGCGCTGAACGACGTCGACATCCTGCAGCAGGCGATCCCCGGCTGCGAATCGATCGAGGCGAAATCGCCGACCGAGTTCGCCGCCGTCATCACCAGCAAGGTCGGCCCGCTCAAGGCCCGCTTCAACGGGCAGGTCGCGCTCGCCGACATCGTGCCTCCCGAGTCCTACACCATGACCGGCGAGGGCCGCGGCGGCCCGGCCGGTCATGCCAAGGTCCGCTCGGCCGTGCGCCTCGAAGAAGACGGCGCCGCGACCCTGCTGCACTACGAGGTCAAGGCGGACATCGGCGGCAAGCTCGCCCAGCTCGGCGGCGCGCTCGTACAGAAAACCGCGCAGAAGACGGCGACCGAATTCTTCGAGAATTTCGAGGCGCTGGTCGCGCCCGCCGAAGCCGCCGGCGAGGCCGGCGCAGCGGCGCCGGCAGCCGCCGAACCGGCCACCGGCGAGAGCGGCAACCGGACCTGGCTGTGGCTCGGCGCCGGCATCGCGGCGCTGGTCGCGATCGCCTGGTTCGTGCTCTGAAAGGACACGACTAGCGCACGCCCCGGGGCGGGCGGCGCCCGCACGGAGACACGCCGCGGCGCTGAAGCACCCCGCCGCGTGGACGGAACGTCCCCACGCAGCAGCCGCGCGGGGCCTCAGCTGCCGTTGCCGGCGATGGCGGCCTTGATCCGCCCGCGCAGCATTTCCAGGCGGCGGCGATTGGCGCCGAGGTCCGAATGCCCCACCCGCGATGCCGATCGCCAGTGCAACGCGTCACCGTCGCGGCGCAGTTCGACGTCGTCGACGAAACCGAACACCGGCGTGCGGAATGTGGCGTGCAGGTAGTCGTCGCCGCTGGTGACGATCGAACCGCCGACAGCCGCCACGGTGTCCCGTACCGCCGCCCAGCGGGCCTCCGGTTCGCCCGGCGGCAGGGCCAGCGGCGCGACATGGTGGGCCGGATCGTCGGCCTGTGACGCCTCGCTGCATACGCAGTTGGGCGCCGGACCGCAGGGCACGAGGCGCCCTTCGACGAGCCCCGGCGCGCGGTCCGGCGCGCGCCGTGACCACCAGCCGAGCGCGGCGAAGGCCAGCGCCACGGCGATGATGACGATGGCCAGTCCCCACAGCATGCGTTGCATCGCCCCCGTTACCAGTTCTCGGTCAGGATCAGCAGGCCCGGGATCCAGCAGGTCAGCACGCCCACGCCGATCGTCGTGTAGGGTAACAGGCGTCCGAAATCGCGGCCCGGCACGTTGGCCTGGTAAAACATGTACCAGAGCACGCCCCAGATGAGCCAGAACGTGCCAAAGCGCAGGTCACCGCCCTGGTAGGTGACGAGCGCGCAGGGAATGGTGGTCAGCGCGACGAAGAAGCAGAACCAGCCGAAGCCGCGCATGTCGAGGTCGAACCAGATGCTGACGGCGACGTAGAGGTAGGTGAACGTGAACAGGAAGAACGTCGCGACACCGAAGAAGTCCGCGGGCGTCTGCGCGCGGATCAGCTGGAGCAGGCTCGCCACCAGCGCCAGTGACCCGACCATGAAATTCATCACCGCCATCGAGCGGCCATCGACACGGCCGAGGCCGCCCATCCCGTTGACCAGCAACACGGCTCCGACGTAGAGCAGAATGACCCCGACCATAGCGCTTCCCCTCGTTGTGGCGCACTCGTGGCGTCACGAGCCCCCGTGCCCGTGACTGCCCTCCCCAGAACCGGTCTCAAAACTCTTCATGATAGTTTTGAGGCCGGTTCCAGTGCGCCTCGCCACGCTAGCACGGATGGGGCACGGGCGTGAACAAGCCCGTGCCCGGCGTCGCCGCGCGCCTCAGGGGGCGCGCAGGTCGAAGGCCGAGCCGACCACGCTCGCGGCGAAGCGGCCCGGGGCGAAGGCGGTCGCCAGCGCGCTCTTGGCGCGCCACCCGGTGCAATGCCCGGGCGCCACGATGCGCGGCTGCACCAGCGCTTCGAGGTCACGCACGGTGTCGTCGATACGCTCTTCCATGACCTTGCCGGCGAGGTGGTAGCCGCCCAGCACCACGTCGACCGGCGTCTCGGGGAAGGCGTTGCGCGCGCCCAGACAGGCATTGACGATGCCGGCATGCGAACAGGCCGAGAGCACCGTCACGCCGCGCCCGCGCACGCGCGCGGCGACGAAGCGCTCGTCCATGATCAGCGGATCGGCCGTCGCGGTGTCGCCACGGAAACTGTGATGGCCGGCAAGGCCCGTCTCGTAGGACGTGACGCGATCGATGGCACCGCTGGCGTAGAAGAACCCCTCGCACAGCGCATGCGCCTCGGCGTGGCGCGCGATCCTGCCGCCCGCCGCCTCGAGCGACGCGAAGTCGGGCTCCTCGGGCAACATGATCATCGTCCCGCTGGGCAGCAGCACGCCGCGTTGATCGGGCCGATCGGGATGCAGGTCGACGACCACCGGCGCCGCCACGCCGGCCGCCTCGCGGGCCGCGGTGATGGCGGCGATGACGGCGGGAAAGCCGCCGCTGTGGTCCCAGTGCCAGTGCGAGAGAAACACCACCTCGATGGCCGCCAGGTCGACGCCGAGGCGCTCGGCGTTGGCGAGCCAGACATCGGCGTAGGGGCCGACGTCGAACAACATCGTGTGCTGCCGCTCACCCTGCGTGCCGGTGACGAGCACCGAGAAGCCGTGGCAGGCACAGCACAGGTGGTCGAACACCGTCGTGCAGGCATGGCCCTCGTGGTGCCGGCTCGGCGGAATCCGCGCCGCGTGGCGCGCCGCTTCCGGGATCTGCGGAACGCCTTCGTCGACGCTGGAGAGCGTATCGGTCTCGTTGTCGACGATGACCAGCAGTTCGAGCCGGTCGAGCTCGATGGTCGTGGCCATGTTCTCTTGCGTGGTCATATCCCCTCCTTCTCCGTGGCGCCCGCATGCGCCGTCATGTCGTTCGGAAACCGTCGCCGGCGAGGCGCCAGTGCCCACCGCCGACGGTCAATGCCAGCCACGAAGCGCCACCGTAGGTACGCGCCCGGCCGGCGGCACCGGGATTGAGCACCCACGGCGTTTCCCCGGTATCCGTCACGCGGCGATGGCTGTGGCCGTAGACGATGGCGCGCGCTTCGGGCCAGCGCGCGCGCAGGCGCGCATGACGCTGCGCGGCGCGTGGCCACTGGTGGCCGTGGACCACGACCAGGCTGCCGCCGGCGAGGGCGATTTCGAGCGCCTCCGGCAACGTCGCGAGCAGGTCGGCGTCGCCGCGCGGCCATTTTGCCGCAACGTCGTTGTTGCCCGCGACCGCGGCGACCGGCGCCAAAGCGCCGAGCGCCTCGAGCACGGCAGCGTTGCCGACGTCGCCCGCGTGCACGACGAGATCGGCCGGCGCGAGCGCAGCGAGCACGGCGCTGTCGAGTTGACCGTGCGTATCGCTGACGAGCGCAATGCGCCGCGCCGCGGGCCACGCTGCGCGGGCCGGGTTCACGCCGGCGCCTCGAGCGCTTCGACGCGCGCGCGCTCACGCACCAGCAGGCCGATGGCCGGCAGCGCGAACAGGAACGTCAGGGCGAAGAACGGCGCCCACCCGAGCGCGTCGACGAGCAGTCCCGACGGCGGTCCGGCGAAGACCCGGCCGAGGCTTGCCGCGGCACTCAGCAGCGCATACTGGGTGGCGGTGAAACGCCGGTCACAGAGCGCCATCAGCAGCGCGACGAAGGCCGCCGTGCCCATGCCCCCGGAAAGGTTCTCGAGCGCGACGACGGCAACCATGGCCGGCCACGAACCGCCGCCGAGCGCGAGCAGGCAGAAACCGAAATTGGTCACCGCCTGCAGCCAGGCGAACAGCAGCAGCGCGCGGTACAGGCCGAGCCGCACCATGAGCGCGCCGCCGTAGAGCGCGCCGGCGATGGTCGCGACCATGCCGAGCCCCTTGTAGACGGCGCCGACGTCGGTCAGCGAGAAACCCAGTTCGCGCAGCAGGAAGGTCGTCGTCAGGCGCCCGGCGAACGCGTCGCCGAGCTTGTAGAAGAACACCAGCGCGAGCAGCAGCAGGGCGCCGTCGCGCGAGAAGAACTCGCGCAGCGGCCCGAACACGGCATCGGCGAGCGTGCGTGGCGGCGGCACGTCCTCCGGCAGGCGCGGGCCGAGCAGCGTGGCGAGGATGCCGACGCCGAGAATCGCCGCCATGAGCAGGTAGGTCCGCGCGAAACCGATGCGATCGGCCATCACCAGCGCGCCGGCCCCGGAAACCAGCATCGCGATGCGGTAGCCGGTAGTCGCGACCGCGGCGCCGAATCCGCGTTCACGCTCACCGAGCACCTCCGCGCGGTAGGCGTCGATGCCGATGTCCTGCGTGGCCGACAGCAAGGCGATGAGGAACGCCGCCGCGCCGAGCAGGAACAAGGCGCCGTCGGCGAGGTTGCCGAGGCCGGCGGCGGCCAGCAGGCCCGCGAGCGCGAGCTGGGTCAGCAGGATCCAGTCGCGCCGGCGCCCGGGCCAGCCCGGCTGAAAGCGATCGAGCAGCGGCGCCCAGAGGAACTTGAGCACGTAGGGCAAGGTGACCAGCGAGAACAGGCCGATCGCGCGCACGTCGACACCGGCCTCGGTCAACCAGGCCTGCATGGTCGAGTCGCTCAGCGCGAGCGGCAGGCCCGAGGCGAAGCCGAGCACGGCGATGGTGACGATGCGGCGGTTGGCGAGCTCTCGCGACATGACGGGTTCCGGCGGCAGGGACGCGTCGTTGCCGGCGCGGATGGGGCATTGTATACGTAGGGTCCGTACGGCAAAGGCAACCCCGCATGGCGATCGAGATCGAACGCAAATTCCTGCTCCACGACGCGAGCTGGCGGAACGCGATCACCCGCTCGGTGCCGATGCGCCAGGGTTACCTTGCCGCGCAGCCCGGCTGTTCGGTACGCGTACGCCTCGAGGGCGAAACGGCGGCGCTCAACATCAAGAGCGCGACGCTCGGCATCGAACGCCAGGAATTCGAATACGCGATCCCGCACGAGGACGCCGAGACGATGCTGCGCACGCTGTGCGGCGAGCGCACGCTGTCCAAGGTCCGCCACTACGTGCGTCACGGCGGGCATACCTGGGAGATCGACGAATTCGAGGGCGCCAACGCGGGGCTCGTCGTCGCCGAGATCGAACTCGGCAGCCGCGACGAGACGTTCGCCCGGCCCGGCTGGCTCGGCGCCGAGGTCTCCGACGACCCGCGTTATTACAACGTCTGCCTGCTCGAGCATCCCTATCGTGACTGGGCCGGCGCGGCGGGTGACACGGGTTCCCCCAGAAATAGCGAGTAATTTAGTCGGGATTAGCGTGCTATCATGCCGGAACGGGAAAGAAACGAGCGTCTACCAGCCATCATGACAGCCAAAGCCCGCTTCCCGACCCGGCTCGTCGACAAGTTCGGCCGGGTCGTCAGCTACGTGCGGATCTCGGTCACCGACCGTTGCGATTTCCGCTGCGTGTACTGCATGGACGAGGACATGACTTTCCTGCCCCGTGCGCGCATCCTCACCCTCGAGGAACTGGCCTTCGTCGGGCGCGCGTTCAGCGAACTCGGCGTGCGCAAGATCCGCATCACCGGTGGCGAACCGCTGGTACGCAACAACGTGATCAAGCTGTTCCAGGACCTCGGGAGCCTGCCCGGCCTCGAGGAGCTCGTGCTGACGAGCAACGGCTCGCAGCTCACCAAGCTCGCCGCGCCGCTGCGCGCTGCCGGCGTGCGCCGCATCAACATCAGTCTCGACTCGCTCGACCCGGAGCGCTTCCGCCGCATCACGCGCGTCGGCGACCTCGAGCGCGTGCTCGCCGGCATCGACGCCGCGCAGGCGGCGGGTTTCGAACGCATCAAGCTCAATACCGTCATTCTGCGCAACCGCAACGAGGACGAGGTCCTGCCGCTGGTCGAGTTCGCCCGCGAGCGCGGTCTCGACCTCGCGTTCATCGAGGAAATGCCGCTCGGCGTCATCGGCGACCACGACCGCGCCGAGGCCTACTATTCGAGCGACGACATCCGCGCCGATATCGAGCGGCGCTACCCGCTGGTGCCGACGACCGAGAGCACCGGCGGGCCGTCGAAGTATTTCCGCATGCCCGATTCGGACGTCCGCATCGGTTTCATCTCGCCCCACAGCCATAATTTCTGCGGCGACTGCAACCGCGTGCGGCTGACCGCGGAGGGACGCCTGCTGCTGTGCCTCGGCCAGGAACACTCGGTCGACCTCAAGCACATCCTGCGCTCCCATCCCGGCGACATGGACCGCCTCAAGCAGGCCATCGTCGACAGCATGGACATCAAGCCTCACGGGCACGATTTCAATCTGCGCGAACAGCCGCTGATCTTCCGTCACATGAGCCATACCGGCGGCTGAGCCCGACGTACCCGATGGCTAGAGCCATTCGCGCGGCGGCGCGGCGCTGCCTTGCCGTGCTGCTGACACTGCTCGTGCCGGTAGCACCCGCCGCCGCCGACACGCGTGAACTGCGTCTCGTCACCACCACGACGACCGACAATTCCGGCCTCATTGCCTACCTCGTGCCCGCTTTCGAGGCCGAGCATGGCTACGACGTCAAGGTCATCGCGGTCGGCACCGGGCGTGCGCTCGAACTGCTCGCACGCGGTGATGTCGATATCGCACTGACCCACTCGCACCAGCTCGAGGCCGAGTTCGTCGCCGCCGGCCGCGCCGTCGACCACCACCCGGTCATGTACAACGATTTCGTCATCGTCGGACCGCCGGCGGATCCCGCGGGGATCGGCACGGCCGACGACATCGAGTCGGTCTTCCGCGCCCTCGCGCGCGGCCTGGCACCGTTCCTGTCACGCGGCGATCGTTCCGGCACCCACGTGCGCGAGCGCGAACTGTGGGCCGCGATCGCCGTCGAGCCCGCGGGTAGCTGGTACCGCGAAACCGGCCAGGGCATGGGCCGCACGCTGCAGATGGCGGGCGAACTCGATGCCTACACCCTGAGCGATCGCGGCACCTGGCTGGCGTTCCACGCGCGCCTGCCGCTTACGCTGCTCTTCCAGGGCAGCGACAAGCTGTTCAACCAGTACAGCGTGCTGTCGGCCAACCCTGCGCTGCACCCGCACATGAACGTCGGCGGCGCGCAGGCGCTGAACGCCTGGTTGCGCTCACCGCGGGCCAGGCAGCTCATCCGCGACTTCCGCATCGATGGACAGCCCTTGTTCGTGCCGGTACTTTAGTCCCGACGCGAGCGCGCCGGCTGGACCATGCCGCGGTGCACGCGGGCGGCGCGCGACATGCCGCGTGGCGAACGGCGCAGCCCGCCCGGTAACGAGGGCAGGCGCACGCCGGCAGCCTCCATCGCGCCGCCCCCGCAAGGCCGTTTGCCGCGTCGAAACCGTGCACAGTCCCGCGCTCCGAGGCGCCCCCGAGCAGCGTGAACGAACTCACTGAAGCCAGTCACCAGGCCCTGCAGCTGCTGGCCAGCGGCGACGGCGTGCTGTGGTCGATCATCGGCGTGTCGTTCTCCGTCTCCCTGCGCGCGATCGCGATCGCCACCCCGCTCGCGCTGCTCGGCGCCTTCGCGCTCGCCTACCTGCGCTTCCCGGGACGCCGCACGCTCGTCACCACAGTCAATACGCTGATGGCCGTGCCCGCCGTGGTCGTCGGGCTGACCGTGTACCTGCTGCTTTCGCGCAGCGGGCCACTCGGCGCGCTGCACCTGCTGTTCACCCAGTGGGCGATGATCATCGGCCAGGTCCTGCTGTGCCTGCCGCTGCTCATCGCGATGGCCCACGCGGCGTTGCAGTCCGGCGACCAGCGCGCCTGGGAGACGGCACTCACGCTCGGCGCCAATCGCTGGCGCGCGATGTGCACGGTCATGTACGAAGTACGCTTCGGCCTGCTCGCTGCCGTCATCGCCGCGTTCGGCCGCATCATCGCCGAGGTCGGCTGCTCGATGATGGTCGGCGGCAACATCCTCTACCACACGCGCAATATCCCCACCGCGATCGCGCTCGAAACGAGCAAGGGGGAATTCGCCCAGGGCATTGCGCTCGGCATCGTGCTGCTGGCCTTCGCGCTCGCGCTGAACTTCGGCCTCGGGTATGCGCAGGGCTCGGGCGAGGTAAGTCGATGAGCCAGGACAACGCACAACCACTGCTCACCGTGCGCGGGCTCGAGTTCGCCTTCGGCGGCCGCCGCGTGCTCGACGTCGCACAGCTGCGCATCGCGCGCGGCGAAGCGATCCTGCTGGTCGGTGACAACGGTTCCGGCAAGACCACCCTGCTGAAGATCCTGGCCGGGCTGCTGGTCGCGGCACGCGGCGAGTTCACCTGCCTCGGCAGCACGATGGCGCCGCGCGCCGCCGCGCGCTTCTGCCGGGGTCGCCACGTCTACCTGCACCAGAGCCCCTACATGTTCGACGGCACGGTCGAAGAGAACATCGCCTACGGACTCAAGCAGCGCGGGCGCGACAGCGCGCAGCAGCGCATCGAGATCCGCGACATGCTCGCCTGGGCGGAACTCGGCCATCTCGTGCATCGCCCGGCGCGCCAGCTCTCGACCGGCGAGAAACAGCGCGTGGCCCTGACCCGCGCACGCATCCTCGCCCCGAGCCTGCTGTTGCTCGACGAGATCACCGCCAACATGGACGCCGACAGCCGGCGCCGGACCCACACCATGATCGCCGACCTGCGCCGTGCCGGTTCGAGCGTGGTCTTCGCCACCCACGATCACGCGCCGCTCGAAGCGCTGTGCGATCAGCGTCTCGAACTCGCCGCCGGCCGGCTCGTCGACGCCCCGTTGCCGGGCGGTGCGGACGTCATCCCGCTGCGCCGCGACGGCGTCACGACCGAACCGCGCTGAGCCGTGGCGCACCCTGCCGACATCACCGGCTGCATCCTCGCCGGCGGCGAAGGCCGACGCCTCGGCGGCGCCGACAAGGGCCTCGTCGAACTCGCCGGCGAGCCGCTCGCCGCGCGCTGCCTGGCACGGCTGCGCCCCCAGGTCGATGCCATGCTGATCAGCGCCAACCGCAATCTCGCGACCTACCGCGACTTCGGCGTACCGGTGTTCGACGATGCGCGCGAGGACTATGCCGGCCCGCTCGCCGGTGTCCTCGGCGCGCTGCGGCGCGCGGAGACGCACTACGTCGTGACCGCGGCCTGCGACAGCCCGTTCCTGCCCACCGACCTGGCTGCCCGCCTGCACGACGCGCTGCACGCCGCTGCGGGCGAGATCGCGGTCGTCGTCACCGGTGGGCGCCTGCAGCCGGTGTTCGCGCTCTACGACGTGGGGCTCGCCGATGCGCTGGCGGCCTATCTCGATGCCGGCGGCCGCAAGATCGATACCTGGCTGCGCCAGCATCGGCTGGTCGAAGTCGTCTTCGACGACGCCGAGGCCTTCATGAACATCAACACGCCCGACGAGCTCGCCGCGGCGGCGCGCCGTCTCGGCGATGATCGCTGAGCCGCCGGCGATGCTCGAACAGGTCGGCGGCGTCCCCCTGCTCGGCGTCATCGCGAGCAGCGGCAGTGGCAAGACCACGCTGCTGACAGCGCTGCTCCCGGCGCTGCGCACGCATGGTCTGCGCGTGGGCTGCGTCAAGCACAGTCACCATGCGTTCGACGTCGACCGCCCGGGCAAAGACAGTCACCTGCTGCGCGAGGCCGGCGCCAACCAGGTCATGCTCTCGGGCGCCGGCCGCTGGGTACTGATGACCGAGCACGGCGACGACAGCGACACGCCGCTCGCCGAGCTCGTCCTGTCGATGGATCTCACGCGCCTCGACCTGGTGCTCGTCGAGGGTTTCCGCCGCACCGCCATGCCGCGCCTCGAAATCCACCGCGCGGCCCGCGGCGCCGCGCTGCAGTGCCACGAAGATGCATCGGTCATTGCGCTCGCGAGCGATGCCGAGCCGCTGCCGGCGGCGCACATCCCGGTCTTCGCGCTGACCGACGTGCCGGCCATCGCGTCGTTCGTCGCCGGCCACGCGGCACGCACCGGCCGCTTGCAGCGCGACGGCGCGTCCGCATAATGGCGCCATGCTCAAACGCGATCCCAGCTGCGACGACGACTTCGACAGCGCCTCGCTGAGCGCCGACGAGGCCCTGGCGCGTATCCTCGAGCACGTGCCGGTGGTTCGCGGCGTCGAACGCCTCCACCTGCGCGCGGCGCTCGGCCGCGTTCTCGCCGAGCCCATCGACTCGCCCGTCGACGTGCCCCAGCACACCAACTCGGCGATGGACGGCTACGCGGTACGCGCCGCCGACCTGCCGGCCACCGGCACCACGCGCCTCGACGTCATCGGCAGCGCGTTCGCCGGCAAGCCCTGCGGCGTGCCGGTCGCAGCCGGCAGCGCGGTACGCATCATGACCGGGGCCGCCATGCCCGCTGGCGCCGACACGGTGGTCATGCAGGAACACGTCCGGCGCGAGGGCGACGTCATCGAACTCGATGGCGGGCACAAGCGTGGGCAGAACGTACGCGCCGCGGGCGAAGATCTCGCGCGCGGTGACCGCGTGCTCGACCAGGGCCACGTGATCGGCCCCGCCGAGCTCGGACTCGTCGCCTCGCTCGGCATCGGCGAAGTCAGCGTCTGCCGGCGCGTGCGCGTCGCCTACTTCTCGACCGGCGACGAGCTGCGCTCGATCGGCGAACCGCTCGGCGCCGGCGACATCTACGACAGCAACCGCTACACGCTCTACGGCATGCTCCACGCGATGGGCGCCGAGATCATCGACATGGGCGTGGTGCGGGACCGCCGCGACGCGGTCGAGGCCGCGCTGCGCGAAGCGGCGGAGCTGGCCGACCTCGTCATCACCTCGGGCGGCGTCTCGGTCGGCGAAGCCGATTACATCAAGGAAGTGCTCGCCGCGATCGGCGAAGTACGTTTCTGGAAGGTCGCGATGAAACCCGGCCGCCCGCTCGCCTTCGGCAGCCTCGGCCAGGCGCGCTTCTTCGGCCTGCCCGGCAACCCCGTTTCGGTCATGGTGACGTTCAGCCAGTTCGTCGCACCGGCGCTGCGCCGCATGGCGGGCGGGCGTCAGCAGGTCGCGCTCGAGATCCGCGCGCGCGCGACGACGGCCTTGAAGAAGCGCCCGGGGCGCATGGAATTCCAGCGCGGCATCCTCGGCCGCGGCGCCGACGGCCAGCTCGAGGTGACACCGACCGGCGACCAGGGCTCGGGGATCCTGCACTCGATGTCGCGCGCCGACTGTTTCATCGTGCTCCCCGTCGACAACGACGGCATCAGCGCCGGTGACGAGGTCGTCGTACAGCCGTTCCTCGGCCGGTTGTGAGGCTCAAAGCTCCAGCGCCATACCGTCGTAGGAGACTTCCCAGCCGGCTTCCTCCACTGCGCGCCGCTCGGGCGTGTCCGCGATGAGGATCGGGTTGGTGGTGTTGATGTGGATGAACACCTTGCGCCGGATGTCGAGGCCGGCGAGCGCGGCGATGGTGCCGTCCTCGCCCGACACGCTCATGTGCCCCATGCGCCGGCCGGTCTTGACGCCGACCCCGTCGCGCACCATTTCGTCGTCGCGCCACAGCGTGCCGTCGAAGAACACCAGCGCCGCGCCGCGGATGCGCTCCGCCAGCGCTTCGGTCATGCGCGCGCAGGCCGGCAGGTAGAAGAACCGCGCGCCGGCATCGGTACCGACTTCGAGTGCGATGGTGTCCTCGTCCACCGTGCCGAAATTCTCGCCCGCAGACTGGTCCTCGAGCCACAGTGCGACCTTGCCGGGCACGGCGAACGGGGTCACGGTGACGCCGGTGGCGCTGCCGTCCGGCCGCGCGATCGCGCACGGCGTCTCCAGGGTAAGCGGCAGGCGCTTGACGAACTCCGGGTTGAGCACGTTGAAAATCGAGTTCGCGGCCAGCACCGAGAGCACGCGCTGCGTACCGTAGATGTTCAGCGGTTGTGATTCGCGCAGGTTGAGCAGCCCGGCGACGTGATCGACGTCCGCGTTGGTCAGCACGACGGCCTTGATCGGGCTGTCGCGCAGGCCAGTGCGCGGATGCAGGATGTCGTTGTCGGTGATCTGCTGGCGCAGGTCGGGCGAAGCGTTGAACAGGATCCAGTCCTGGCCGTCGGCGCTGACTGCGATCGAGGACTGCGTGCGGCGCGGCGCGGCGGGATCGCCGGCGCGCGCCCTGGCGCTGTTCGGATGATTGCAGTTCCACTGCGGATAGCCGCCGCCGGCGGCGGAGCCCAGTACCCTCACGTGCATGGCGTCACACTTCCTCTTCAAGTGGCAAATTCATCGCTGCTACCGGGCGTGTTGTTGGCCACCCAGCGCGCGCCGCCGTCGCGCGTGCGCTCCTGTTTCCAGAACGGCGCGCTCGACTTGAGATCCTCCATGATGAAGCGGCAGGATTCGAAGGCATGCGCGCGGTGCGCCGACCACACCGCGACCAGTACGATGGCATCGCCCGGCCGCACTTCACCGACGCGATGCACGACGAGCGCATCGTCCAGTGCCCAACGTTCGACGGCAGTGCTGACGATGCGCTCGAGATGCTTCTGCGTCATCTCGGGATAATGTTCGAGGACCATCGACTCGACTGCCGCGCCCTCGTTGAAATCACGCATCGTGCCGACGAACGTCGCCGCCGCGCCGATCGCGCGCCGGCGCTCGCCCAGCGCGTCCTCGTAACGGCGCAGCTCGTCGAGCGGATCGAACGGCTGCGGACTGATGTGTACGCGCATCGTCAGCCGCCCGTCACGGGAGGGAAATACGCGACCTCGTCGTTCTCGGCGAGCGGCGTGGCCTGTTCGCTGTAGGCGTGGTTGACCGCGCACAGCACTTCGTCCGGCATGGCGTCCTGACCGGTGACCTCGCGCCACACGTCGGCGACGGTGAGCCCTTCGACGTGCGCGCACTCGGCCTCGCGGCGGCCGACACGCTCGGCTAGACTGGCAAAGAATCGAACCTTGATCGACATAAATCCCTTGAACTTTCCGCGGCTTTGGGCGGGAAACATGCGCTTAGTCTAACCCAGCACCGCGCCGCCTTCAGGATCCACGCATGACGCAACTGACCCACCTCGATGCCGCGGGCAACGCGCGCATGGTCGACGTCGGCGACAAGCCGGCCACGCACCGCCGCGCCGTCGCCACGGGCCACATCACCATGCAGCCCGCTACGCTCGAACTCATCGTCAGCGGCGGGCACAAGAAAGGCGACGTGCTGGCCGTTGCGCGCATCGCCGGCATCATGGCCGCCAAGCGCACGCCCGACCTCGTGCCGCTGTGCCACCCGATCGCGCTGACCCGGGTCGAGGTCGAACTCGAGCCCGATGCCGATGCATCCGCAGTACGTGTGCGGGCGAGCGCGGAGACACACGGCCAGACCGGCGTCGAGATCGAGGCGCTCAATGCCGCCCAGGTGGCACTACTGACGATTTACGACATGTGCAAGGCGGTCGATCGCGGCATGGTCATCCGCGAGGTCGCCCTCGAGCACAAATCGGGCGGACGTTCCGGCACCTGGGAGCGCGATTCGAATCGCTGAGCCGCGGTGGGCTCGCCGCCGGCGCGCACCCACCTGCAACACCCGCCGAGGGATCCGGCGACCCACGGCGTCCAGCCAGCCCACCGCCGGGACGGGCGATGGTGACGGCTCAATTGGCGCCGTGACGTTTTCACCCGTTCAGGGTACTCTGCTTGGCAACTCAACCGTGTGCGGATCCTGAACGCGTCTTACGCGGTGCGGAGCACGTGCGCCCATGCAGACCGAACCGACCAAGAAGGGTTCACGATGTCCCGCACCACTCGCCGCGCAAGCGCCCGCCTCCCCGTCCTCGCCGCCCTCTTGACCGCGGGCGCGACGGCGCCCGCCAGCCACGCCGCCACCTTCACCTGGGTCGGCGGCTGCGGCGACGGCTTTTTCGATATCGGCAGCTGCTGGGATGCGGGCTCGCCGCCGCTCAACGGCGACGACGCGATCCTCGCCGGCGGCAGCGACACGCTGGTCTGGGACGACAACGTCGCCGGCTTCTGGTCGGCGCTGACCGGCGCGAGCGGGCCGGTGGTCACCAACCGCAACCTGCGCGTGACCGGCACCGCGACGCTGCGATCGTTCGGCTTGCCGGTCTACAGCAGCGACGGCAATCGCACCTACGCGCTCACCGACGCGCTCATCGTCGACCTCGGCAGCTTCACGCTCGGCGCCACCGGCACCACGCCGCTGATTCTGCGCACCGGCCAGGACACCGTCGTCAACGGCGAGGGCAACCGTGGCACGCTCGAGGTCGTCGCCGGCAGCGAGCTGCGCACGCTCGGCTCCGGGCGTATCGCCGGCACCGGAAACCTGCCCGGTGCGAGCGTCTTTGTCACCGGCACGGGTTCACTGTGGCGCGTGGCACAGTCGATCGTGGCCGGCGACGACGGCAACGGCCGCCTGGCCGTCAATGCCGGCGGCCGCGTCGAGAGCAGCGGCGCGGTGGTCGGCTCGGCCTTCATCGGCGGCAGCACCGCCGTTGGCTCGGCGAGCGTCAACGGCGCCGGCTCGACCTGGGAGCTGAGCGGTACGCTCCGCGTCGGCCTGGGGGCGCTCGGCCGGCTGTTCGTCACCGACGGCGGCTTCATCAACGGCACCGCGGCGATCATCGGCGACGGCAGCGCCGGCACCAGCACCGCCACCGTGACCGGCGCCGGCTCGCGCTGGGATAACGCTGGCCTCCTTACCGTTGGCAACGGCGCCGCTGGCAATCTCACCATCGCCGCCGGCGGCGTTGTCACGAGTGTGAATGGCACCGTCGGGGCACTGGCCTCGGGTAATGGGACCGTGACCGTGACCGGCGCCGGGTCGGACTGGACCACGGGACAAAAGCTGGTCGTCGGTGACTTGGGCACGGGTTCCCTGAACGTCGAAGCCGGCGCCAGTGCGTCGGCGCTCAACAGCTTCATCGGCGGCGTGGCGGGCAGCACCGGCACCGTCGTCGTGACCGGCGCGGGTTCGAGCTGGACCACGGGACAACAGCTGGTCGTCGGTGACTTTGGCACGGGTTCCCTGAACGTCGAAGCCGGCGCCAGTGCGTCGGTGCTCAACAGCTTCATCGGCGGCGTGGCGGGCAGCACCGGCACCGTTGTCGTGACGGGCGAGGGTTCGAGCTGGACCACGGGACAACAGCTGGTCGTCGGCGACGGTGG
>JAUIFX010000063.1 GCA_030429865.1 Gammaproteobacteria bacterium | reverse complement strand
CGCGATAAACTGGAGCCGGGCCCGCCCGAACATCGCAACTTCGCCGAAGTGGTCGCCGCGGGCGAAGCCGTGCGGCGCATCCCGACGACGCTGCGCGACGCGCTCGACGCGCTCGCTGACGACGCCGTCATCCGCAGTGCCCTGCCCGGCGCGCTTTACCGCGTCTACGACGAGTACAAGCGTGACGAATGGAACCGCTTCATCTGGCAGACCTCCGACTGGGACGTCAAGACCTATCTCGACTGCCTGCCCTGAGCACGCGCCCGGAGAAGAAACCCGACGATGATTGAACTCAGCCCTGATCAAATCGCCCGGTTCGAGGAAGACGGCTTTCTCGTCGTCGAGCGCCTCATCGACGAGCGCGCCGTCAGTGACCTGCAAGTCGCGATGGAGCGCCTGTTCCGCGGCGAGTTCGAGACCGGCATCACGCCGGACGAGGTGAACTGGCAGGAAGCCTGGGGCGACCCCAGCCTGACGCGCCAGATCTGCAACGGCTGGAAGGCCGATCGAACCGTGGCGGCGACGGTACTGCGCGCCGACATCGCGCGCGCCGTCGCCACCCTCGGACGCTGGCCGGGCGCGCGGGTCATGATCGACAACATCCTGTGGAAGCCGCCGGGAACCCGGCCGCTCGGCTATCATCAGGACAGTGCCTACCTCAGCTGGTATTCTCCGCCCGAACTGCTCAGTTGCTGGATGGCGCTGGACGACACCAGCGCGAGCGGTGGCACGGTCGAATTCGTACGCGGATCCCATCGGTGGCGGCATTCGATGCCCGAAGGCGAGTTTCACGGCCCGGCCGATTATCGCCGCGCGATGCTCGAGGCCGCGGCGCGAGAGGGCGTGGAGCCGGAGATCGTCTACGTCGAGGTTCCGGCCGGCGGTGGCTCGTTTCACCACGGCTGGACCTGGCACGGCTCGGGATGCAACGACAGCGCGCGGCCGCGGCGCTCGGTGGTCCTGCATGCCATGCCGGACGGCGTGCGCTTCGACCCGCGCCACCTCGGCGAGGGGACGGGACGCGTCTACGGCCGCTACAAGCGGCTCGACGACGACGTGATGGACGAGAACTACTTTCCGATCTTGTGGCGAGAGGACGGTTACCGCACACCGGGCCTCGATGCCTTCCTGGCCGGATAGGGACGCATCGACGCATGCACCGCGACGACCATGAACGCCTTGCCGCGCTCACCGAAGAAAACGCGCTGCTGCGCGAATTCGTCGATGCCTCGCGTGATGCGCTGTGGTGCATCGAGTTCGTCGAGCCCGTCGACCTGACGGCCCCCGAGCACGAAGTCATTCGCCAGGTATTCGAGAACGCATGCATCTGGCGCATGTGCAATCCCGCCATGTCACGCCTCTACGGGCTGCCCGACAAGCTCGACTTCAACGCGCAGAAAGTACGTTTCTTCTTCGCCCGCAATCCCGACAACGAAGACTTCGTGCGGACCTTGCTGCGCTCGAATTTTCACGTCGACGGTGTCAGGTCGCTCGATCGCGACTATGCCGGGCGCCACGTGGCGATGGAAAACGACG
Source organism: Gammaproteobacteria bacterium (assembly GCA_030429865.1). Classification (GTDB taxonomy): domain Bacteria; phylum Pseudomonadota; class Gammaproteobacteria; genus JACKNG01. The sequence goes on along the minus strand of JAUIFX010000063.1, from coordinate 21,721 downwards.
TGCGTGGCCATATCGAGGGCGGACTGCTCTACCGCATGCTCGGCGCAGTGCGCAACCTGAGCCCGCAGCTCAGCCGCGAGCGGGTACTCGAAGCGCGCGTGGCGACGCTGGCGAACGTGCTCGGCGCGTTGCCCGACCCGGTGCTGTTGATCGACGCCGATGGCGTTGTCGACGCAGTCGGCCCGGCACTCGCCTGGCAGCTCGGCTGGCCGGTGGACGACGTCCTCGGCCGGCCGGTGTCCCGGCTGGTGGACAACTGGCGCGAGATTGCCGAACGCGCCGACCGGCTCGGCCGCGGTACGCCGGGCATCGACGTCACGGCGCGGATCCACATGCCGGGACGCCACCTGCTCGACTGTGCCGCGCACGTGGCCGGCTGCGACGACGAGAGCGGCGCGGGACGCTACGTGCTGGTGCTGCGCGCGGACCGCCCGTGCCACAACGATGCGCCGCACGAGGAAGACACCCCGGGGCGCTCGACACGCCGCGCACGCTGACCGTCACGACCATGCCGGACGAGCATCCCGATCGCCTGCAGCCTCCGCTCGACGTGATCGCCGCGCTGAGCACGGCGCCGGAGTTCGGCGACTTTCTCGATGTGCTGGATGATGGCGTACTGATTTTCGATGCGGCACTGACCTTGCGCGCGCTCAATCGCCGGGCGCGCGAGATGACGGGCCTCGGCGAAGACGCCGTCGGCAAGCCCCTCGACGCGACCCTGGGCAGCTCGTCGCTGGACTGGGCGCTCCGAGGTGATACAGCCAAGTCACCGCGGCGCCGGGATCGCATCCTGATGGCGGAAGCCGGACGCACGGTTCTCGCGGCAGAGCGGCCATGGCCGGTCGCGGGTGACGCGCGGCCGGGACTCGTCATCGTGCTCCGCGACCTGAAGTTGCTCGACCACACGCGGCGAAGCCTCGCGGGAGAGCGCGAGGCCAAGGTCTTCAAGTTTCTCTCCGACCGCGCAGGCATGCCCGATTTCGAGGCGCAACGCCGCGTCGCTCCCGCGCTCGACACGGCGCTGCTGCATGGCGAGCGGGCGCTGCGCCAGGGCGCGAGAGTCCTGCTGGTCGGTGAATCCGGTTCCGGCAAGACCGAGCTGGCGCGCCACCTGCACCGCGCCGTGGGCATGCCGGGCGAACCCTTCGTGCACGTCAACTGCGGCGCGATTCCCGAGAGCCTGTTCGAATCGGAGATGTTCGGCTACGAGCGCGGTGCGTTCACCGGCGCGCTCGCGAGCGGCAATCGCGGCCTCATCGAGGCAGCCGATGGCGGCACCCTGTTCCTCGACGAAGTCGGCGAGATTCCACTGACCTTGCAGGCCAAGCTGCTCAAGTTCCTCGAGGACGGACTCGTGCAGCGTGTCGGTGCGCGCAGCGCGCGGCGCGCCGACGTACGCATCGTCGCGGCCACCAATCGCGATCTCGGGCAGCTCATCGGTGAGGGCCTGTTCCGGCGGGATCTCTACTATCGCCTCGCGGTGTTCGTGCTCGACATACCGCCGCTCCGCGCCCAGCCCGGGTTGAAGGCACACCTCGTCGATCATTTCCTCAACGCCGCGAACCGCGTTCGCTCACCCAAACTGCGGCTGTCGCCGGCATGCCGCGCCGCGCTGCTCACCTACCCGTTTCCGGGCAACATCCGGGAACTGCACAACGTGGTACAGCACCTCTCGGTCGTCGCGGGCGACATCGCCGAGCCGGAGCACGTTCCGTCCGCCGTCAGCATCGTGCCCGACGCCGCCCCGGCGGCGGATGCGTCCGCCTCGACAGGGAGCGACGTGGAAGCCGGGGCGCCATCCGGGTCTTCGCTACGCGAGCAGGTCCGGGACTACGAGCGGCTGCTGATCGAAGCCGCCATTCTGCGCCACGGCAGCAAACGCGCCGCAGCGCGTGCGCTCGGCGTCGACATCGGCACCATCGTGCGCAAGACGCGTGGATGACCCGCGGCGCTCCACTGGTACGCAAGGAGACTGACTCATGCCCGCTCCGCGTCGTGTCATCGGTGTACTCGAGCTCGGCCTGCCGCCGCCCGGACTCGCGAATCGTTACCCCGGCTACGCACAGATGATCATCGACTGGCTGCAACCGGCGCTGCCCGACGTCGAGTACCGTGTCGTGGCGACCGTGCGGGGGGCCGCGCTTCCCGCCGTGGAAGAATTCGACGGCCTAGTCTACTCCGGCTCGCGCCACGGCGTCTATGACGAGGTGCCCTGGATTGCACCCCTCTTGCAACGCGTCCGCGAACTCACTGCCGCGGGGACACCCCAGTTCGGCATCTGCTTCGGCCACCAGCTGCTCGCCCAGGCTCTGGGTGGCGCCGCGCGCAAAGCCGCGGCGGGTTGGAGCTGCGGCGTCCAGGCGTACCAACTCAGCGAGCCCATCGAGAACAGCGGGCGATTGCAGGTTCTCGTCATGCACCAGGACCAGGTTTTCGATCTGCCGGCAGGCGCGCGCGTACTCGGCAGCTCCCCGACCTGCCCGATCGGTATCATCGAGCACGCACCGGCGGTGCGCAGCGTGCAGTTCCACCCCGAGTTCAGCGCGGATTTCGTGGCCCGCTTGCTCGAGGCATACGGCGGCTCCGTGATCCCGGCACCGATCGCCGAGCAGGCCGCAGCGACACTGACCGCCGATCTGGATTACGCCCGCGTGGCGCGATGGACGGCGGGATTCTTCCGCCGTCATTTTGCGGACGCAGGATCTGCCTGAAGCCGGCGATCGCCGAGCTCCGGATTCAGCCGGCTGCCAGCCGTTCGATGGCGCCTCGTCCTCCGGCATCGGGTGCGGCCCGGCCGGGCGAGCTGCACGTCGCGTCGCAATCCGGTCTAATCGGTTGCGTCGCGATGGATTCGGGCTCACGAGAGCCTCGACGAGCCGACGAAATCCCGAAGGAGGCAGCTATGTCACTCGAGAACCAGACCGTCGTCGTGCTGGGCGGCAGTTCGGGCATCGGCCTGGCGACGGCGGTGGCCGCGCAAGCGCACGGCGCGCGGGTCGTCGTCACCGGCCGCGACGCCGCCAGGCTCGAACGCGCGGCGGCGGTGCTCGGCGAGGCTGCGCGCACGGTGCGCCTGGACGCGACCGACGAGGCGGGCACCCGGACGCTGTTCGACGAACTCGGCGAAGTCCACCATGTCTTCGTCACCGCGGGGCAACTCGTGCTCGATGCGAAACTGGAGCCGGCGAGTGACGCGCTGCGTCCCGCCCTCGACACGCGCTTCTGGGGCGCTCTCCACGCGGCCAAGTATGCCGCACCCCGCATGCCGGCCGGCGGCTCGATCACGTTCATGTCGGGCACCGCCGGGCGGCGGCCGTTACCGGGTGCGGCCGTCGCCTCCGCCTCCTGTGGCGCCGTCGACGCGTTCGCCCGCGCGCTCGCGCTCGATCTCGCGCCGATCCGCGTCAACACCATCACCCCCGGATACGTCGACACGGCGCTGTTCGACGAGCTGCTCGGCGACCAGCGTGACGCGGTCCTCGCGGCGGCCGGCGAGAAGCTTCCCGTGAAGCGGGTCGGGCGGCCGGAAGAGATTGCCCACGCGCTCATGTTCCTGATGACCAACGGCTACGTCACGGGCATCAATCTCGTCGTCGACGGCGGCGGCCTCCTCGTCTGAGCAGCGGGACGCACCTGCGCGCGGTCCACGCTGGACAGCGCCGCTGCCGGCGACCCCGTGCCACCGACCCGTTCACGTCGCCTTCGCCCACGTAGCCGCCGGGCCAACGACGCCCGCTGGACGCCTCACCGTGCGTCGCGGCACGGTCATCCGCTGCCACCCCATCGATACGCTCAATCGACGCTATAGAAAATTACGATTGGAATCAGTCTAAATGATGTTCGAGCCTATTCAGCGGTCAATCAACCGTCGCTCTCGAAGGGGATGAACATGCGTCGAAAACTCGTATCCATCGTCAGCGCAGCCGTCGTGGCTGCCACGCCATTGATGATGTCGGGCGCCGCCAGCGCCGAAGACATGGCCGCCGCGCACGGCAGCAAGGCCAGGTCGAACCAGTTCTGGTGGCCCGACATGCTCGATCTCACCGCCTTGCGCGATCACGACCCGGCCTCGAACCCGTACGGCGAGGACTTCGACTACGCCGAGGCCTTCGCCAAGCTCGATCACGAGGCGCTCGAAGCCGATCTCAAGGCCCTGATGAAAGAGTCGAAGGACTGGTGGCCGGCGGACTGGGGTCACTACGGGCCGCTGTTCGTGCGACTGTCCTGGCACGCCGCCGGCACCTACCGGGTGGCCGATGGACGTGGCGGCGCCGGCGGTGGTCAGCAGCGCTTCGATCCGCTGAACAGCTGGCCGGACAACGCCAACCTCGACAAGGCGCGCCGCCTGCTCTGGCCGCTCAAGCAGAAGTATGGCCGCAACGTCTCGTGGGCCGACCTCATCGTGCTCGCCGGTACCATCGCCATGGAAGACATGGGCTTCAAGACCTTCGGCTTCGCCTACGGCCGCGAAGACGACTGGGAGCCGGATCTCGTCTACTGGGGACCGGAAGGCGACATGCTCGGCAGCGACCGCTTCCACTCGGGCGGCAAGCTCGAGAATCCGCTCGCGGCCACCACCATGGGTCTCATTTACGTCAATCCCGAAGGCCCGAACGGCAGCGGCGATCCGCTCGCCGCGGCCGAGCGCATCCGCACGAGCTTCGGCCAGATGGCCATGAGCGACGAGGAAACCGTCGCCCTCATTGCCGGCGGCCACACCTTCGGCAAGGTGCACGGCGCCCACGCGCCCAAGGACTGCGTCGGTGCGGAGCCGGCCGCTGCCGACATCGAGGAACAGGGTCTCGGCTGGATCAGCAAGTGCGGCAAGGGCAATGCCGAGGACACCGTCACCAGCGGCCTCGAAGGTGCCTGGACCGCAGCGCCGACGCGCTGGACGATGATGTACCTGCAGAACCTGTTCAACTTCGAATGGGAGCAGACGCGCAGCTCGGCCGGCGCCATCCAGTGGATTCCCGCCAACGGCCAGGCCGCCAACACCGTCGCCGATGCGCACGTCGAAGGTCTGCGTCATGCCCCCATCATGCTGACGACCGACCTGTCGCTGAAGGAAGATCCGAAGTACCGCGAGATCTCCAAGCGCTTCCTCGAGAACCCGGAAGAGTTCGAACTGGCCTTCGCCAAGGCCTGGTTCAAGCTCACCCATCGTGACATGGGACCGACCGCGCGTTACCTCGGCGGTGACGTGCCGGAAGAAGCGCTGCTGTGGCAGGACCCGCTTCCGGCAATCGACTACCAGACGGTCAACGATGGCGACGTCGCCAAGCTGAAGGCGCAGATCCTCGACTCCGGCCTGAGCGTGCCGCAGCTGGTGCGGACCGCCTGGGCGTCGGCCGCGAGCTACCGCGGCAGCGACATGCGCGGCGGTGCCAACGGTGCGCGCCTGCGGCTCGCGCCGCAGAAGGACTGGCCGGTCAACGACCCGCAGGAAGTCGCCAAGGTAATCGGCAAGCTCGAGCAGATTCAGCAGGCGTTCAACAAGAACGGGGCGCGCAGGATCTCGCTCGCCGACCTCATCGTGCTGGCCGGTTCGACCGCGGTCGAGAAGGCGGCGAAAGATGCCGGCTACGATGTCGACGTGCCGTTCACGCCGGGTCGCACCGACGCCACCGCCGAGCAGACCGACGTCGCGTCCTTCGCCGTGCTGGAACCGAAGGCCGACGGCTTCCGCAACTACTACAGCGAAGCGTCGTACCTGCCGCCGACCGAAGCGCTCGTCGATCGTGCCGACCTGCTCACGCTGACCGTGCCTGAAATGACGGTTCTCGTCGGCGGCCTGCGCGCACTCGATGCCAACACCGGCGGCGCCAGGCACGGCGTGCTCACCTCGCGTCCCGGCCAGCTGACCAACGACTTCTTCGTCAACCTGCTCGACATGTCGACGAAGTGGACCAAGGCCAAGCAGGACGGCATCTACGAAGGTCACGACCGCGCGAGCGGCAAGCTGAAGTGGACGGCGACCCCGGTCGACCTGATCTTCGGTTCCAATGCCGAGCTGCGTGCCGTCGCCGAGGTCTACGCCCAGGCGGACGGCGACGAGAAATTCGTCAACGACTTCGTCGATGCCTGGACCAAGGTGATGATGCTCGACCGCTTCGACATCTGATGCGGCAAACCGCCCGGCAGTGACACGGGTTCCCCCGTGACGCTGCCGCCCCCGGTCGGCGGCGTGCAATGCGCCGCCGGCCGGGGGTCTTCTTCATCGCGAGGCGCCAGAACAGGCAGCTTCCGCGTCAATTCCGGAGCCCACCGCCAACGGGCCTTGAGAACAATACCGATGTATGGCGCGGGACCGCACTAGGTGCTAGCTTGCCCGCTCACCGTGGAGACGTGCCATGACCCGGTTGGTGCCGCTGCTTGCCCTGCTCCTGCTCACCCGCGCACTCGCCGCCGACGGACCACCCGACGCCGCCGCCCTGTTCGCCGAACGCTGCCAGGGCTGTCATGACCTCGGCGTGCTCGCGCCGACGCGCGCGCAGCTCGGCCGCCTGACGGTCGAAGAAATCGAGGCAGCGCTCTGGCATGGCACGATGCAGGAACATGCCAATGGCCTGGCGCGGCCGGAACGCCTCGCTATCGCGCGGATGCTCGGCCGCCCTGACACGCTCCAGACGGATCGTGCCGCCGGCGCCATACCGTGTGAGAGCCAGTCGGCGACACCGGGTGCCGATGATGACGCATGGCCCGGCTGGTCGCTCGACAACCGCTTCTCGCGCCATCTCGACGACCCGACCCTGACGGCCGCGCGCTTCGCCGGCCTCGAGCTCGCCTGGGCGCACCCCTTTCCCGAACACTCGGCTTTCTCCGGCGCCGGCAACGCGCTCGCGGTGCGCGACGGCACCGTCTACACCGGCAACCTCAATCACTGGGTGTATGCGCTGGACGCGAAGCAGGGATGCGCTCGCTGGACGTTCCGGGCCGAGGGCCGCGTGCGCTCGAACGTCGCGCTCGAAGGCGACACGCTGGTCTTCGGAGATCTTCTTGCCAACGTCTACGGCCTCGATGCGCGGACCGGCCAACTGCGCTGGCGCACCCGCGTCGACTGGACACCGGGCGCGCGCATCACCGGCAACGTGACCATCGACGGCGGCGTCGTCTTCGTCCCCGTATCGAGCCTCGAAGAGGTCCAGGCGATGCGCATGGACCTGCCCTGCTGCACCTTCCGCGGCGCCGTCGTCGCACTCGATGCCGCCAGCGGCGAACGCCGCTGGAAGACCCACACCATCGAGCACTACGCGGAATACCTCGGCCACAACGACATGGGCGTGGCGCGCTTCGGGCCGTCCGGCGTGCCCGTGTGGTCCGGTATCGCGGTCGATCGCAAACGCGGCGTGGTCTACGTCGGCAACGGTAACCAGTTCACCGAGCCGCGCGTGGAAGAATCGGACGCGGTGATGGCGCTCGACATCGCCACCGGCGCCAAGCGCTGGGTCAACAGCCTCGCGCCGGAACAGATGGGCGGCGCCGACATCTACCACCTCGCCTGCGAGGCCTGGTGGGACGAGGAACGCAAGAATTGTTCGCCGGAGAACCCGCAAGGCCATGGCGACCGCGATCTCGGCGCCCCGCCGCTGCTCGTCGAACGCGCCGATGGCCGGGAGGTCATCGTCGCCGGCAGCAAGGACGGCATGCTCTACGCGCTCGACCCCGACGCGCAGGGCGCGGTGCTGTGGTCGGTGCGGGTGGGGCGCGGCGGCGAAGTAGGCGGCATCGAGTTCGGCATCGCCGCGGACGCGCGCTACGCCTACGCGCCGGTCAGCGATATCGACATCGACCTCGTCTCGCACGGTTCGCTGACCGCGGTCGATCTCGTCACCGGCAAACCGGCCTGGCGCGTCGACGACATCGCGCCCCGCTGCGAAGGGAAAACGACGCCGCCCTGCGGTAACGGCGTCATGACGCCGCCGACGGTGGCGGGCGAAGTGGTTCTCGTCGGCCTGCTCGACGGCACCCTGCGCGGTTACCACCGGGACGATGGCCGCGAAGTCTTCGTGTTCGACAGTGCACGCGAATTCGCCGGCAGCAACGGCCGTACCGGTCACGGCGGCGCCCTCGGCAACGGCGGCCCGGTCGTCGCCGGCGGGCATGTCTATGTGAACAGCGGCTTCAACATCCTCAACGTCGGCCTGCCCGGCAACGTCCTGCTGGCTCTGCGGCTGCCGGGGATGCAGCCCGCCGCAACGCCGTGAGACGAGGCGCTCCGGGTCGAGTAACGGCGCGCCCGGAGAACAGCGACCCGGCCCTGCGTTCGCGAAGGGCCTGGCAGCGCGCGGCTTACGCGCGCTCATGGCGGCGTCCCGGGTCCGGGGTTTCGGTACCATGCGGGCCATCGAAGACGCTCCGGCCTACCGGGCCGGAAAAAAATGGACGAGGCTGAATACCATGTTTTCCAAGTTCGTCATGATTGCCATGCTGGCGTCGAGTGTCCTTTGGCCATCGGCTTCCACGGCGGAAGAAGGTAAGACCTTCGACCAGTCGACGGTGCTGGAAGACGCGACGGCGTTCTTCGGCGAAGGCGCCGAAGGCATCGGCGAAGTCATCAAGAAGGCCTTTTCCGACCTCGGCGAGCCGAACGCCTATATCCGTGGCACGGAGGCCAGCGGGGCCCTCGGCATCGGCGCGCGTTACGGCAACGGCACACTGGTAGCCGCGTCGGGCGCTTCCCGCGAGGTCCACTGGACGGGGCCCTCGATTGGCTTCGATGCCGGGGGCAACGTTTCGAAAGTCTTCACGCTCGTCTACAACCTGCCCGGGATCGACGCGATCTTCCAACGCTTCCCCGCGGTCGACGGCAGCATCTACGTCGTTGGTGGGATCAGCGCCAACTACCACCAGAGCGAGAACATCGTCCTGGCACCGATCCGGCTCGGCGCAGGACTGCGCACGGGAATCAACGTCGGCTACATGAAATACACCCGCAAGAAGACCTGGAATCCCTTTTGAGCCTGGCGTGTGGACACGCGGTCCGAGGTGAAGAACGTGTCGGCAGCCGCAGGTTCGCCGAAGGGTAGCCCCGGTGCAGGAGCGCTCACGTCTACCGAGGTTGGAGCGACGCCCGCGGGCTCGTCGCGAGGTGTGGCCCGCCCTGGCGCCGGGAGCCGCTCAAATGTGCTCTGGAGCGGTCGCTATAAGCCTGGCAGCACGCCTGCGACCGAGGCAGAGGACCCATGGCAGTCAGACGAGACCAGAACCGACGCAACCTGTACCGTGTCCTCTACGTGCAACCGGACGCCCCGGCCGCCATCATCCGTGCCAGTTACCGCACCCTGATGCAGAAGCTGCGTGCTCACCCGGATCTCGGCGGCGACGCGTGGAACGCGGCCGTGATCAACCAGGCATTCGAAGTACTCTCTGACCCGCGCAAGCGACGCGCCTACGACGAAGCCCTGTTCGGACGCCGCAACATGCGCTCGCTCGGACGCCAATGTGTCGGACAGCGCTACTCCGCGAGTAGCGATGATGACGGGTGGCAACCGTTCGTCCCGCGAGAGGTTCGTTGACGCCGGTGCTGACGAGCGGCTGAGACCGTGGCCCCACGGACGAACCCATCGCCGCAGACGCGGGCGTGGCCCGCGTGGCAAACCCGTGGCACGAAGTCGCGGCCCTGCGGACAACCTGACGCATTCGATGCCCTCGCAACACGGTGCCTGTCGTTCACCGTAACCAGGACGCTCTCACTTCGGACGGCTGTCCGGGCGGGCGCTCTGTCACCGAGGAACGTGGCCGGGCCGGCTTGGAGTCGGCAAGGTCGGGCGGATGCTTTTGACGCGCCCTTTCCAACGGTATCGGTATGTCCGATGAACGACAGCAGCGAGAGGGCGACCTGGAATTCTCGGGTCATTGAGCCCGGATACATGCTGCTCAGAAAGGCTGCGTGCCCTTCACCAACCTGTCCGTGGAAACGGCGTAGAACCCCCGCCAAGGCTACATTTTTCTGCAAGGCTTGCGCCCTGCTGGATGCCAGGACTTGTCCTGGAGAAATCGCATCAGAGACTTGATGTAAGGCGTCGCACGAGCGCTATCACAGCGTCGACGCTTCGCATCCGGCAAATCCGGCGCAGGGCGGTTCGCGCAGCGTGAGATACGAGCTAAGGACTCGATACAGTCTGGGCTGGTGGCTATGGGTGGACTTGAACCACCCACCTCAGCATTATGAGGGCGACCCGGAATTCCTATCTATCCGTGTTTATTAATTAATCCGGGGCGCCCGTTGCGTCACTGTGCCCTACCGTGCACGACTTTTGAGAACGAACTCCCGCAGAACTCCCGCAGACCAGACGCCACGCGATGCCCATGTCCGCGAGCGCCCACCCACTCACAATGGCTCGGTGCCTTGTGACAGTAGAGCGATGTACTCCCGGTAGACATAGACGCGGTCGCGCTGGCGATTCATAGGTTCTTCGACGATGCCAAGGTCGGCGAGATGGTTGATGGATTTGCGTACGGTCGGGGCCGAGAGACCGAGCACGGCCACTGCCGCTGGGACCGTCACCAGCGGTTTCGACTGCAGGTACTGATGGACTCGGAGTGCAGAGCCTGCCGGGCGGCCTAGTTGCTCGATGCGAGCGCGATCTCTTTCGAACAGCGCGATGATGTCTCGCGCTGCCTGGGCGGCCTGGTCGGCGGTCTCGCGAACGCCGTCGAAAAAGAATGCCAGCCACGACTCCCAGTCGCCTCGATCACGGATGGCCTGCAGATGATCGTAGTACTCAGCGCGGTGACGTTTGAGGTAGAGGCTCAGGTAGAGCACCGGTTCGCGCAACGCGCCTTCCGCACACAACAGAAAGGTGATGAGCAGGCGTCCCAGGCGTCCGTTGCCATCCAGGAATGGATGGATGCTCTCGAACTGCACGTGAACGAGCGCAGCGCGGATGAGCAGTGGTAACCGCGGCGGCTCAGCATGGATGAAGCGCTCGAGGTCGGACATCAGGTCGCCGACGAGATTGGGGGGCGGCGGCACATACGCAGCGTTCCCGGGCCGCGTGCCTCCAACCCAATTCTGGGAACGGCGAAACTCGCCGGGTTGCATTCCGCTGCCGTGCCCGCCGGAGAGCAGCACCCCATGGATGTCCCGGATGAGGCGCGAAGAAAGGGGTAAACCGTCGCGTAGACGTTCCAACCCGAAAGCCATGGCCGCGACGTAGCTGGAAACCTCCTGGACGTCATCGAGCGGGACACCGGGCACCTCGTCGTTCTCATAGAGCAACAGGTCAGATAACGACGACTGGGTGCCCTCTATCTGCGAGGACAGCAAGGCCTCCTTGCGCCCATACATGTCGAGAAAGCAAGGCGTCTCGGGCAGGATCGAGGTCACCCCGTCGAGTTGGCCCAACGCCCGATTGGCTTCCTCGAGGAGACCGAAAAGGCTGTCGAGACGCAGCGGCGGCACGGGAGGTAACGGTGGCGGGATGAAAGCCCGCACCGGTTCACCGCCGACGGCTGTCGATTCGTAGCGCCCCAACCGAGCATCGAGGCTATCTTCTGAAGACATTAGGAAAGGATCCTTTCTCGAGTAATCACGCTAAGAAAGGATGTACGCTAAACGTTTCTTAATCGAACGGATGGACCGTTCAAAGCTACTGTTCCGGATTGATGCCAACCGCAAGCAGACCAAGCGCTCCATCGATCTCTCGCGAAGAGTTATTTGCGCGCGTCTGGTCCGCACCATCCACTGAGGTGGCTTCCGAACTCGGCATCTCCGACGTTGCGTTCGGGAAGCTGTGCCGCCTCACGATGAGCATGCGAAGCCCCTTCGGACAGCGTGATCGCCCTATGCGTTGTCTTCGAGAAACCGGAGCGTAACCTGCGCACCAAGCCGCCGCTCGAGGCATCATGCAAAATGCTCGAAGCTAGTGGCGATTTCATCAGCCCCGGGACTGATGGACACCGTCAGCCTGATCTGGCTACGTACCCGGTTCGGTTAGCTGGTCAGCTTCGAATAGGTCTCGCGGATCGGCAGGATGACATGCTTGGCAAGGCCGGCCTCGCGGTGGTCGTTGATCGCGGCATACTCGGGCGAGTTCATGGTGTCGACGAAATCCTGACGCCTCGGGTATCGCACCAGCACTGCGTCACGACCGGCCTCACCGATGGCGATGCCAGTGACGTCGCCAGCCCACAGGATGGTGCCGCCGCACCGCTTGAGCAACGGTACGAAACCCTTGGAGTACTCCTGGTATTCGGCCCGCGCCTCGGGCGTGTCGCGGAACTTGACCAGGTTGAGCATCACCACCGGGCCGGTGCGGGTGTCGGCGCTGAGCGCGGCCAGTTGTTCCGTGCTGGGTTTCATCGACTGGCCTTCGTCATGGCGTCATGACAGTCTACGGCATAACGGAGGGAGCCATGGCCGCTACACCCACGCCATTCACCTACCATGTCGAGGATGCTGCCATCGCCGACCTGGGCGAACGGCTGGCGCGCACCCGCTTCCCTGACCAGCCGCCGCAGCAGCCGTGGTCGACCGGCAGCGACCTCGGCTACATACAGGAACTCACGGCCTACTGGCGCGACACGTTCGACTGGCGCAAGGCTGAGGCGCAGCTCAACAGCTTCGCCAACTACAAGGTCGATCTCGATGACATCGGCCTGCACTTCCTGCACGTCCCCGGCAAGGGGCCGAAGCCGATGCCGCTGTTGCTGCTGCACGGCTGGCCGGGTTCGGTATTCGAGTTCATGCAGATTATCCCGCGGCTGACCGACCCGGCGGCGTTCGGTGGCGACGCCGACGACGCGCTGACCGTGGTGGCACCGTCGCTGCCGGGCTACGGGCTCAGCTTCGCAGCCGGGCAGAAGCGTTTCAGCGTCGACCAGATGGCACCACTGTTCGACCGGCTGATGACGGAGGTGCTGGGCTACGAGCGCTACGCCGTGCAGGGCGGTGACTGGGGCTCCTTCGTCGCCTCGATCATGGGCTACAAATTTCCGCAACGGGTCGCCGGCGTGCACCTGAACATGCTGCCGCTGCGGCGCGATGCGTCGCTCTTCGAGAACCCACGACCGGTAGAGCAGAAATACCAGGAGGACCTGACCTGTTTCCTCAAAGAGGAGACCGGCTATCAGCAGATCCAGGGCACCAAGCCGCAGACCCTGGCCTTCGGGCTGACGGACTCGCCGGCCGGGCTGGCCGCCTGGATCGTCGAGAAGTGCCGGAGCTGGTCCGACTGCGGTGGCAACGTCGAGACCGCGCTGTCGAAGGATCAGATACTGGCCAACGTCTCCTTCTACTGGTTCACCGGCGCCATCGGCTCCTCCTTCTGGCCCTACTACGCCCGGCTGCACGGCGAGTGGCCGATCCCGAAGGGCCGCACCATCGATGTACCGACCGGCTATGCCGCCTTCCCGCGCGAGATCCTGAGCCCGCCGCGGTCGCTCGCCGAGCGGACCTATACCGACATCCGCCGCTGGACCGAGATGCCCAAAGGCGGCCACTTCGCCGCCTGGGAGCAGCCGGAGGCCCTGGCGGCGGAGATCCAAGCCTTTCTGCAGCCGCTGCGCGGCTAGGCGGGGCACCCATGCCAGGCGATCGGTTCCTCCTATCGGCGTGGCGACCGACACGTGTGATAGCTGGGCGTCACGACGAGCGCACCTCGCGGGGGCGCTGGTGCCCCGGATGAAGTTCGGCGCCTGACCGACGCCACATCACCCGATCAGCGAGCACCCGGCGCGGCATTGCCGCTCCGACCTCGACCTGGTCGAACGGCTCCACGACTTCGGCTACGACTAATTCGCGCCAGGCTGCAGGCGATACGACCCCGGCAAGCCTGGTGCGATCCGAGACTTCACCCAAGTCAGCCCGCCGCAAGCTTCCGCGGCTCGGATACCCGCCGCGGGCGGCGCTCGAAGCCTCGGTAGTCGGCATCGACCACGCTGGCAAGTGCATCGCGGTAAGCACCCAGTCCTGCCATGAAGAACATGACGGTGTGCTTCTTTCCCGGAATGTTGGCGCCGAAGATCCAGCTCTCACCCTTGGAAAACAGGGTCTCGTCAGCGATGGCCTGGCAGGTTCGTGTCCAGTCGTCTTCGGCAGCACGGGTCGCTTCGATCACGGCGCCGCCATTCGACTCGAGGTCCTTGATGCAGTCGGAAATCCACTCCACTTGGGTCTCTATGCTTGGCGGAAGGTTGGTGAACGGGCCGTTCGGCCCCAGCACCATGAACATGTTCGGAAAGCCGCTCACGGTCGTGCCGAGGTAACTGGTCGGGCCTTCACGCCAGTGTTCGCGGATCGTTTCACCACCGCGACCGCGCAAGTCAATCTTGACGTAGTTGCCGTCGACGGCATCGAAACCCGTCGCGAAAATAATCACGTCGAGTTCGTGCTCGATACCGTCGGTGGTACGAATGCCACGCTCGGTGATTTCGTCGATCGGGTTCTCCCGAACGTCCACGAGCGCAACGTTGTCGCGGTTATAGACGGCGTAATAGCCGCTGTCGCAAAGCGGCCGCTTGGCGTAATAGCCCCGCGGAGTGAGCTTGCGGGCGGTTTCCTCGTCGTCGACGATCTCGGCGATTTTCCCGCGAACGAATTCGGCGGCTGCCTCGTTCGCGGCCTCGTCGGTCACGATGTCGCTGAAGGTGCCAAACATGAAGCGAAAACCGCCACCCTCGTCCCACGCCTTCTGAAAGACGGCGCGGCGCGTATCCGCCGAGACGCTCATCGCCGGGATGGTGCTTTCCTCGAAGCCGAAGGCGGTCATCGAACGCTTCACGCGCGGCCAGATGTTGTCGTAATCGGCTTTGATCGCTGCGATCTCCGCGGCGGGCATGATGCCGTTCCCCACCGGAACGCTGTATTGCGGCGTGCGCTGGAATACCGTCAGGTGCGCAACCTCGGGCGCAATGGCCGTGATGACCTGGATGCCGGTCGAACCGGTGCCGATCACGCCGACCCGCTTGCCGGCCAGTTCGACGTCCCCGGGCCATGCGCCGGTATGGTACTGCTCGCCCCTGAAATTCGTGCGGCCGGCGATGTTCGGCACATTGGTGGCCGACAACAACCCGAGGGCGGTGACCAGGTAGCGCGCGGAATAGGACTCGCCTTGCTCGGTTTCCACCTGCCAGGTCTGCGTCGCCTCGTCGAAGCGAGCGGCGGATACGGCACTATTGAACTGGATGTCACGTCGCAGATCGTAGCGATCGGCGACGTGGTTCAGGTACGCGAGAATTGATGGTTGGTTGACGTAGCGCGTGTTCCACTGCCAGTCCTGCAGCAGCTCGCGGTCGAACGAATAACAGTAGAGATAGGTCTCGGTATCCGAGAGCGCGCCGGGGTATCGGTTCCAGTACCACGTGCCGCCAACGTCGCCGGCCTTATCGAACACGCGCACGTGCAGTCCGAGTTCGTCACGCAGCTTATGAAGCATGTAGAGCCCGCCGAATCCGGCGCCGATCACGATGGCATCGAAGTCGGTGGAGTCGTTACGGGTGTCGCGGTCAATGCTGATGTTCATGTTGCTCTCCCCTTTAACGTGTCACAGATGGCGGGACGGCGCCGTGTCGGCGGTCGCGAGTGGTGAGAGCAGTGTTCGTGCCAGGGTCACGCCTGGATCACCTGGAACTAGGTTAAAGCTCGATATATCAGATGATTACGGCATGGCCTTTGCTCGTATCGTGCGATCCACCTGGCTGCAGAACTGAGCCAACCTGACACACTGTGTATCATCGGGTGTGTACGATGACACAGGTGGAACAGTTCCCTTGAACGACCAGCCGTACGGCGAAGCAGAGCACACCTTTGACCGCGCCACCGTTGCCTCGGCCTGGCGCTGTTTCATCGCTGAAGGGCGCGCACCGGAGGATGCGGTGAGACCCGAAATCCTCGCGTCCTGGCGCCGCAGTGCCGACCATGGAATCGATCCGCACGGCGCGAGCGCACCGTTGGTCGCCGCCGATGATCTCGAACAGCGTTGCAGACGCAATGCGGACCTGCTCGCCGCGGCGAATTACACGTGGCAGTTTCTGTCGGCAAGCCTCAGCATCAGCGACAACGTGTTCATTGTCGCCGACGCCGATGGCGTGACCCTCGAGGTTCGCGGTAACCCGGAATTCGTCGCCGCTGCGGCACGCCACGCCTGCGCGCCGGGGAGACACTGGCACGAGGCCGTCAGTGGAACCAACGCGATCGGTACCGCGCTTGCCGGGGGCGAGGCCGTCCTGGTGCATTCGACCGAGCACTTTGTCGAAGCCGCCAAGGTCTGGGATTGCGCGGCGGCGCCGATCCGCGATCTCGCTGGCGGTACCTTGCTCGGCATCGTCGACATCACCAGCGTCGGCGACCTCAGCGATCATCACACCCTCGCGCTCGCGGTAACTGCCGCGCACCAGATCGAGCACGCGCTGTATTCACGGTCACTCGCGCACGCGGTCGAGTTGCTCCATTGGTACCGTACGGCGATTGGCGACTGGCAGCGGCAAGCAGCGGTGTTGCTCGATCGCGACGGCCGCATCGTTCGGGCGACGGCCGCGGCGCAACGCTGCGTCGATGTCCGCACACGGACCCTCGATATCGTCGACGGCCGCCCAGTCGTCGCCAAGGGGAACGCGGCGCGTCTGCTGGACGTTCGCCCTTACGAGCCGCCCGCGAAACTCGACGGAATGGTCGCGTCACGTGCCTGGGAAGGGGGCATCGTCAAAATCGAATGCAGCGCAACCCTCGGTCGCGCTCGCCACCGGACCGCTGAGGTAGCGGCCGAGTTTCAGCGTATCGTCACAGAAGACAAACGGCTGATTGAGCGCATGCGCCAGGCCGAACGCATGGCAAATGCGACGTCACCGATCCTGCTCCTCGGTGAAACCGGCACAGGTAAGGAGCTCTTCGCCAACGCAATCCATGCGTGTTCCCCGGCCCGCGAGGGGCCGTTCGTCGCCGTGAACTGCGGCACACTCACGCGCGAGCTTGCAGCCAGCGAACTGCTCGGCTACGAAGCCGGTGCATTTACCGGCGCTGCAGCAGGCGGCCGACGCGGCAACTTCGAGGAAGCGAATGGCGGCACATTGTTTCTCGACGAAATCGGTGAGTTACCGCTCGATGTTCAAGTTCACCTGCTGCGCGTCATTCAGGACAACGTGGTAGTTCGTATCGGGGGCAATTCGCCGCGAGAGGTCGAGGTCCGCATCATTGCTGCCACCCACAGAGATCTCGAAGAGCAGGTCGAAGCGAAGCTGTTTCGCGCCGACCTCTTTTTTCGCTTGCGGGTACTCACGCTCGAACTTCCGCCTCTGCGCGATCGCAAGGATGATATTCCACTGCTCGTGACCCATCAGCTACAACAGCTGCAGGCGCGTTACGGGCTCGGCGCGAAACACGCTAACGATGACCTGATGGCGCTGCTGTGTGCCGGAACCTGGCCAGGCAACGTCCGCGAACTTCACGGAGTCATCGAGCGCATGTATATCCTCAGCGACCGGCGCGAGTTGACCCGAGCAGACCTCCCCGACGGATTCAGCCTCGAAACGATTCCCGCGTCGGCGACAAACACCTTGGACGTACCCGTCGGGCGTCTCGGCAAACTGGAGCGCGACACGATCGTCGAGGAGATCGCCAGGCAACGACACAACATGAGTGCCGTCGCCCGAAGCCTTGGCATCTCCCGCAGCACGCTGTATCGCAAACTGAGGCAGTTCGGAATTGGACTTGATCGGGTCTGACCGACACACGCGCGCCAATTAGGGAGAGCAAGCTGCCGAGAAGCTCACAGCCTATTCTCGTGTGAGCGCGGATTCTGCCTGTAAGACCTTGGGGTCTCCGTGCAACTCGCCGGCGTCGAGCTTCAGCTGGGAACGCGTACGAACGGCTTCGCAGCCATCATCGGACGCGTGTCGCTCCGGAGCGCCCAGCGCGGCCCAGCACCATGAGTGCGGGTGCGAGAAACCAGACGGCCGCAGGTACAGGTACCGGGGATGCAAGCCAGGCAGCCATGTTCTGGGTAAATCTCAAATTCCCGGGATGATTGCTCAACACGCTGGAAAAGAACTCGTTATTCGAGAAATAGGTGAGGACATTCAGGTCGATTCCCCACAGCATCGCAATAGGTGCGTATTCGAAGAGAGCCAGTCCGCCACTGGCAATGCTGCCATGGAACATGAATATCTCCGCTTCGCCGTCTTCTGAAAGAACACCCGTAAGGAGCTCATGAGCGACAGGTGCGAGCGGAACATGGTAATTCGTGAAATCGCCATCCGGGCCCTGTGATGGGCTCTGACCGACATAGGTCCCGCCGACGACGCCCAGCAGGCTTTCGTCCCAGGTCTGCCAGCCTGCATTCTCGCCAAGCATGACCACCCGGCGCCCGGAAGCGATGAAGTTCGAGAGATTCGTAATTTCAGTGACTGACAATACGTCCCCACCGTTGCGCAACTCCACGACGATCGCCGAGGCCGCATCGACCTGCGCCGCATCGGTCAGATCTGCCGTCACGGACACGTTCGCCGCGCCACCGAAAGCCGCGTCCAACGTACTTTTGTAAGTTGCGTAGCTGGGGTCGTTATAACCACCAAAGCCACCGCCCGCAGGACCTTCGACGATGAGCAAACCAGCATGGGCATGCATCGACCAGCCGAGCAGCACGGCCGCTAGTCCAGCTAGCCACAGTGCGTTTGAAGATTTCATAGGAGCGGCGCCTCCGCTGATAGTATTCCCTGAGGTCGGAACTGACCGTCCTCAGTGTGCGCATATGCGGCGATGCTCTACTAGTGCCGATCCGTCAACGGAAACAGTTAATAACAGTTCCGGACGGGCGCGCAACGGCGCGTAGTGCTCGGAGCTGATGATTCTGCGAGGCACCGCGGACACGAATCGACCATGGTCAGCAACTGAGCCGCGCAAACAAGTTCTTCGCGCGGTGGGCTTACCCCAGCTTCGCGTGCACGATCTCAAGCACATGTTCGGACGGCGCTTGCGCGCCGTCGGCGTGCCGCTCGAGACGCGCAAGGTACTGCTCGGTCACACCACGGGAGACATCACTTCGCACTATTCTGCGGCCGAGCTCGACGAGCTTATTTGAGCCGTATCGAGGGTTTGCGAAGGAAACTCCCGCAATCACGTTGCAGAGGCGCAAAACGATTCGGGCAGCGTGCGAAAAAAAGCTAAGGATTAGATAGGGTTGTACTGGTGGCTATGGGTGGACTTGAACCACCGACCTCAGCATTATGAGTGCCGCGCTCTAACCAACTGAGCTACATAGCCAGGGGCGTGATGCTGCCGGGGCCTTGGCGGGCGTGGAGCCGTGCCGGGGGGCCGCCGGGGACGCGCGATCATGGTGGGTCGGGGGCGGGCTGTCAAGGTTCGAGGGGCGGCGCGGGTACTCTAGAATGGCGCGGTTTTCCGCATCTGCCAGGGATTTCATGAGCGCTCCGACCCTACCTGCCGACGGCATCGTCGTCTCCCATGCCACCGTCCTGCCGGAATGGCTGGACTACAACGGGCACATGAACGTGGCCTATTACCTGGTCGCGTTCGAAACCGGCATCGATGCCTACAAGGAGGTCGTCGGCATGGATCTCGCCTACATCGAGCGCGAGGGCCGTTCGACGGTGGCGCTCGAGTCGCACATCACGTTCCAGAACGAGGCGATGCTGGGCGAGGCGCTGCGTATCGAGACGCGCATCGTCGATTTCGACGGCAAACGCGCGCACATCTACCAGGAACTGTTCCGCGGCGACGACCTGCTGGCGACGCAGGAAACGCTCTCGATCAGTTTCGATACGGGCGCGCGCCGGACCTGTCCGTTCGAGGATGCCGTGGCCGAGCGCTACCGCGCGCTGATGGCGGCGCAGGCGGACCTGCCGCGGCCGAAGTGGCTGGGCCGCTCGATCGGCATCGGCAAGGGCAAGCCGGCCGGCTGAACGGGCTCCGCGCCGGCGCGCGGGGTCCCATCGACGGACGGGTGGCAACGCGCTCGCCGCCGACGGCGGCATCGCGCCCTGCTGCCGTAGCGCCCCCCGGGGCGCTGCCGTGCGGCGGCCCGGAGCCCCCGCCGTGGCGCCGTGGCGGGCGCCGCTTCAGCGCACGCCGAAGACGACGATGGTCTTGCCGCTGACGCTGATCAGGTGCTGCTCTTCGAGCGTCTTCAGGACCCGCCCGACCATCTCGCGCGAGCAGCCGACGATGCGGCCGAGTTCCTGCCGGGTGACGCGGATCTGCATGCCGTCGGGATGGGTCATCGCGTCCGGCTCCTTGCACAGGTCGAGGAGCGCGCGGGCGACGCGGCCGGAGACGTCCATGAACGCGAGGTCGCCAATCTTGCGGTTCATCTTGCGCAGCCGGTTGGCGAGCTGCGAGGAGATCGCGAACAGCAGGTCGGGGAACACGGAGGACATGTTCTTCAGCCGGTCGTAGCTGATCGTCGCGACTTCGCAGGCGTTCTTCGCGCGCACCAGCGCGCTGCGGTTGGTGTGTTCGTTGAACAGGCCGATCTCACCGAAGAAGTCGCCCGGGTTGAGATAGGCGAGAACCAGCTCGCGGCCTTCGTCGTCTTCGAGCAGGACGGTCACCGAGCCCTTCACGATGTAGTACAGGTCGTGCGACGGATCGCCCTGGCGGATGATCGTGCTCTTGGCCGAGAACTGCCGGCGGTGGCAGTGCTCGAGGAATTTCTGCACCGCCTCTTCGTGGCGCGGTGGTACGGGACGTACGACGCTCATGCTTCCCTCCTCTCGACCCGGCTCGTCTCGGCTTATGCCCGGCAGTCCCGCGCCGGGCCTCGCGTGTAACGAGCGGATACTAAAGTAGAATGTTAAACATTGCTAACTAGCAACACGTTAATTCAGGAAAATTACCGCTCGCGACAGGGCCTCTCCGGCGTCGCGCGCAAGCCGAGGCGGATGCAGTGAAAGCCACCATCAGATGGGTCGACGACGCCATGTTCGTCGGCGAAGCGGGCAGCGGGCACGCGGTCGTGATCGACGGGCCGCCGGAAGCCGGCGGCCGCAACGCGGGCATCCGCCCGATGGAACTCGTGCTGACCGGGGTCGGCGCCTGCACCGCGTTCGACGTCGTCTCGATCCTGCGCAAGTCGCGCCAGGCCATCGACGACTGCCGCGTGGAGGTGGAGGCCGAGCGGGCCGAGGAGCCGCCGCGGGTGTTCACCCGCATTCACATCCATTTCGTCGTCAGCGGGCGCGGACTGAAGCCCGCCGCGGTCGAGCGCGCGGTGAATCTCTCGGCCGAGAAGTACTGCTCGGCGACACTCATGCTGCGCGCGGCGGTCGCCATCACGCACGATTTCGAGATCGTCGATTCATCGGCATGAGTCCAGTGCCACCGGCCCGGTGGCAGAGGCGCCGGCCAGGGCGCGGGCGACCATGCGCTCGACGTTGTCGCCGCGCTGCCAGGCGGTAGCACCGATGGCGGGCGCGGCCGGGCCGGCCACGCGCGCCTGCGCGAACGCCTCGAGGAGCTTGTCGCGCAGCGCCGCCGCCGCCGCGGCGGCGGTCTCGGGCAGGACCACGAGCAGCGTCTGCTCGTCCCACTGGCCGAGCACGTCGACCCAGCGCAGCTGTTCCTTGAGCAGGCCGGCGAGCGCCATCGCCGTTGCGTCGCCACGCGTCGTCACCGTGAGGCAGGAAAGCGGATTGGCATAGCGGCGCGAGCGCGAGACCTCGGCCTCGAAGCGCCCCTTGATGGCCGCGCGCGGCAGCACGCCGCTCGCCGCGACGCCGCCGGTCAGGCCGCTGGCGAGCGCGCCGAGAAAGCCGACCAGCGGAT
>JAUIFX010000253.1 GCA_030429865.1 Gammaproteobacteria bacterium | reverse complement strand
GGCATCTTTTGCTCCGGCTTAGAAGAAAAAATGGGCATCCACGGCAACGCCACTTGCCAAATGACCCTGGAAGACGCCACGGGCTACATGGTGGGTGAACCCAACAAGGGCTTGAACGCGATGTTCGTCATGATGAACGGCGCGCGCCTGGGCGTGGGCATGCAGTCACTGGGCTTGACCGAAGTGGCTTACCAAAACGCCTTGGCCTACGCCAAAGACCGCGTGCAAATGCGCAGCCTCACTGGCGTCAAAGCCCCTGACAAGGCGGCCGACCCCATCATCGTTCACCCCGACGTGCGCCGCATGTTGTTGACCGCCAAAGCCTACGCCGAGGGCGCACGGGCCCTGGCCATGTACACCGCGCAGCTGTTGGACCGCGAGCACGGCCACCCCGACGCGGCGGTGCGCGCCGAGGCCGCCGAGCAACTGGCGCTGCTGACGCCCATCGTCAAAGCCTTCATCACCGACAACGCTTGGGTGGCGACTTCTGAATGCCTGCAAGTCTTTGGCGGCCACGGCTTCATCAAAGAGTGGGGCATGGAGCAGTTTGTGCGCGATGCGCGCATCAACATGATTTATGAGGGCACCAACACCATCCAAGCGCTGGATTCGTTGGGTCGCAAGGTTTTGGGTAACCAAGGCGAGAGCCTGAAGAAATTCGGCGCACAAGTCACCGCCTTGATCGAGGCAGAGAAAGACAACGAGGCCATGGCCGAGTTCGTCCAGCCCTTGGCTTGGTTGGGCCAAAAGCTGCAAGAGCACACCATGGGTTTGGGCATGCGCGCCATGCGCGATGCCGATGTCGTGGGCGCCGCTGCGGTCGATTACCTGCGCTTGGCCGGGCATTGGGTCATGGGTTATTTTTGGGCGCGCATGGCGCAAAAGGCGCAAGCCAAAATCGCCGCGGGCGATCGCGATCCCTTCTATGTCGCCAAGGTGCAAACGGCGCGCTTTTATTTCGCCAAACTTTACCCAGAGACGGCGGGCTTGCTGCGCAACATGCAGGCCGGCATCGTCTATCCGCTGATCGGACGTGCCGGGGCGGGCTTCGTCTCGCTCACGAACTACCTCGTGCCCGGTTTTTCGGTCCTGCTCGGTACGCTCCTGCTCGGGGAGCGGCTCGCAGCGACCGACTATGCGGGTCTCGGCCTGATCCTGGCCGGCGTGCTGTGGAGCCGCGGGCAGCGCTGAGGCCGCGGCGCGTGCGAACGCCCGGGCCTGTTAGTCACTTGCTTGTTGCAAACAAGTAACATGCCCCGGATAATACGCGGCATGCAGCCCGATACCGCCAGCGAGCAGGAACGTCGCACCCAGGCCGAACGCACGGCCTTGTCGGACGCGCGCATGCTCGACGCCGCCGTGGCGCTCATCTGCGAGCGCGGCAGCGCCGGCACCACGCTCAAGGACGTCGGCGAGCGCGCCGGCTACAGCCGCGGACTGGCCAGCTACCGTTTCGGTAACAAGGGCGGGCTGTTCGCGTTCCTGATCCGCTCAATCGGTGAATCCTGGCTGCGCGAACTGCGCCGGGCGGTGCAGGACAAGGTCGGCCTCGACGCGATCGAGGCGGCGACCGACGCGCATTACCGCTTCATCGTCGAAGCGGCCGAGCCGATCCGCGCCTTCTACATCCTGTGGTTCGACTCCATCGGCCCCGACGCGGCGCTGAAACAGGTCGTGGCCAACATCCACGAGCGCCGCCGCCGCGACGTCGTCGCCTGGATCGAAAAAGGCATCGCCGCGGGCACCATTGCACCGAGCGTCGACGCGCGCAGCGTCGCCGAGCAGTTCTGCGCCGCCATCATCGGCATCGTCTACCAGTGGCTGGTGACGCCCGAGGCGAGCGAGCACCTGCGGTTCCTGCACGAGTCGCTGAAACGCCAGACCGCGTTCGCACTCGTTCCGGGCGCCGCGCCATCCGCGCCGGCAACGGTCGGACCACCCGGGGCCGTGGCCGGCAGCGCCGCGCCCGGGATGGAGCAGACGCAATGAATCATTCACACGAGCGAGAACGACTGGCCGCGCCTGCGCGCGACCAGCGGCGTGCCCGCCACCGGCACGCCTGACCACCTACGAGAGGGAGAAGCACCCATGAGCACCCGAGCCAGAGACCTGGGCGAGAGCCCGCAAGCATCGACCGAAACGACGCCGCTGCGCTTCGTCACCGCCGCCTCGCTGTTCGACGGCCACGATGCCGCCATCAACGTCATGCGGCGCCTGATCCAGGGCGAGGGCGCCGAGGTCGTGCATCTCGGGCACAACCGCGCGGTCGCCGACGTCGTGCGCGCGGCCATCCAGGAGGACGCCGACGGTATCGCCATCAGCTCCTACCAGGGCGGCCACAACGAGTATTTTCGCTACATGGTGGACATGCTCAACGAGGCCGGCGCCGGCCACGTGCGCGTGTTCGGCGGGGGCGGGGGCACCATCACGCCCGAGGAAATCGCCGACCTCGAGGCCTACGGCGTGGAGCGCATCTACCATCCCAACGACGGCATGAAAATGGGCCTCAAGGGCATGATCGAGGACCTCGTGCAGCGCACGCTGCGTGCGCGCCGCGCGAGCAACCTGCCCGAGAGCGCCAGTGCCAGCGAGCCGCTCGGCATCGCGCAGACGCTGTCCGCGCTCGAAGACGGCGCGCTGTCCGAGTCGCGTCTCGAGACGCTGCGCAAGGAATGGCGCATCGCCGCGCGCAAAGTCCCCGTGATCGGCATCACCGGCACCGGCGGCGCCGGCAAGAGCTCGGTCACCGACGAGATCCTCTCGCGCTTCTGCCAATACTTCCCGGACCGGCGCATCGCGGTGCTGGCCGTCGACCCGACGCGGCGCCGCACCGGCGGCGCGTTGCTCGGCGACCGCATCCGCATGAACAGCCTGCGCCATGAAAACCTCTTCATGCGCTCGATGGCGACCCGCCGGCAACATCTCGCGACGAGCGCCATGCTCGCCGACGCGATCGCCTTCCTCAAGGCCTCCGGCTTCGACCTCGTCATCGTCGAGACCGCGGGCATCGGCCAGAGCGATTCGGAGATCGTCGACCTCGTCGACGTGCCGCTCTACGTCATGACCAGCGAGTACGGCGCGCCGACCCAGCTCGAGAAGATCGACATGCTCGACTTCGCCGACCTGATCGTGCTCAACAAGTTCGACAAGCGCGGTGCCGACGATGCCCTGCGCGACGTGCGCAAGCAATGGAAGCGCAACCACCAGCAGTTCGAGATTGCCGACGCCGACATCCCGGTGTTTCCGACCATCGCGAGCCAGTTCAACGACCCGGGCCTGACCTGGATGTTCGCCAACCTGTGCCGCGTGCTGGCCGGCAAGCTCGAGCTCGACAGCGGCCACTGGACGCCCGATGTCGACACCTCGCGCAAGGAGCCGCGCGGCACCGAGATCATCCCGCCGAGCCGGGTGCGTTACCTCGCCGAGATCGCCGAGGAAGGGCGCGGCATCAATGCGCGCATCGAGACCCTGGCCGACGCCGCCAACCGCGCCCAGCACACCTGGGAGACGCTCGGTGAACTCGAGGACACCGAGCGCCCGGCGCGGCTCGAGCCCTACGCGCAGGCGGCGCTGACCGATGGCAGTGACAAGACGCTGCTGACCCTGCGCCAGCGCTACAACGCGGCGCTCGACGACCTCGGCGCCGAGGCGCGCCAGCTCCTGCTCGAATGGCCCGAGCGGCTCAAGGGCATCACCGACGAGGAGTACTGCTACCAGGTGCGCGGCCGCGAGATCCGCGGCGACAACTACCGCGAGAGCCTGAGCCACCAGCGCATCCCCAAGATCGCACCGCCGAAGTTCGACGGCTGGGGCGACCTGCTGCGCTTCCTCATGCGCGAGAACCTGCCCGGCGGCTATCCCTATACCGGCGGGGTGTTTCCGTACCGTCGCGCCGGCGAGGATCCCACCCGCATGTTCGCCGGCGAGGGCACGCCGGAGCGCACCAACCGCCGTTTCCACTACCTCTCGCAGGGACAGCCGGCGGCGCGCCTGTCGACGGCCTTCGATTCGGTCACGCTCTACGGCGAAGATCCGCACGAGCGCCCGGACATCTACGGCAAGGTCGGCAACTCGGGGGTCTCCATCGCCTCGGTCGATGACGCGAAGAAGCTCTATTCCGGCTTCGACCTGTGTTCGCCGACGACCTCGGTGTCGATGACCATC
>JAUIFX010000252.1 GCA_030429865.1 Gammaproteobacteria bacterium | reverse complement strand
CCTATGCCGCCGTGGCAATTACCCTACTCGGCGCTGCCACCTACATTTGGACCATACTGAGCGGCGATCTTGGTTTTACAGCCATGATGATTTGGTTGGCAGGTACTTTCTTTTGCGTGGGGCTGTTGTTTGGCAATGTCATTGCGCTATCGATGGAGCCACTTGGACATATTGCGGGCATTGCATCGGCCATTAACTCCTCGGTGTCT
The DNA here is from genome assembly GCA_030429865.1 of Gammaproteobacteria bacterium. Taxonomy (GTDB): domain Bacteria; phylum Pseudomonadota; class Gammaproteobacteria; genus JACKNG01. Next base: position 3,990 of record JAUIFX010000252.1, on the reverse strand, counting down.
AGCTTAATTGCCTTGCCCATTGGCGCTTGGGTCGGCATGGCAATGCACGAAGACCTCGCCTACTTCCCACTGAGCTTCGCGCTATGTGGCGTTGGCATGCTTTTGCTAATATTGCGCGGCAATCAACATTATGTCGAAGCAGAGGACCCTGCATGAAACCAGACCAATACGTGGTCATGGGCAACCCAATTCAACACTCAAAGTCACCGCAATTACACACCGATTTTGCCAACACCACCGGCGAGAACATTGAGTATCGCCATATGTTGGTGCCATTAGGGGAGTTTGCCGATACGGCGCGCGAGTTTTTTGATCAGGGCGGTAGTGGCGCAAATGTCACCGTACCGTTTAAGCTCGACGCACTAGCCTTTGCCGATCACGCCTCTGATTTGAAAGGCAACAACGACCTCCTGTGCCTGACCCAGCCGAAGCTGATCAAGGGCATTCACCGCTCGTTCCTGGCCGTCGGCGCCGACGTCATCGAGACCAACACCTTCAACGCGACCCGCGTCTCGCAGGCCGACTACGGGCTCGAGCATCTCGCGCGCGAGTTGAATCGGGTCGCGGCCGAGATCGCGCGCGAAGCCATCGTCGATCACGTCGCCCATCACGGCGCGGACACGCCGAAGTTCGTCGCCGGCGTGCTCGGCCCGACCAACCGGACCGCGTCGGTCTCGCCGGATGTCAACGATCCGGGTTTTCGCAACATCGATTTCGAGACGCTGCGCGCGGCCTACCACGAGGCCTGCGAGGGCCTGCTCGACGGCGGCGTCGACCTGCTGCTGATCGAGACCGTGTTCGACACGCTCAACGCGAAAGCGGCGATTTTCGCCGTGCGCGAATGCCTCGAAGAACGCGGTCTCGAACTGCCGCTGATGATCTCGGGCACCATCACCGACCGCAGCGGCCGCACCCTTACGGGACAGACGCCCGAGGCGTTCTGGAACTCCGTACGCCATGCCGGGCCGGTTTCCATCGGCCTCAACTGTGCGCTCGGCGCGAAAGACCTGCGTCCACACATCGAGGCGCTCTCGCGCGTTGCCGATGCGCACGTCAGCGTGCATCCCAACGCCGGCCTGCCGAACGCGTTCGGCGAGTACGACGAGAGCGCCGAGTACATGGCCGACATCATCGGCGATTTCGCCGCCAGCGGCCTGGTCAATATCGTCGGCGGCTGCTGCGGTACCACGCCAGAACATATCCGCGCGATTGCCGAGGCGGTTGCCGGCCTGCCGCCGCGGCGCTGCCCGGAGCTGCCGCGGTATTGCCGCCTGAGCGGTCTCGAGGCGCTCGACATCACGCCCGAGAAGGGCTTCATCAACGTCGGCGAGCGTACCAACGTGACCGGATCGCCCAAGTTCTCGCGCCTGATCAAGGACGGCGACCTCGAGGCCGCGGTCGAGGTGGCGCGCCAGCAGGTCGAGAACGGCGCCCAGATCATCGACGTCAACATGGACGAGGGCATGCTCGACTCGGTGGCGCTCATGCGCCGCTACCTGAACCTGATTGCCTCCGATCCCGACATCTCGCGCGTGCCGGTGATGATCGATTCCTCCAACTGGGCGGTCATCGAAGCGGGCCTGCGCTGCCTGCAGGGCAAGGGCGTGGTCAACTCGATCAGCCTCAAGGAAGGTGAGGAGAAATTCATCGAGCAGGCCCGCCTGGTGCGCCGCTACGGCGCGGCCGTGGTGGTCATGGCCTTCGACGAGGACGGCCAGGCCGATACCACCGGGCGCAAGTTCTCGATCTGCGAGCGCTCCTATCGCTTGCTGGTCGACGAGGTCGGCTTTCCGCCCGAGGACATCATCTTCGATCCCAACGTGCTCACGGTCGCGACCGGTATCGCAGAGCACAACGATTACGCGCTGGCCTTCTTCGAGGCGACCCGGCTGATCAAGGAGCGGCTGCCGCACGCCATGGTCAGCGGCGGGCTGAGCAACGTCTCCTTCTCGTTTCGCGGCAACAACCCCGTGCGCGAGGCCATGCACTCGGCGTTCCTCTACCACGGCATCAAGCACGGGCTCGACATGGCCATCGTCAATGCCGGGCAGCTCGGCATCTACGAGCAGGTCGATGCCAAGCTGCTGCACCACATCGAGGACGTGCTGTTCAACCGCGACGCCGATGCGACCGATCGCCTGATCGATTTCGCGCGCGGCGTGCAGGGCGAGGCAAAGGTGGTCGAGCGCGACCTGGCCTGGCGCGACGCCCCGGTCGAGGAGCGCCTGAGCTACGCGCTGGTGCGCGGGATCGCCGATTTCGTGGTCGAGGACACGGAAGAGGCGCGCCTCGCCTACCCGACGCCGCTGGGCGTCATCGAGGGGCCGTTGATGGACGGCATGGGCGTGGTCGGCGACCTGTTCGGCGCGGGCAAGATGTTCCTGCCACAGGTGGTCAAGAGCGCCCGCGTGATGAAGAAGGCCGTGGCCCACCTGATTCCCTACATCGAAGAGCAGAAGAAGCTCTCCGGCGACACGCGTGCGCAGGCCCGCGTCGTGCTGGCGACGGTCAAGGGCGACGTCCACGACATCGGCAAGAACATCGTCGGCGTGGTGCTGCAATGCAACAATTTCGAGGTCATTGACCTCGGCGTGATGGTGCCGATGAAGGATATCCTCGACACCGTCGAGCGCGAGCGCGCCGACCTGGTCGGGTTGAGCGGGCTGATCACGCCCTCGCTCGAAGAAATGGTGCTGGTCGCGCGCGAGATGCAGCGGCGCGGCATGGACGTGCCGCTGCTGATCGGCGGCGCGACCACCTCGCGCGCGCACACGGCGGTCAAGATCGCGCCGGCTTACGAGGGACCGACGGTGCACGTGAAGGACGCTTCGCGCGCCGTCGGCGTGGCGACCAACCTGCTCAGCGACGACATGAAGCCCGGCTTCGTGGCGAAGATTGCCGACGAGTACGCGACGGTCCGCCAGCGCCATGCCGAGCGCCAGCGCGGCACCGACCTGCTGCCGCTGGCACAGGCCCGCGCCAACCGGGCGGCGCTGGATTGGGACGCGTACGAGGCGCGTGCGCCGCGCCGCCCGGGCATCCACGTACTCGAGGACTACCCGCTCGAGGAGCTGGTGCCCTACATCGACTGGACGCCGTTCTTCGTCGCCTGGGAACTCGCCGGACGTTTCCCGCGCATTCTCGACGACGAGGTCGTCGGCGAGCAGGCGCGCCAGCTCTATGCCGATGCCCAGGCCATGCTCGCCGACATCGTCGCCCACGACCGCCTCCGCGCGCGGGCGGTGTTCGGCCTGTTTCCGGCCAACGCGCTCGACGGTGAGGATATCGCCGTTTACCGCGACGAGCGCCGTGCCGAAACGCTGACGGTGCTGCACAGCCTGCGCCAACAGGGGCGCAAACCGGACGGCCAGCCGAACTTTGCGCTCGCCGATTTCCTCGCGCCGGTGCAGAGCCGCATCGAGGACCATCTCGGCGCGTTCGCGGTGACCACCGGCATCGGTCTCGACGACATGGTCGCGGCGTTCGAGGCAGAGCATGACGACTACGCCGCGATCATGGCCAAGGCGCTGGCCGACCGGCTGGCCGAAGCTTTCGCCGAGCGCCTGCACGAACTCGTGCGGCGCGACTACTGGGGCTACGCCCGTGACGAGCGTCTCGACAACGACGCGCTCATCGCCGAGCGCTACCAGGGTATCCGCCCTGCCCCCGGCTACCCGGCCTGTCCCGACCACACCGAGAAACGGCTGCTGTGGCAGCTTCTCGACGTCGAGCACAATGCCGGTATCGTGCTCACCGACAGCTACGCGATGATGCCGGCCGCCTCGGTATCGGGCTGGTACTTCGCGCATCCCGATTCGCGCTACTTCGGGGTCGGCAAGATCGCCCGCGACCAGGTCGCCGACTACGCCGAGCGCAAGGGCATGAGCCTGGCCGAGACCGAGCGCTGGCTCGCACCCAACCTCAGCTACGAGCCCGAGGAATGAGCGTACCGACGCTCTCTTTCCGGGACCGCGCGCCCTGCGCCGAATT
>JAUIFX010000062.1 GCA_030429865.1 Gammaproteobacteria bacterium | reverse complement strand
CCGTCGAGCTCGATGTCGGCGGCACCCGTGCCGAAGATGACCGTGTCGTCGCCGTTGCCGGCGAGGACGTTGAAATTGACGAAGTCGTTGACCGCGATATTGGCCAGGGAATCACCGAACGAGCCCGTGTTCGTCCCCGTGATGAGCCAGAACGTGTCGGTGTCGGGCCCGATCAGCGTGCCCTTGTTGTTGCCGGTGAAATCCTCCACGCCGCTGAACTGGCCCGAGATCATGTCGACCGGGTTGCCGCTGATCGTGCCCGCCTGCTCGTTGCCTCCCGCATCGGCGGCGCGCACGATCTGTGCGAGATCCGAACCCGAGAAATCGATCAGGTCGTTGTCGCCCGCCCCCAGCCCGAGGTCGATGTCACCGACGACGCGCGACTGGTCCGCGCCCGGCGGCGCCCCGGTCGGCGTACCGAAATTGACCCGGTCGTTGCCGGCGCCGCCGACGATGGCAGCGGTCAGCACCGAGTCGTTGACGAGGTTGAAGGTGTCGTTGTCGTCGCCCCCGACCAGGCTCGTGGCAGCCGAACTCGCCGTGACATTGAACACGTCGTCGCCGCCCGCACCGTCGGCGCTGCCGCTCAGGGTGCCGCCGTTGAAATCGAAGGTATCGCCACCCGCGCTGCCGACCAGCTCCTCGATGTTCTGCCATGCGTTCACGGCATTCGAGGTCCCGCTGTCGACGCCGCTCACGGTGTACTGGGTATCGCCCGCGAGGCGATCCGCTGCGCCACCGGCGCCGTCCAGCGTTCCCGACAGGGTCCCGCCGCTGACGGTGAACGTGTCGTTTGCCGAGGAGCCGCTGAGGTCGGCGACGTCGATGAAGGTCGCGGTCTGGCCGGCGGCCGTCACGGTTCCGTCGTCGGCCCCGTCATCGACATCGCCGCGCAGGTCGAAAGTGAGCGCGGCGCTGGTTCCCGTGACGTGGTCGGCACCACCGGCGCCGTCGATGGTCCCGCTGAGTGCGGCGGTAGCGCCATCGAACGTGAACGTGTTCGCCGCGGCGGTGCCGGTCAGGTCCTCGATGTTCTGCCACGCCGCCACCGACGTGGAAAAGCCGGACGCGTTGCCGTTGATCGTGTAGGCGAGGTCGCCGGCAAGGCTGTCGGAGCCGCCGAGCCCGTCCAGCGTCCCCGACAGGCTGCCCCCGGCGATGACGAAGGCATCGTCACCGCCGGCGCGACCGAGCAGGTTCTCGATGTTCTGCCAGGTCGCCACCGCACCCGAGCTGCCGGCGTCGGCCCCGGTCAGGCTGTAGCTCGCATCGCCTTCGAGCCGGTCGCCGGTGCCGCCGGCGCCGTCGGCGGTGCCGGACAGCGTACCGCCGCTGACCGTGAAGGTGTCGGCGGCCGACGAACCGGTGAGGTTCGCGATATCGACGAAGTTCGCGGTCTGGCCGCCCGAGGTCACGGTGCCATCATCGGCACCATCGCCGACATCCGCGCGCACGTCGAACACGAGCGGCGCCGTGGTGCCGGTGATGCTGTCGGTGCCGCCGGCGCCATCGATGGTGCCGGCAAGGGCGGCCGTGGCACCGTCGAACGTGAAGCCATTGGCCGCACCGGTGCCGGTGAGGTTCTCGATGTTCTGCCAGGCAGCGACTGCATCGGAGCTGCCGGCGCCTGCACCGTCAATGGTGTAGTTGACGTCGCCGGCCAGCGTGTCACCGCTGCCGCCGGCGCCGTCCAGCGTGCCCGACAAGGTGCCGCCGCTCACACTGAAGCTGTCGTCGAGCGACGAGCCGGTCAGGTTCGCGATATCGAGGAAATCGGTCTGCACCCCGTTGGCGGTCACGCGGCCGTCGTCGGCGCCGTCACCCACGTCACCGCGCAGGTCGAAGGTGAGTGCCGCCGTGGTTCCCGCGATCGTGTCGCTGCCACCGTTGCCGTCGAGGTTGCCGGATAGCGATGCGCCGGCGCCGCTGAACGTGTAGGTGTCGTTGCCGGCGGTACCGACGAGCTGCTCGATGTTCTGCCAGCTCGGGCCACTGCCGGAGAGCAGCGAACTCGTACCCTGGTCGGCGCCGGTCACCGTGTAGGTTACCGTGCCCAGCGCGCCGCCCGCGAGCGTGTCGCCGGTGTTCGCGCCCGCGGCGAGGCGTTCGACGCTGGTGTAGGTCATGCTCGCCGCACCGAAGGTGGCCACCCCCTGGTCGACCGCGCTGGCAGTGAACGTAATCGCACCGGTCGGCGCGAGAAAATCGCCGAAGTCCAGGAAATCGCCGTTTGCGCCCTGCGTACCGCCATCGATACTGTCGACGGCGAGCCCGTCGGCGAAATCGAACAGGTCGTCGCCCGCGCCGCCGTCGAAGGCGACGGTCTCGGCACCGCCGTCATCGATCGCGACGTCGAGATTGAAGGTGTCGTTACCACCGAAACCGTTCAAGGTAATGGTCTGCGCATCGATGTCGCCGTCGAGTTGGAAGACGTCGCTCCCCTCGCCGCCGCCGACGGCAATCGAGTTACCGATCGCGGCGGTCAGCAGCACGGAGGTATCGAACGTCGCACCGGCGTCGTCCTGGCCGAAGCGCGCGTCGATCCGTTCGATGCTGAGCGGCGTGGTACGGAACACCAGGTCGCCGCTCGCGGCGACCGTCAGGCGATCGAGCGCGACGTCGGCGCTGTAGCCATCGCTGCCGTCGAAAATCAGCGCCTTGCCCACGCCGCTGGTACGGATGTCGAGGAAATCGGTACCGGCGGCCGTATTGATACCGTCGATGCGCAGCGTCTCCGGCGAGGTCACGAAGACGAAGCTGCCGTTGGTCTGGGTGATGAGACGCAGACCGCCATTGGCACTGTCGATCGACACCGAGACCGGTGCGCCGCCGGCGCCGATGTCGTCGCGCGCGTCGAGCAGCAAGTCGGCATTCGCCTTGGTCAGCGTCATGCCACCTGGATTGAGAATGCTGCCGACGCCGCCGTTACCGGCGACCACGAGCTGCGCATCCGAATCCGTAAAACTGGATGCGCCGGCGCCGGCGAAGCGCACATCGCCGTTCGCGACGAGGCTGCCGTCGGCCAGCGTGAACGGATCTTCGATGATCAGCGCACCACCCGGGGCATTGACCGTGACTATCGCGGCGAACGAGATCGGCGTGCCGGGCCCGCCGGCGGCGAGTTCGAGGTCACCGCCGGCGCCGCCTTTCGTCAGCGTGCCGGCGGCGGACAGCGTGCCGCCGCTGGCCGGAATGCGCTGGGTGGTGTTGCCATCGAGGCTTGCCGCGGCGTCGAAGCGCACGTCGGTGCCGGCGGTGATATCGCCCGCTGCCGTGAACGCTTCGGAAACGACCAGATCCCCGACCGCCACCGAGACGTCGTCGGCCAGGTCGACGGCCGTGCCGCCCGAGAGCACGAGGTCGGTACCGCCCGTCTTGGCGATGGTGGATTGCGCGACAAGGTTGGCGCCGGCGTCGAGGAGTTGTGCACCGGCGCCGTCGAGCGTCGCCGCCGCGGCGAGACCCAGGTCGCCGCTCGCAACGAGATCGCCCGCGGCCGCGAATGCGTCTTCGATAGCGAGGTTGCCGGCATCGACGTCGACCGTGCCGTTCAGGTCGAGCGCCGTCGCGCCAGCGAGCGTGAGGTTGCCGGCGCCGGTCTTGTTGAGACCCTCAGCGGTCAGCGTGCCGCCCTCGGCGTCGACACGCTGATCGACCGCGCCGTCCAGCGTGCCCGCGGCGCCGGTCAACGTGAGATCACCGCTCGCGAGCAGATCCCCCGAGGCCGTGAACCCGTCCTCGATAACGAGATTGCCATTGTCGACATCGACGCTGCCGTTCAGGTCGAGCGCCGTCGCGCCGGCGAGCGTGAGATTGCCGGCGCCGGCCTTGTTGAGCCCATCGGCCGTCAGCGTGCCGCCCTCGGCATCGAGGCGCTGATCGGCCGTGCCATCCAGCGTCACGGCCAGCCCGCTCAGGTCGATGTCGCCGCTCGCGAGCAGGTCGGCCGCCGCGCTGAAGCCGTCTTCGATGACGAGGTTGCCGGCATCGACATCGACCGTGCCATTGAGGTCGAGCGCCGTCGCGCCGCCGAGCGTGAGATTGCCGGCGCCGGTCTTGGTCAGGCCGTCCGTGGTCAGCGTGCCGCCCTCGGCGTCGAGGCGCTGGTCGGCCACGCCGTCCAGCGTGCCCGCGGCGCCGCTCAGCGTGAGGTCACCGCTCGCGAGCAGGTCGGCCGCCGCGGTGAACGCGTCTTCGACGACGAGGTTGCCGGCGTCGACGTCGACCGTGCCGTTGAGGTCGAGTGCCGTCGCGCCGCCGAGCGTGAGATTGCCGGCGCCGGTCTTGTTGAGACCCTCAGCGGTCAGCGTGCCGCCCTCGGCGTCGAGGCGCTGGTCGGCCACGCCGTCCAGCGTGCCCGCGGCGCCGGTCAACGTGAGGTCACCGCTCGCGAGCACATCCCCCGCTGCGGTGAACGCGTCTTCGACGACGAGGTTGCCGGCGTCGACGTCGACCGTGCCGTTCAGGTCGAGCGCCGTCGCGCCGCCCAGGGTGAGGTTGCCGGCGCCGGTCTTGTTGAGACCCTCAGCGGTCAGCGTGCCGCCCTCGGCGTCGAGGCGCTGATCGGCCACGCCGTCCAGCGTGCCCGCGGCGCCGCTCAGCGTGACATCGCCGCTCGCGAGCAGGTCCCCCGCAGCGGTGAACGCGTCTTCGACGACGAGGTTGCCGGCGTCGACGTCGACCGTGCCGTTCAGGTCGAGCGCTGTCGCACCGCCCAGGGTCAGGTTGCCGGCGCCGGTCTTGGTCAGGCCGTCCGTGGTCAGCGTGCCGCCCTCGGCGTCGAGGCGCTGATCGGTCACGCCGTCCAGGGTGCCCGCGGCGCCGGTCAACGTGAGATCACCGCTCGCGAGCAGGTCCCCCGCTGCGGTGAACGCGTCTTCGACGACGAGGTTGCCGGCGTCGACATCGAGCGTGCCGTTGACATCGACGGCGGTGCTGCCAGCGAGCACGAGGTTGCCGGCGTCGGTCTTGTTGAAGGCATCGATGCTGAGCGTGCCGGCCAGCGCATCGAGACGGTTGTCACCGCCGCCGGCGGTGACAACCGTCGTGCCGGTGAGGTCGATGTCACCGTTCGCCGCGAGACTGCCCCCGGCGCCGAGATCGAGCGTACCGGTGCCACCGCTCAGCGCACCCACGGTCACGCCCTGGTCGTTGACATCCAGCGTCGTACCGGCCGCGAGGGTGATGGCACTCGCCCCGCTCAGGCCGACCGCGCTGCCGGCCTGGAGCACGCCGGCGTTGACGCCGGTCGCACCGCTGTAGGTGTTCGCCTGGTCCAGCGTGAGTGTGCCGGCGCCCTGCTTGTCGACAACGGTCGTACCGCTGATCGCCGAACCCGCGGCCTGGCCCATCGAACCGGCGCCGACGTTCACGGTCAGCGTGCCGCCGCCCGTCGTCACGCTGCCGATGCTGCCACCCGTGCCGGAATTGACCGTGACGGCCCCGCTCTGCGCGCCGCCCGCGCCGGTGGTATCGAAACCGCCGGTCGTGGCCGTCCCGGCCGACGCATTGATGGTGATCGCGCCACCCTCGGTACGGATGACATCGGCCGCGTCCGCGAACACCACGTCACCGCCGGTCGAGGTAATCGTCAGGCTGCCGCTGCCATCGAGATCCAGCGTCACGAGATCGTTCGCCGTGATTGCGCCGCCGGCATTGCCGGTGACGTCGGCAATGGTGACGAGCCCGGTCGCCTCGAGCACGACGTTGGCGGTCGCGCCGAGCGCGTCGATGGCGCCCCAGGACACGGTGTTGCCGCCGATGTCCGCATCACCCGCATTGATCGCCTCGTCGACGACCGTCGCGTCGTGATCGCCCGTGGCCGCGACGTCGTCGACGATGGTGAGCGTCGCCGGGTCGAGCAACAGCGTGCCGGTGTCGCCGGCCGGCGCGCTTGCATCGACCGTACCGCGCATGACGAGCGTCTCCTTGCCGGAGATCTCGATGAAGCCACCGTCGCCCGCCGCCTCGCCGCCGCGCGCGCTGGCGTGGCCATGAAAACGCGTCGTGTCGTCGGCCCACACCACGACTTTACCGCCGTCACCAGCTTGCTCGGCGTCGGCACGAATCTCGACGTTGCTGCCGACGAAGGCCGTGGTGGCGTTGGCAACCCCGGGATTGGCGCCGTGGACGTCGCCGCCGATCAGAACCTCACCGCCGTGGCGCGCGCCGGACGCGTCGACCTGCGCGTCACGCTCGAGCGCGACGTCCGTTCCCAGCACGGCGATCGCACCGCCCGCGCCGCCGTCGCTTCGTGCCGACAAGCGGCCGCCACTGACGTGCACCGCTTGCGCGGCCTCGAGGCGGATACTTCCACCGTCACCGCCCTGGGCATCGACCCGCATCTCGCCTTCGTTGCGGATCGTCGCCGCCGCGATCGCGACCTCGCCGCCGTCGCCGCGGGCAGTCACGGCCGACGCGTCGATATGCCCCGTGTTGAGCACCGAGGCGCCGGGGCCGAGACCGACCAGGCGCACCTTGCCGCCGGCATTCTCGATACGCCCGGCGCGGATCATGCCGCCGTTGTTGATGGCGTTGCGGAACACGCCGTCGGCGGCGTGCGCCGTCATCAGGACCTCGCCGCCGTCGGCAACGATGCTGCCGGTGTTGGCCACCTGGTCGTCGATCGCCTGCGCGTTCTCGAGCACGGCTTCGTCGACGCTGAAGCGCAGCAGGCCGTCGCCGTCGAAATCGACCGTGACCTGTTCCCCCGCGGCGAGCTGCACGCGGCCGGCGGTGGCGACAATCACGCCCGCGTTGCTGACGCTCCGGCCGACCAGCGCGACGTCGCCGGCGTCGGCCTCGATACGGCCCTCGTTGACGACGCGCCCGGCGCTCTCGCCGAGCGCCTCGAGGCGGTAGTTCCCGCGCATGAAATCATCGATGCCGATCTGCATCGCGCCGGCGACGAGGCTGCCCACGTTGACCTGCGCACCGGGCTTGAAGAACACGCCGTTCGGGTTCATCAGCACGACCTGGCCGTTGGCCCGGACCTGGCCGAAGATCTCGCTCGGCCGCTGGTCGAAGATGCGGTTGAGCGCAGAGGCACGCGCGTTGGGCTGCTCGAAACGCACCTGCTCGTGCGGCGCGAGATTGAACGACTGCCAGTCGATCGCGGCGCGCTGGCTGTGCTGGCGCACGGTGGTTACCGACTTCGACGCGTTCTGCGCGATCGCCGCGCTGCCGGCCCGCACCTGCCCCCCGGTCGGCGCGGCCGACGCCGACGGCGTGACCAGGGACAGCGCGAGCCCGGGCGCGAGAGCGGCGCGCACGGCGAGCGCGAGGCGCGTCGGCCGCAACATGGCAGCCGCGCGCATCCGCCCGCCTCGCTCTACCTGCCTGCTCATCGTGCCAGCCCCCTCATGCGAAACCCGGTGAGTGCATCACGCCACCGGCTCCTGCACCGTGCATTGTTGCTGTCGGCACTTCGCATCGTCCCTGAACCGTTGCCCGAGCGCCAGTGCGGCGGCTCAGAAGAAGAAATTGAGGTCGACCCAGTACTGCGGGTCCTTGCCGTTCTCCGGCCGCGGCTCGCCAAGCGGCGCCGCTATGGTGATTTTGCCGGAGAACACCTGGGGATTGTTGAAAGACAGCGCGAAGCCGACCGCCTTGAAGTTGTCCGATTGTTTCTCGGTCGGCAGGGCACTGTTCAGCTTGCCCGCCGCCATGTCGTAGAAAAACGACAACTGCAGCAGTTCACCCCAGGTGCGATTGCCGAACGCGGGCTGGTCGGCGATGAACGGTGCATTGATGATCCATTCGACGGAGCCGAACACGGCACGGTCGTAGAGCTGTTCCGTCGGGCGATAGCCGCGCACGTTGGTGGGCCCGCCGACGGTGTATTGCTCGATCGGCACGAGCAGGTCGGGCGACCACATCAGTTCGAAGCTGAACAGCAGGTTGTGGTTGGCGAGCTTGTCCCACAGCGGTGAGAGCGCCTGGAACCGTGACAGGCTCAGCAGCACCTTGTCGAATTCTCCGCTCGCGAATTCGCCGTTGCCGCCCTGGCGCGACGGTGGCACGAACGCGGTACGCTCACCCATCGCACCGAGGATATCGTTGAATCCGTGAGACACCTCGAGATAGGCCGCGTTGAGGCCGCCGAAACGCGCATCTACGTTGTCGAAATTCAGCTCGAACGAGGCGACGGTGAGGCTGTCGAGGCTGACCCGGCGGCCATCGGCCTTGGTACCGCTGCGTTTCTTGGCCAGGCGCAGGCCGACATTGAGATTCATCAGCCGGCTGCGCACGAGATCGTTGCTGAGCGCCAGGTGGTAGTTGCGGATGTCGCTGTAGATATTCGCGTCGCGAAACTGCCCGCCGACATCGAACTGGTTGCGGCTGGTACCGATCGTGAACGTGCTGTCGTACAGCGTCGTCACCGGGACTTCGTAATCGAGCGCGTAGAAGAACGTGTTGTCCGGCACGGCGGTGTGCTGCACGGTAGTGATGAGCTTGTCGCCCTGCCCCAGCGGGTTGTTCCAGGTAAGCTGCCCCAGGTAGCGGTTGCGCCCGGTCTCGGTAATGCCGTGATTGTCGGCGCGCAGCGCGAGTTCGAAACGCTGCTCGTCCTGGACCTTGACGACCATGTCGGCGGTGCCGACCGCGACGCCCGGCTGGAACACGCCGAACGAGGACTGGCCGGGATAATCGGATACGCGCAGCAGGGCCGACTCGATGCTTTCCTTCGTCACCGGTTCGCCGACGAGGTCGCGGAAGGGCTGCTCGAGGATCTCCGCGCGGTAGAGTTCGTTACCCTCCGTGACGACCCGCCCGAGCTTGCCTTCCATCACCTGGATCGTGATCTCACCTGCCTCGACCGTCTGCACGGGCACGAAGGCCTGCGCCAGGATCAGGCCGCGCTCGCGGTAGTAGGCGGTGATCTCGTCGGCCAGTTCCTGCAGCCGCCCGACGGTGAAGCCGTCCGGGCGCTGCGCGCGGCGCGCCTCGACGAGCGACTCGATGTCGCTGACGGCGATGCCGTGCTCGGGCCGATCCTCGGCTCCCTGGAGCACGAAACGCGACACGCCGATCTTCTCGCCTTCGTCGATCTCGAGCGGCCGGTCGGCCACCGGCGGCACGTCGAAGACCGGTTCGGGCGGCGGCTCACGCGGGATCTGCTTGCGGTCCTCGCCCGGCCTGATGGCGCCCGGCCGCGCGGCATCCGGCAGGTCGACGGCGCCGGCCAGCGAGTAAGGGCCGACCGCGAACGGGTCGTCCGCGCTGCGCGTCGCGTCGCCCGGCCACGGGCCGGGTCGCACCGCGCCGGGTTTGACCGGTACCGGTACATCGAACGCTCCGGCAGGGGCGGCGAGCCCACAGCAGGCCGTGACAAGCAGCGACACGAAATCGCGCCCGCGCGACGAAGCCCTGCGCCGGCTGTCACAGCGAATTCTCATACCGATTCTGCGTTCGCCCCCTAACCGGCTGAATCTACAGGCCTACTTAGGGCCGAAAATTCATGCTACGGAGGCTCGAGTATAGCCTTCCGCGGTGCAGCGGAGCAAACGCGGCCGGGGCCCGGCCAGCCGGGTCCCGGGGCGCGTGTCAGGGAGCTCCGGCGGGGTCCGCGGTGAGGCCGCCGGCCTCTTCGCGCAGCGCTTCGCGCCAGGCTTCCAGGTCGCTCTCCGGCATGGCAACCGGGTACTCGTCGGTGATCTTCTCCACGGCGGCCTGGCGCAGCTTCAGCGCGGCCTCGCGGCGCAGGCGCTCGCGCACCTGTTCGCGCACTTCTTCGAAGGGCAGCATGTCGGCGTCGATGAGCGCCCCCCGGCGGATGATGTGCAGGCCGGTCTCGCTCGCGATGGGCGTGCTGATGCCGTCGCGTTCGAGCTTCTCGGCGGCTTCGGCGATGGGCGGCAACAGCTCGTCCATGCGGATCAGGCCCATGTAGCCGTCGTTGACGCGGCTCGCCTGGTGCGCCGAATGTTCCTTGGCCAGCGCCTCGAAGCTCGCCTTGCCGGCGCGCAGTTCCTTCGACAGGCGTTCGGCGAGCGCCCAGGTGCTCTTGCGTGTCGCCTCGTCCGCGTCCGCCGCCAGCGGCAGGTAGATTTGCCACAAGTGCATGCGGCGCGGCACGCGGAAGGCGTCGGGGTTGCGATCGTAGGCCTCGCGAACCTGCTCGTCGCTGGGAAAAGCGGGGTCGAGATTGCGCCGCACGACCTGGTTCAGGTAGGCCTCCGCGAGCACGCGTTGCCCGGCGCGCTGCATCAGTACCCGGATCGCCTCGTTGTCCTCCGCACCGTTGGCGTAGGCCGCCGCGAGCACGGACTGGTTGATCGTTTCCTGGCGCACGAAGCGTTCGAACAGTTCGGCCGAGTCGAGGATCTGGGCGCGCTGCTGTGCGCCCAGTACCGCAAGCAGTTCGCCCAGCGTGGCCTGGTCGATGCCAGCCTCGAAACGCGGCGCGCCGGCCGGTGCTTCGGGCTCGCGCAGCGCGACCGCGCGCGACTGCGCGGCGTCCGGCGGCGGCGCCAGCCAGCGAGCACCGAGGGCTCCGAAAATGATGAGCAGGGCGCCGAGCAGGACTGCGCCGACTATTGCCAGTAGCCGCATTGGGGGGCTCCTCCTTGGGAAGCGTCATAAGCGACAGGCGCGCGCCGGGCGGAAGCGCGCACCCGTTCGAAGCCGCAGTTTATACGGGATGCTCGCGCGCCGCAGGACGCTGTACGGCACGCCTGCCGGGCGATCTCACTGCCGTGCGATCGCGTTCCGCCGCAGGCGCGGCGACGGAGTTTAACCGTTCGCCATGATGCGCCGATAACCCGTCTCGGACCATGTGCGTTATCCCGGCGAACCGCTGCGACGGCGCGATGTGCGCCGGGAAACCGATTGATGGAGAGGGACTTGTTCCATAAACTTCGGGCATCGCTGACCCTGACCACGCCGTGCGTGCAGCGGTGGCCGTCGGTGCCCGTTGAGCCCCGAGAACGACGTCTTCTCCAGTCGAATACGCCCCAGGGTTACTGAATGGCGCCCAAAAAGACGCAGCTGACGATCCTGTTCGCCGACATCAGCGGCAGCACGCGACTCTACGAAGTACTCGGCGACGCGCCGGCGCGCGCCAAGGTTGCGAGCTGCCTGCAGATGCTGACCGAGGTCACCGGCCGCCATGGCGGCACGGTCATCAAGACCATCGGCGACGAGATCATGTGCACCTTCCCGACCGCCGCCGTGGCCGTCGCCGCTGCGTGCGACATGCACGAAATGCTCGAAGACGACATCACCGAGCAGACCGCGGCCGGCCCCGTCTCGCTGACCATCCGCGTCGGCCTGCATCACGGTCCGGCCATCCTCGATGCCGGCGACGTGTTCGGCGATGCGGTCAACGTCGCCGCGCGCATGGCGTCGATGGCCAAGGCGGGGCAGATCATCACGACCCAGTCGACCATCGAGGCGCTGCCGCCGATTCTCAAGGCCAGTTCGCGCTTCATCGACCGGGCACCGGTGAAGGGCAAGAAGGAGACCATGGACATCTTCGAGGTGCTGTGGCAGCAGGAGGACATCACGCGCATGTCCACCGGCGTCATCCCCGAGCCGGCCGACCGGGCCGAGCTCCAGCTGCGCTACCACGATGTCAACCTCACCCTCGACGCCGATCGCACGCAGGTCGTGATGGGCCGCAGCAAGAGCGCCGACATCGCCATCGCCGAGGCACTGGCTTCGCGCCAGCACGTGCGCGTCGAGCACCGCCGCGGCAAGTTCTTCATCATCGACCAGAGCACCAACGGCACCTACGTCCTCAGCGACGGCAACGAGGCTTTCCTGCGCCGCGAGGAGATGCCGCTCAGTGGCAGCGGCAAAATCAGCCTCGGGCGATCGTTCTCGGAGAACCCGCAGGAAGTCGTGCACTTCCGGACGGAAGGCTGAGTCGCCCGGCGACTCGCCATAGCAGCATGCGCCCAGCCCGCCCGGAGCCGCCGGCGAGACGCGACGAGCCGACAAACCACAGACCATGAGCGAGATGCCTTTTTCCTGGAACTCCGCCGTGATCACGGACGTCGGCAAGGTCCGCAAGTTGAACGAAGACTCGGCGCTCGACCGCGCCAGCGCCGGGCTGTGGGTGGTTGCCGACGGCATGGGCGGACATTCGGCCGGCGATCTCGCCAGCCAGCTCATCGTCAACGCGCTGGGCAAGGTCGAACCGTGCGCGGGACTCGCCGAGTTCGTCGAGCGCGTCGAGGACGCCGTCATGGCCGTCAACGAGCGCTTGTTCGAGGTCGCCAACGCGCACAACCAGACCAGCGGCAGCACGGTCATCGTGCTGCTCGCGCGCGGTCACCACGCCGTTGCCTTGTGGGCGGGCGACAGCCGGCTGTATCGCTGGCGTGATGGCAAGCTCGACCGCCTGACCACCGACCATACCCAGGTCGAACTCTACATCGAACGCGGCCTGCTCGATCGCGCCGACGCCGAAGGGCACCCGTCGGGCAACATGGTGACGCGGGCGGTTGGCGTGAGCGACGACCTCAATCTCGAACTCGACATGTTCGAACTCGCCGACCGGGACCGTTACCTGCTCTGCTCCGACGGCCTCGACAAGCACGTCAAGGACGCCGAAATCGAGCGGCTCCTCGGCACCGGTGACGCCGCGGCGGCGGCCCGCGAGCTCGTCGACCTGACCCTCGCGCGCGGCGCGGTGGACAATGTGACCGTGTGCGTGGTCGAGGTGCGCGCAACGTGACCGGCGGGATCGCCCGGTACGCGCGGGCGCGGCACCGGTCGTGGCCGCGCACGCCCCCCGTCGCGACGCGCTGCGCCCGCGGACAAGGACATCATGGCTGACTTCAAGACGACCCTGGAACGCCTGTCGCGGCGCGAGACCACCTTCGACGCGGTGGCGCGCAATATCGAGACGCTGCTGCGCAAGAAGCCGCAGGCCGCGGTCGCGCTGATGGACCAGCTCAAGGAGGCCGTCGGCGCCGAAGTCATCGACGCGGAGACCTACGCGCGGCTGCGCACCGTCGTCACGCGCAACCTGCAGGCGCCGCCCGGCACCGACAGCCGGGACGATGCCCGCACCCTGTTCGGCCATGGACCGGCGGACGCCGGCGACGACGGCGAGCGCACCGAGTTCGTGGCGCACACCGACGGCGACCAGGCGACCGAGATGCTCGGGCGCGACGACATCTCCGACGTCGACTTCGATCCCGCCGCCGACACCGGCTCGGGCACTTCGTCCTCGTGGTCCGACGAAGTCGAGAACGATACCGGGACGAACTGGAATCGCCCGACGGCACCGCGGGCGGGTCCGCAGCTGCGCCCGGGCATGGTGCTGCGCGGCCGCTTCCAGCTCGACGAGATCCTCGGCCAGGGCGGCATGGGCTCGGTCTACCTCGGCCGCGACTTGATCAAGGTGCGCGCCAAGGACAAACAGCCGCGCGTCGCGCTCAAGGTGCTGAACGAAGACTTCAAGCAGCACCCCGACTCGTTCATCGCGCTGCAGCGCGAAGCGAGCCGCCAGCAACGACTCGCGCACCCCAACATCGCCACCGTCTACGACTTCGACCAGACCGAGGACGGCACCGCGTTCCTCGTCATGGAACTGCTCGAGGGCCAGCCGCTCAACGACTTCATCAAGCGCACCGTCAAGCCGCGCGGCGGCCTGCCCTTCGCCGAAGCCCTGCCCATGGTGCAGGGGCTGGGCAACGCCCTGGTCTACGCGCACGAACGCAACATCGTGCACTCCGACTTCAAGCCCGGGAACTGTTTCATCACCAGCGACGGGGCGATGAAGGTGCTCGATTTCGGCATCGCGCGGGCGGTCAAGGCGCCGGGTTCGGCCGAAGGCGAGACGACCATCTTCGATGCCAGCAAGCTCGGCGCGCTGACGCCGGCGTACGCGAGTCTGGAGATGCTCGAGGGCAAGGAGCCCGACCCGCGCGACGACATCTACGCCCTCGCCTGCGTCACTTACGAGCTGCTGACCGGCAAGCATCCGTTCAACAAGATCCCGGCCAACAAGGCGCGCGACGCCGGCCTCGCGCCGGAACCGGTCAAGGGACTGACGCGCAAACAATGGCGTGGCCTGCAGCGCGGCCTCGCGTTTGCCCGCGACCAACGCAGCCAGAGCACGGCCGAGTTCCTCGAAGACTTCGAGGGCGCGACCACGCCGTGGAAGAATCCCTTCGTGATCGGCCCGGCGATCGCGGCACTGATCGTCATCGCCGGTTTCTTTCCGGCGCGCAGCTATCTCCAGGCGCGCGACATCGAGCAACGCATCGCCATGGCGCAGACCGGCGACCCTGCCCTGATCGAGGCGATGCTCGCCGCGCTCGACGCCGACGGCGTCGGCGAGGCGCAGCGCGACCGCATTTTCACCGTCGCCAAGGACGAGGTCCTCGCCTATTTCGATGCGCGCGCGCGGGCGCGCTTCGACGTCGCCAGTCAGCATTACGACTTCGACGGCGCGCGCGCGGTACTCGCCAAGGCGCGCGCGCTGAGTCCGGTTTTCGCCGATTCGAGCAAGCTCGACGAGCTGCGCCAGGACATCGAGGAATCGGAGAACCGCCTGTTCGCCGAACAGTTCGACAAATTCAACCGCGCCCTTGCCAGCCGCAGCCTGCTCGCGGTCGACGGTGAGGAAGACATCTTCGACGCCATGGCCGTGGTGCGCCAGGTCGACCCCTCCCACGCGATGCTCACCGACAGGCGCCTGCCCGGCGCCTACGCCGAGGCCATCGGCGAAGCGCTGGAAAACGAAGATTACGAGTATGCTGACGAACTCAGCCAGGTCGGCCTCGCACTGATTCCCGACAGCGCGAACCTCAGCAACCTGACCGACAAGATCGCCGGTGCCCGCGACCGCGCCGAGACCCGCGCGCGCATCCTGGCCGCTATCGCCGACATCCAGCGCGCCGAGGACGCCGGCGGCAGCCTGGCCGACTACGCGGCGGTCGGCGACGCCGTCGCCGACCTGGCCGCGGCCGATCCGGCCAACCCGCAGCTCGAGAAGTTGCGCGGGCAACTCGCTCCGCTGGTACGCGAGGAGCTGACCGCTCTCGAGGCGCACCGCGAGTGGGGCGCGAGCGGCCTGATCCAGGGACAGTACAAGGGGCTGCTGCGCGGCCTCGGCCTGCATGAGCTGAACGCGCGCGCAGCGCGCCTCGGTTCCGAGTTCGCCCAGGTCGTCGATGCGGCCCGCGCGGACGTGACCATGGCGGTCGCCGCCGGCGAGCTCGCGCGCGCCGCGGACGAACAGCTCGTGCGCCTGGCCGCCCTCGCGCCCGACAGCGAACGTACTCAGAATGCCCGCGACCAGGTCGCCTATGCCTGGCTGCAGTCGGCGCGGCGCGCACGCGACGACGGCGACCAGGCGCGCGCCCGCGAAGCGCTGGACGCCGCGCTCGCCGCGGCGCCGCGCGCGGCGGTGACGGTACGTATCGAACAGGAACGGGCTCGGGTGGCCGAGAACGGGGCGCTGGACGCGAGCGCGCGCGCCGCACGCGCCGCCGAGCGCGAGGCGCGCTTCGATGCCGCACTGCCGGCGCTCGCCGAGCGTATCGACGCGCTCACCGACGACCCCGATGCGTTCGCGGCCGCCTTCGCGGCGCGCGACGAACTCGCCGTGCTGGCACCTGCCGAGCCGCGCCTCGAGTCCATGTCGACACGCCTCGCCGATGCCGTGCGCGGCGGCGCCGCGCGCCTCGGCGAGGCCGGCAGGTGGGACGAAGCCGTCGCGCTCGGCCGCGCGGCCCTCGTCGAACTGCCCGGCGCGAGCGAGCTCGCCACCAGCGTGGCCGAACTCGAACAGGCGCGCGACGCGGCCATCGCCGCGCGCGAACGCGCACAGGTGGCCGAAGCCAAGTCCCGCATCGAAAGCCTGCTCGCCGAGGCCATCTCCGACCGCGACTGGCGTACCGAGATCCGACGGCACATGGAGACCATCGTCGCCCTCGGCGAGCCTGGCGACCCGTGGCTGCGGGAGAACGGCGTGCGCGTGGCCGCGGCCTTGATCGAGCGTGCCGACGTGATGCGCGCCGAGCAGCGTCTGGCCGAGGGCGCCAACCTGCTCGCCGACGCCGCCCGCTACGCGCCGGGAGCGCCCGGCCTGGCCGAAGCGCAGGCCGCCCTCGACGCGGCCACCGCGGCGTTCGAGCGCGAACAGGCCGAACAGGCCCGCCTCGCGCGCATCGACGGCTTGAAGGAGACGTTCCAGACCCAGGCGCGTGCAAACGATGCAGCCGGCGCGCAGGAAACGCTCGATGCGCTGCGCGAGGCACTGGGGGACGACACCGATTCCTTCGTCACCGATCAGGCGCCGCGCCTGCTCGGCGCTGCCTACTTCAAGCTCGCCTCGCAACGTGCGGCGGCCAGTGACTTCGCCGCCGCGCTGCGCTTCGCCAAGGCCTGCGCGGCACTGCAGCCGCAGCGGCTGGACTGCAAGAACGCCGTGCGTGACTACACCGTCGACGGGAACCGCCAGGAGCTCAGTCGCATCTTCGCCCGCGGCGGCAGCTACGACCTGGCCGAAGTCATGGACAAGATCGCCGAAGTCCAGATGCTCGATCCCGGCGTGTTCAGCCAGTCCGAAGCCACCTGGGCCGGGGCCGTTCAGGCACGCCTCGAATCGCTCAAGGAATCGGCCGGCACCGGCGCCAACGAACTGATCGGCGAAGCGAAGACGCTGTTTGCCGGCAACCGCCTGATCGCCGCGATCGAGCCGGTCGAACTGGAGGTCGCGCCATCGCAGTACGCCGCCGAGGTGATCAACGCCATGGACAAGGCCCTGCTCGGGCGCGCGCGCGACCTGCTCAAGGAAGCCAACCAGACCGAATCCGATCATCCCGACATCGTGCGTTTGAAGAGCGCCTACAACGCGCGCGTCGGCAAGGCCAAGGAACTCTACGAGACCTACAAGTCGCAGTATCTCGACGGCGCGTACGAATCGGCCCTGGCGACGATGGAAGAAGCGCTGACGGTGTGGGCCGACAGTTCGACGTTCAAGAAAGAACACGCGCGCGTCGTTGCCAAGCTCGGCGAACTCAGCGTCGCCAGCGGTGAACCCGGCGCATCGGTCATCGCCGCCGCGTTGCCGCCTACCGATCCCTGCGAGGCGCGCCTCGCGGGTCACGGCAAACGCCGCAAAGGAACCTGCTTCTACTTCGTCTCGGGCAACCAGCGCAGCCCGCTGCTGGTGGTCGTGCCGGCGGGCGGCGCGTTTGCGGCCCCGTTCGCAATCGGCAAGTACGAAGTGACGGTAGCGGATTTCAACCGCTACTGCGTGTTGAGCGGGGACTGCGAACCGCAGCGCGAGCGCGAGGGGCGCCTGCCCGTTACCGGCATCGGCATCGAGCAGGCCCGCGCCTACGTGGCCTGGCTGGCCGAGCGTACCGGCCAACCCTTCCGCCTGCCGACCGTGGCCGAATGGGCCTATGCCGCGGAGGCCGGCGGCGAGCAGCCGAAGAAGGACTACAACTGCCGCGTCGAGCAGAACGGGCAACTGCTCAAGGGGCAGGGCACCATGGGCGTCAATACCGGCCGCCCCAACGGCTGGGGTCTGTACAACTACATCGGCAACGTGCAGGAATGGGCCGTCTCCGGCGATGCCGTGGTCGCGCGCGGCGGCGCTTTCGAAGATACGTTCAGCAAGTGCGACATCGGCCTCGAGAAGCCGCACGACGGCAGCGCGGACGCCGTCACCGGCTTCCGCGTGGTGCTCGACCTGCGATGATGATGCCCGACACCCGGTCCCGCCGCGACGGTCGCGAAACATGAGCACGCAAACCCTGAGAGCTTTGTCGCGCAGCCTCGCCGCGGGCGACATCGACCGCGAGACCTACCGCCGCCGGCGCCGCGAGCTGATCGAGGCCATCGTCAGCGGCGCCGTACCGCTCGTGCCCTACGAGGAACCCGAGCCGCAGCAGCCGACCGTCTTTCCCGACGACGACGACGGCGACACCACCCAGGAAATCATTCCGCCGCTGCTGGCCGCGGCCGAGCGGGCCGAGCGGCGGCCGCGCGGTCCACGGCTGCTGCTCGTCGCCGTACTGCTGGCGGCTCTCGCGGCGCTCGCCTGGTGGCTCCTCGGCACCCGGCCGCCGGCGGCGCCGGGCGTCGCCACGCAGCCGCTGCCACCCAGCGACGTGATCGAGCGATTCGTGCACGAGGATTCCTGGACCAGTGCGAGCCTCTCGCGTCTCGCCACGGCCTGGGATGCGCTCGACGCGGACGTCCGCGACACCTTGCGCAGCGGCGACGCCATGCACCGGCTCACCGATGCAATGCTCCGTGAACTGGCCAGCGAGCGCGCACTGCTCGACCTTGGCGACACGGCGCACGCGCTCGCGCGGCAAGGCGAACTGTTCGATCTCGCGCGCCGGCTCGGACTCGACGACCCGCGCCTGCGGCGTGCGCGCGACGCGTGGCAGCAGGCGCGCGACGGGCACGCCGCCGAAATCGCGGGCAGCCGCCCCTGAGGGCGGTCCGCCCGGCGCCGGGGCCAGCCACCGCGGCCTGTCGGCAACCGCTATCATGTCCGCCTGCGTCGGCGCCTGGGCGCCGACGCTGATCCGCGCGCGCCGCGATCGCGTAGAGAGGCCGACATGCTGAACCTGGATTCGAACGAGACCGACCACTTCACGTCGCTCGCGGCGAGCTGGTGGGACCGGGACGGTCCGTGCCGGACCCTGCACGACATCAACCCCTGCCGCCTCGATTACGTGCGCGGGGGGAGCAGCCTGGCCGGCAAGCAGGTGGCCGACATCGGCTGCGGCGGTGGCCTGCTGAGCGAAGCGCTCGCCCGTGACGGTGCGCACGTCACCGGTATCGACGCGAGCGATGCACTGGTCGCGACCGCCCGCGAGCACGCCGCGGCCGCGCACCTCGATATCGATTACCGCGTGATGCTCTCGCGCGAGCTTGCCGAAAGCGCGCCCGCACGGTTCGACCTCGTCACCTGCCTCGAACTGATCGAACACGTGCCGGATGCCGATGCGCTGCTCGCCGACTGCGCGGCGCTGCTCCGTCCGGGCGGCACCCTCGTGCTGTCGACCCTGGATCGCACCCCGCAGGCCTGGCTGCTCGGCATCGTCGCCGCCGAGTACGTGCTCGGGCTGGTACCGCGCGGCACCCACGACTACCAGCAGTTCATCCGCCCGTCCGAGCTCGCCGCGAGCGCGCGCCGCCTCGGTCTCGAGCTGCGTGACGTCTGCGGACTGCACTACAACCCCCTGACGCGGCGCGCGCGCAGCGGCGGCCCTCCACGGGTGAACTACCTCGCCCGCTTCGTGCGGCGCGACGACGTGCCGGCATGAAGCCGACGCCGCGCGCGGTACTGTTCGATCTCGACGGTACGCTGCTCGACACCGGACCCGATCTCGCCCGCGCCCTCAACCGGCTGCGCGCCGAGGACGGCCTCGAGCCGCTGCCTTACACGGCGATTCGCCCCTGGGTCTCGCACGGCAGTCACGCGCTGATGCGGCTCGGCTACGATCTCGACGAGAACAGCGCCGCCTACGAAACGCGGCGCCAGCGACTGCTCGACCTCTACCACGGCGACGTCGCTGCCGAGAGCCGCTTGTTCGCCGGCATGGAAGCCGTCCTGGCGCGGCTCGAAGCGCGCGCGACACCCTGGGGAATCGTCACCAACAAGCCGGGCTGGCTGACCACGCCGCTGCTCGCCGCCGTCGGCCTCGCGGCGCGTGCCGCCTGCGTCGTCAGCGGCGACACCACGGCGCGCGCGAAACCCCATCCCGATCCCCTGATAGCCGCGGCGCGGACGCTCGGCCTGGCGCCGGACACCTGCCTCTACGTCGGCGACGCCGAACGCGACGTGGCCGCCGCCGCCGCAGCCGGCATGCCGGTGCTGGTCGCGCTCTACGGCTATCTCGGGCCGCACGACGCGCCCCGCGAGTGGGGCGCCGACGGCAGCATCGACGCGCCGCTCGATCTGCTGCGCTGGCTGTGAGCGACGCACCGGACATCGCGCCTCCGCCGGGCGCGGACTTCCATTACGCGAGCTTGTATTTCGCGCCGCGTACACGGGCGAGACTGCACCTCATCGAAGCGCTGCGCCGCGAGCTGCTCGAGATCCCCGAGAGCTGCAGCGACCGGGGCGTCGCCCACATCAAGCTCGCCTGGTGGCGCGAGGAACTCGCAGCCGCAGCGGACACCGCGCCGCGCCATCACCTCACCCGTGCACTGCGCAACACCTCGCCGGACCTGGTGGCGGCTTTCCGCGAACTCGCCGAGCACGTCGCCGGCGGTCTCGGCGCCGCACCGCCGGCAGACGACGCGGCGCTCGACAGCGTGCTCGACACCCTGCACGCCACGCCCGTCAGGGCCCTCGTCGAGCAGGCCGGCGGGGCTCGCGACGCCGAGCTCACGACGCTGCTGCGGCTCGCGCGGCTGGTCGAGCGCGCCAACGCCATCGCTGCCCTGCGCCGCCATCGCGACGGCGGCTGGTTGTACCTGTCACGGGCGACGCTCGATAGTCACGGCCTGACGCCGGACCAGGTGCGCCACGCGGCACGCAGCAGCGAACTCGGCACGCTGGTCCGGGCGCAGGCAACGCACCTGGCCGGCGCCCTGGAAGACGCGCTCGGCGAGCTGCCGCGACAGAGCCGGCGGCGCCAGCGCCTGGTGACCACGCTCGCGCGCATCGCGCAGCGGCGGCTGGCATTGACACTCGCCGACGGCTGCGCGGTGCTCGAACGCCGCGTCGACCCGACACCGGTGGCGAAACTCGCCGTCGCCTGGCGCACGCGGTGGCTGGGCTGATGCGCGGGCGTTCACACCCGTGCGCTCCCGGCGCGAGGATGCGCGAGGCGCACCCGCAGGCGCCGGCGCGGCGCGCTCGGGCTGTTGTCCGGCAGCAGCACGACGTGCCGCGTGCGGCCGTCCGCGCAGCGCAGCGCGAACGCGGTCAGCGGCGGGGTGACGAACGCGCGGCCGTGCAGGGTCGCGGCCTCTACGCGGCCGTCGACCAGCGCGACCTGCCAGGCGCCGGCGCTGTCGAGCAGCACCGCGCCGATGTCGTCCGGCTGCAGTGCGCAGCGCCGCACGGCAAGCACGCCGTTGACGAGGACCGCGATCAGCACGGCAGTCGCCGCGGGCGACGCGGGCAGCGCGGCCGCCAGCACGGCGGCGGCGAGGCCATGCGCGAGCAAGACCACCCGGCGGCGCAGGCGCGACGCGGTGATGACAAGGTGGATCGGTCCGTCGAAGCCGCTCATCCGTCCAGCGAGCATAGCGCGCGGGGGCGCGGCTTGAAATTGCCCGGCCGCGAAAAGATACTTAACGCCCATACGGCACCGTCCGTCCCATCCGAAATCATTCTCATGTGCCCACAAGACCCCTCTCCTGACGTAGAATCCCCGGCCGATACGGAACGCGCCGACACCGCGCGCGATGCTGATGCCAAGGTCGACAAGGACGACACCCGGCGCGAGATCGGTGGCCCCAAGGGGCTCGAGCCGACCCGCTACGGCGATTGGGAACGCAAAGGCCGCTGTATCGATTTTTGAGCAGGCTCTGCAACTGTATGACTCGCGTGGCCGGCAGCCGCGCACGCGGGCTTCGAGGAACGCCACGTATTCGGAAACATGACCACTGCGGGAATCCGCGCAACACCGCCGGCGTGCGCCGCGGCCGCTTGCGGCGGATTTCCCCGGGCAGCGCGATACGCATCGCGCATCGACACGGGCAGACCGCGTGCCGTCACCGGGGCCACCCCGGACGCGAGCTGCGAAACTTCTCCGCCTGACCCTCCGGCGAGGGTCGGAAACGGCCGGCGCGCACCACGGGCGCCGGCACGATGCCCCGTCCGACCGCGACGGGGGCCGCGATTTCTGTAAGCGAACGAGAGAGACATGGCCAACAATCCAATCTCCCCTCATCTGCAGGTCTACCGGCCGCAGCTCACCTCGGTGCTGTCGATCAGCCACCGCATCAGCGGTGTGTTTCTCGCCATCGGCACCGTCATGATCCTCTACTGGCTGGTCGCCGCCTCGCTCGGGCCGGCAGCCTATGCCGAAGCGAAGCGCTGCATCGGCGCCCTGCCAACCCAGATCGTGCTGTTCGGCTGGACGTTCGCGTTCTTCTACCACCTGTGCAACGGCATCCGCCACCTGCTGTGGGACAGCGGCCGGGGTTTCGAGCTGGAGACTGCCTACAAGTCGGGCTACGCGGTGATCGGCGGTACGGTCGTCCTGACCCTGCTCACCTGGTTGTGCGTGCTGACGCAGGGAGGTAGCGCATGAAGCTGCGTAGCGCCCTCGGCCGGGTCCGCGGTCTCGGTTCGGCCAAGAACGGTTTCGGCCACTGGTGGCATCAGCGCGTGACCGCGATCGCGCTGGTCCCGCTGTCGCTGTGGTTCGTCAACGCGATCCTCGCGCACATGCACGACGGGCATGCCGCGGTCGTGAACTGGATCGGCTCACCGTTCGTATCCGTGATGCTGATTGCCCTCATCCTGAGCCTGTTCTACCACGCCAAGCTCGGCCTGCAGGTGGTCATCGAGGACTACCTGCACGATGAGCTGTACAAGCTCGTGGCCCTGGTGGCGATGAAATTCGCCGTCGCCTTCGGCGCCCTGCTCGGCGTCGTCGCCGTGCTCAAGATCTCCCTCGGAACGGCCTGACGGAAACCGCACATGCCTGCAGAATACAAACTCATCGAACACAAGTACGACGTCGTCGTCGTCGGCGCCGGCGGCGCCGGACTGCGCGCGACTTTCGGCATGGCGGCCGAAGGCCTGGCCACCGCCTGCATCACCAAGGTCTTCCCGACGCGCAGCCATACCGTCGCCGCGCAAGGCGGCATGAGCGCGGCGCTCGGCAACATGGGGCCGGACGACTGGCGCTGGCACATGTACGACACCGTCAAGGGCTCCGACTGGCTCGGCGACCAGGATGCCATCGAGTACATGTGCCGCGAAGCGATCCCGGCCGTCATCGAACTCGAACACTACGGCGTACCGTTCTCGCGCACCGAGTCAGGTGAAATCTACCAGCGCCCGTTCGGCGGCATGACGACGAACTTCGGTGAGGGTACGGCACAGCGCACCTGCGCGGCGGCCGACCGCACCGGCCACGCCATCCTGCACACGCTCTACCAGCAGTCCCTCAAGCACGACGCCGAATTCTTCATCGAGTACTTCGCGCTCGATCTCGTGATGGACAAGGACGGCGTGTGCCGCGGCGTCATCGCCTGGAACCTGGAGGACGGCACGCTGCACCTGTTCCGCGCCCACCAGGTCGTACTCGCGACCGGCGGCTACGGGCGCAGCTACTTCTCCTGCACCTCCGCCCACACCTGCACCGGCGACGGCAATGGCATGGTGCTGCGGGCCGGCCTGCCGCTGCAGGACATGGAATTCATCCAGTTCCACCCTACCGGCATCTACGGCGCCGGGTGCCTGATTACCGAGGGGGTGCGTGGCGAGGGCGGTTACCTGACCAACTCCGAAGGCGAGCGCTTCATGGAACGTTACGCGCCCAACGCGAAGGATCTTGCTTCGCGCGACGTCGTCTCCCGCTCGATGACCATCGAGATCCGCGAGGGCCGCGGCGTAGGCCCGCTCAAGGATCACATCCACCTCCACCTCGAGCACCTCGGGCCGGAG
>JAUIFX010000061.1 GCA_030429865.1 Gammaproteobacteria bacterium | reverse complement strand
CCGTTCCAGGTATTCGACCCGCGATGTGATGGTCAGCGTACCGCCGCGCGGCATGGCATCGCGGGCATTTATCAGCACGTTCAGGATCGACTGGTGAAAGAACTGCGCCTTGCGGGTATCTCGGACATGGAGACCGCAAATGCCTATCTGACAGGCTTCATGGAACGCTATAATGCGAAGTTCGCCAAGCCGCCGGCCAAGCCCGATTACCAGGAACCGCAGGCCTCCGCCATCCAGGACCTGCTGAGCGAGGTGCGCGCGGAATCGGCCAACGTGTTCACCTTCGTCAGCCAGCTGCTGGTCAAGCTCAACGACGCCAACCCCGATGGCAACGTCGAAATCATCCGCGGCAAGGTCGAGCGCGGCTCGGAAGCCTGGATCGAACGCCTGCAGTACGTACTCGCCGGCGCGCGTATCACGACCCGCATGGTGCGCGGTATCGTGCTCGAGGACCGCGTCGCCAACCAGCACCTCGTGCCGTGGCTCGAAGTGCACAACGGCCAGCGCTGGGAAGGCTTCGATCCGCAGACCGGGGACAAGGGTTACCCGGAGAACTTCGTGCGCTGGACGGTGGGCAACGACCCCCTGCTCGAGCTCGACGGCGGGAGCAACGCGCGCGTCTCCTTCGCGGTGTCGCGCTACGCGCAATCGCTCACGAGCGTCGCACGCGAACGCGCCGAAGTCAGCCATTCCTGGCTCGCCAACCTCTTGTTGTTCGACCTGCCCATCAACACGCAGAACGTCTACCGCATCCTGCTGATGGTGCCGCTCGGGGCCATCATCGTCGCCTTCATGCGCACCATCGTCGGCATCCCCACGCTCGGCACCTTCATGCCGATCCTGGTCGCCATCGCGTTCCGCGAGACCGAGCTCGCCTGGGGCATCGTGCTGTTCGTGGTGGTGACCCTGACCGGCCTGTCGCTGCGCTTCTACCTAGAGCGCCTGCAGCTGCTGCTGGTCCCGCGGCTGTGCTCGGTGCTGGTGCTGGTGGTCCTGCTGATGCTCGCCATCAGCCTCGTTTCGAGCAAGATTGGCCTCGATCGCGGCTTCTCGATCGCCCTGTTCCCGGTCGTCATCCTGACCATGGTCATCGAGCACATGTCGGTGGTGTGGGAGGAAAGCGGTCCCGGGGCGGCGCTGCAGGAAGGCCTGGGCAGCCTGCTCGTCGCGGTGCTCGGCTTCCTCGTCATGACCAACGACTACCTCACCCACATCGTCTTCCTGTTCCCGGAAGTGCTGTTGTTGCTGCTCGCCGTTTTCATCATGATGGGCCGCTATACCGGTTACCGGGTGAGCGAAATCATGCGCTTCAAGGACATCGTCGAAGACACGCCGCCCGATGCTCGGCCGGATCGCTAAGCTGCGCGCGGCCGGCGTCGTCGGCATCAACCAACGCAACCGCGGCTACATCATGCCGCGCAACCCGCGCAAGCTGTATGCGCGGGTCGACGACAAGGTCGCGACCAAGCGTCTCGCCCAGGCCGCGGGTATCGCCGTTCCCGAGCTGTACGGTCTCATCCACTCGGTACGCGAGGCCGAGCATTTCGATCGCTTCGTCGAGGGCCGCCGCGACTTCGTCGTCAAGCCGGCGCACGGCAGTGGTGGCAAGGGCATCATGGTCGTCACCGACCGGCGGCGCGAGCTGTTCATCAAGGGCGACGGCGTCGCCCTGCCGCGCGCCGAGCTCGTGCATCACATGCAGAACGTGCTCGGCGGCGTCTACAGCCTCGGCGGCCATCCCGACCAGGCGATCATCGAGTACCGCGTCAAGTTCGACCCGGTGTTCGAAGCGGTCAGCTACCGCGGCGTACCGGACATCCGCGTGCTGGTGTACCGCGGGGTGCCCGCGATGGCCATGCTGCGCCTGCCGACCCGGCGCTCCGACGGCCGCGCCAACCTGCACCAGGGCGCGGTCGGCGTCGGCATCAACATGGCGCGCGGGGTGACGACACTCGCGGTGTGCCAGAACCACCGCATCGTCGAGCATCCCGATTACGGCACGGCGCTCGGCGGCCTCGAGATCCCCGGCTGGGAAACCCTGCTGCTGCTCGCCGCGCGCTGCCACGAGCTCGCACCGCTCGGCTACCTCGGTGTCGACATCGTGCTCGATGCCGACCTCGGCCCGTTGGTGCTCGAGCTGAACGCGCGCCCGGGGCTTGCGATCCAGATCGCCAACGGACGCGGCCTGCGCGGCACGCTCGATGCGATCGATCGCGCCGCCCCGGAGCCGCTCGACGCCGCCGCGCGCGCGGCACTCGCGCGCGAGGTGTTCCTGGCGCAGCGGACGGCATGACGGGCAGCGCGCGTCCCCCCCGGGCACGGGCCCACGGCCTGCTTGCGTCCGTACTGCCCGCGGCCGTGCTGCTCGGCGCGCTCGGCCATGCTGCCGATGCGACCGAGGTCGCGACCGAGGCGGCGCCGCCGCTGCCGGTGACGGTGCCCGATTTCGGTATCGAGTCGATCGAAGCGATGCCCTTGCCCGCGCGCGGCGCCGACGCCGGCCGGCGCGATGACGCCCAGCGCGCGGACACGGGGCGCGACGCCGCCGCCGCTGCGCCCGGCACAGCCGATCCCGAGCAGCAGGGCGACACGCCGGCGGCGACGGGCGCCGCGGCGCCGCCCACGGCCGAGCCCGCACGCGCGCCCATCGTCGAGACCCGCGCGCCCGACACTGCCGGCCCTGCCTGGGGGCCACTCGAGCTGCTCGGACGCAGCGTCGCCCCCGGCACTCATGCCGACCTGCACTGGACCGCCGGCCAGTCGTTCGCCGGCAGCGCCATCGACACGCCGGTGATCGTGATACGCGGCCGCCAGCCCGGGCCCACGCTGTGCCTGACCGCGGCCATCCACGGCGACGAGCTCAACGGCGTGGAAATCGTGCGCCGCGTCCTCGCCGGGCTCGACGCGGCCGAGCTTTCCGGCACGGTCATCGGCGTGCCCATCGTCAACCTACTCGGCTTCACCCGCGGCAGCCGCTACCTGCCCGACCGGCGCGATCTCAACCGCTATTTCCCCGGGCACCCGCGCGGCAGCTCGGCCTCACGCATCGCCTTCGTGTTCTTCACCGAAGTCATGCAGCACTGCACGCGCCTGGTCGATTTCCACACCGGTTCGTTCAAGCGCACCAACCTGCCGCAGCTGCGCGCCAACCTCGACGTGCCCGAGGTGCGCGCCTTCGTCGAGCGCTTCGGCGCGACCTCGGTGCTGCACAAGCCGGGCGGCCGCGGCACGCTGCGCGCCGCGGCCACGAACGCCGGCATTCCCGCGGTGACCTTCGAACTCGGTGAACCCGGCACACTGCAGCTCAAGCACGTCGAGTTCGGCGTCAAGGCGCTCGACACGCTGCTCGACAAGCTCGGCATGGTGAAACGTTTCCGCCTGTGGGCCGAACCGCAGCCGATTTTCTACCGCTCACGCTGGCTGCGGGCGTATCGCGGCGGCATCCTCACCTCGGACGTGCGCGTCGGCGCGCATGTCGAGGAAGGCCAGCTGCTCGGCGAGGTGATCAATCCACTGACCAACGAGCGCTCCGAGATCCTCTCGCCCTACGAGGGGCGCCTGCTCGGCCGCGCGCTGAACCAGTTCGTCCTGCCCGGCTTCGCCACGTTCCATATCGGCATCGCGGCCGACGCCGCGGCTGCGACCAGCGGCAGCGAAGCAGCCGAGGTCGAGGACGGCGACATCGACGAGGAAGCGCTGCCCGACGAGGGCTTCGACGACGACGGCGACGCCGACATCGGGGTCGGCGGTGACATGGCAGCCGACGCCGACCAGCCGATCGACGACGAAGTGCATTGAGCGCGCCGCACGAGTTGCGCGGTTCAGCCGCGCGCCGATGAGCCGCGGCCAACGTCTGCCCCGGCCGGCGCGCCAGGCCTTGCGCCACTCACAGCGCGAGGCGGTCGGCTCGTCGGTGATGAGCGGGGTTTGCGACAACTACCTCGGCGCCTTCGCCATCTTCCTGCAGGCGAGCACGCAGCAGGTCGGCTGGGTCGTCGCGATACCGCAACTGGTCGGCGCCTGGGCACAGCTCGTCTCGGTGTGGCTGGGCCGTCACGGGATACGCCGCATCGGCGTGATTCTCGCCGGCGCGGCTTTCCAGGCCTCCATGGTCGCGGTGTTCATCGGCCTGTGCGCATTCCCCGGGCCCGAGCCGATCGCGTTGCTCATCATCGCCGCAATGCTCTTCCAGGCCGGTGGCCACCTGGTGCAGCCGCACTGGCGCGTGCTGATGGTCTCGCTGGTTCCGATTGCGCGTCGTGGCCGCTACTTCGCACGGCGTTCGCGCATCACGGCGGTGACGAGCTTCGTCGCGCTTGCCGCCGGCGGCCTCGTGCTGCACGTCGCAGCAAAGCTCGGCCTGCCCGCCGCCGGCTTCGCGCTGCTGTTCGGCGCGGCCCTCATCGGGCGTCTCGTCTCGCTGCGCCTGCTCGGCACGCTTGCCGCTTTCGATCACGGCGCGACGATCAGCGCGCCGGCACCACCGCGCACGCTGTGGCGCGAACTCGTCACCACGCTCTCCGACCAGGCGTTCCGGCGCTTTACCCTGTTCGTTGCCCTGATGCAGGGTGCCGTCGCGATCGCGGGGCCGTTCTTCTCCGTTCACATGCTGCGCAACCTCGGCTTCAGCTATGCCGAGTTCATGGCCAGCCTGGCCGCCTCGATCGTGCTCCAGCTGCTGACCCTCAACAGCTGGGGCTATGTCAGCGATCACCTCGGCAACCGCATCGTGCTGGTGACCACGGCGCTGGTCATCCCGGTGCTTCCGCTGCTGTGGGTGTTCTCGGGCAACTTCTGGTACATCCTCGCCGTACAGGGGCTCGCCGGCCTGGCCTGGGGCGGTTTCACCCTGAGTTCTTCGAACTACCTCTACGACCTGCGCCCGGCCGGCAGCGAGCTGGCCAGTTTCGCGGCGGTACAAGCGGTGATCAGCGGGCTGGCCGTGTTCTGCGGTGCGATGACCGGCGGCTGGCTGGCCGCGACGCTGCCACCGATGATCGACCTGGGTGGCGTCACCCTGGGACTGACCCATCCGCTGTACGGCGTGTTCCTGGTCTCCGCCGCGCTGCGCCTCGCGGTGGCCCTGTGGTTCACACCGCGGGTCGCGGAAATCCGGCTGAGCCAGGCCGCGACGGTCAACCAGGTCCTCTACCGGCTCGCGCGCTTCAACCCGGTCACCGGCGTGGTGATGGACATGCTGGGCGCGGTGCGGCGGCGACGCTGACGCCTGCAGCGCGTCAATCGAGTGCCACGCCCGACGCGTTGAGCCGGCCCAGCGCCTGCGCCAGGGTGTGCGTGATGACGATGTCGTCGCCACCGCCGGCGGCGCCGTCGGGGCCGCGCGAGGTGAGCGTGAACACGGCGTTCGCCATGCCGATCAGGCTGCCGCTCCAGATGCCGTCGTCGCCACTGAAGACCCCGAACGCGGCACCGCAGGCCCGCGCGTCGGGAATGGCGTAGACGAAATCGTTCCCCCAGGCATCCTCGGCTTCGGTCGCGGCCATCCCGAGGCTGGTCCAGGGGAAACGTCCCGTCCCCGCGATGTGGCCGTCCATGACGCCGTCGGCGATGCCGTCGATGTCTTCGTCGATGAGCGGGATCACGCGCGCGACGGTGCGCGGGTTGGCGCCGTCCGGATCGGCCGTCTGCGTGATCGCATACCCGTAGATCGCATCGACCAGTCGCTCCATGCGCGCCAGCGTCAACGCCGCCTTGCTCTGCACCTCGCCCTCGGCGGCGAGCGGGCGTAACAGGTCATCCTCGGTGTACACGCGCACGAGGTCGTCGTAGGGCGTTGCCGGGTCGTCCGAGTAACCGGCCGCGACGAGGAACACGTCGGCATCCTGGTTGTCGCGCTCGGCCAGCGCGGTGGCCGGTGGCGCGGCGAGCTGTGCGCCTTCGAGGGTGAACGCGCCGTGGGCGTTGGGCCCGGTCGAGACCAGCGCGGCGACGCCGCGATCGGTCAGCAGGCGGCGTGCCGGCAGGCTGGCGTCGCCGTCGGCCTTGTCCCACAGTTCGATCTCGTTGACGGCGTCGTTGCGCGCCCAGCTGCCGTTGGTCAGCGAGTCGGGGCGGGCCGCGCTGCCGACGACGAGGTAGAAGTGCTGGTGACCCCAGCCATCGACCAGTTCGCGCGGCGGCGCGCCGAGCGCCGCGCTCGGCAGCGTGCCGCGGAATATGCCCGTGCCGGCAACCTGCAGCGCCGGGGCGCAGGCCGTACCCGAGCCGTCGAGGGCCTCCCGCGCGTAGGCGGCATCGTCCGGCGCGAGGTCCGGGTCGGCCGGGCAGGGCAGGCGGCCGTTGCGCGCGACGAAGGTCCCCAACAGCAGTTCGACGTGCGCCAGCGCGCGCTCGGTCTCCTTGAGCTTGGCATTGATGCGCAACGCACCGATACCGGTCACCGCGCCGGCGACCAGCAGGCCGATGATGGCGGTGACGACGGCGAGCTCGATGAGGGTGAAGCCGTGCTGCGAGCGGTGGCGCATGGAATCGCGGAGGTGTGGGTGTCCGGCGCCGACTATACCGCCTGCGCGGGCGCCGGTCCCGGATTGACCGCCGCAACGGCGGAACGTGACCTCGAGCAGGCCCATCCGCAGCCGATACGCTCTAGAATAGCCGGCAGAAACAGGCTACAGACCGGGCGTCAACCCGGTTTCAACGATCAACCGCATATCACAGGCGAGGACTACCGTGAGCAATTTCGACCAGCAACTCGAGAAAATCAGGTCAGCCAAGGGCTTCATCGCAGCATTGGACCAGAGCGGCGGCAGCACGCCGAAAGCCCTGCGGCTCTACGGCATCGACGAGGATGCCTGGTCGAGCGAGGACGAGATGTTCGATCTCGTGCACCAGATGCGCACCCGCATCATGACCAGCCCCGCCTTCACCGGCGAGCGCATTCTCGCCGCGATCCTGTTCGAGATGACGATGGACCGCGAGGTCGCCGGCAAGCCGACTGCCGACTACCTGTGGGACGAGAAGCGCGTCGTGCCCATCCTCAAGGTCGACAAGGGCCTCGCCGAGGAAGGCAACGGCGTGCAGCTCATGAAGCCGATGCCGGACCTCGACAAGCTCCTCGCCCGCGCCAAGGACAAGGGCATCTTCGGCACCAAGATGCGCTCGGTCGTCAAGCAGGCCGATGCCGCCGGCATCGAGGCCATCGTCGCGCAGCAGTTCGAGATCGGCCGCCGCATCTGCGCCGCCGGCCTCGTCCCGATCATCGAGCCCGAAGTCGACATCCACTGCCCCGAGAAGGCCGCTGCCGAGGATCTGCTCAAGGCCGGCATCCTCGCCGCGCTCGACCAGCTGGGCGAGAAGGAACTGGTCATGCTCAAGCTGACGCTGCCCGAGCGCGACGACTTCTACGCCGAGTGCATCGCGCACAAGAACGTTGCCCGGGTGGTCGCGCTGTCCGGCGGTTACTCGCGCGACGAAGCCAATGCGCGGCTTGCCCGCAACCACGGCATGGTCGCGAGCTTCTCGCGCGCGCTGACCGAGGGCCTGAGCGCGCAGCAGAGCGACGCCGAGTTCAACAGCATGCTCGATGCCGCGATCGAGAGCATCTACCAGGCCTCCATCACTTGAACATGGTCGGCCGGGGGCGCTTCGCTGTTCTGCTCGTCCTCGCTGCCGGCGCCCTGCCGGCAGCGGCGGACGACGGCGGCGCCGGCGAACCGCTCGGCCGGCGCCACTTCCTCGATCACTGCGCACCCTGCCACGGCGCCAACGGCCGCGGCGACGGCCCGCTTGCCGCCGAGCTGATCCGCCAGCCCGACGACCTCACCCGTCTCGCCGCCGACAACGGCGGCTCGTTCCCCGAGACACTGGTCTACCAGGTCATTGACGGGCGCCGCATCGTGCGCTCGCACGGCACCCGCGAGATGCCGGTGTGGGGCCGCCGCTTCCGCCTCGAAGGCGCCGACGAGCAGACCGTCGAGCTGCGCATCACGGCGCTCATCGACTACCTCGACAGCCTGCAGCAACCCGCTGCACCCTGAACGGCCAGCCGCCTGGCGGCCCGCGGGTGTCTGACACTTTTGCTCAAAAATTAATCAAAAGTGTCAGACACCAACGGTGCCCGAACCACGATGTGCAGGACCCCCGGGGTCAGGCCTCGACCCGCGTAATCTCGAGCAGGCCGTCACGGCCGATCTCGTAGCACGCGCCGCAGCGCCAGCGCGGCATGCGCCGCGCCGCCACGCGGCCCGCCCCGCACGCCGGGCAGCGATGCAGGTAGCGGGTCGGCAGGCTGGCGCGTTCGCGCACGAGCGCGATGGCCGCCGCGTCCGCGAAGCGCACGCGCGGCGCGTAGCCAGCCGCGCGCATCAGTCCCGACCATTCCGGCCCGTGCGGGCGGATGCGCGGGCCGTGCAACTCGTAGGCGGCGATGTGGGCGAGTTCGTGGACGAGCACTTCGCGCACCAGCGCCGGCGTCATTTCGCGTACGCCGACGGCAAGCGTGACGAGGCGGCGGAACGGCGCACAGCGGCCGATCGAGCGGAACATGCGGCGGCTGAAGCGCACCCGCACCGTCGCCGCCACCGGCGCGAGCTGCCAGCACGCGAACCAGTCGCGGGCATCGGCGGCGATATCGTCGGGGAAGGCTTGTTCGAGGCGTAGCATGTCGCGTGCAGAGCGTCCGGGCCGGCGCAGCATAGCCTATCGTCGCCTTGCCCGCCGCCGCGCGAGCCTTTATGGTCCCCCCGGTATCACACAACGTTCACGGGGGATTAGCGCGGAACGATGACTGCCAGGGGACCGGAGATCGTGCACGAGAAGTTCGCCCGCCTGTTCCGGGCAGGGGACCTCGAAGGCCTGCTCGAACTGTACGAAGACGAAGCCACGTTCGTTGCCGAGGACGGCAGCGCAAGCCAGGGTAAGCGCGCTATTCGCGCCGCGTTGAGCGAGATGCTCGCCGTCGAAGGCGAACTCGAAATGGAGACGCGCTACGCCGCCTGCTGCGGCGACATCGCCCTGCTCAGCAATGCCTGGCGCCTGACCGGCACCGACGCCGACGGTGCTCCGGTCGAGCTGTCCGGGCAGACTTCCGAGGTCGCCCGCCGCCAGCCCAATGGGCGCTGGCTGCTCATCGTCGACCATCCGTGGGGCGGCGGTGCGGACGAGAACGGCTGACGCATTACCGGGCGGTGCGCCACGCGTGTGCCCGCCGCGCCCGCTCAGTTCACGCCCTTGCGCCGCACCAGCGCCTCGCGCTTGAGTCCCAGGTTGACGATGCGCTGGAGCAGTGCGCCGTAGGAATAACCCGCGGCGTTGGCCGCGCTGGCGAATTCCTCGTCGCGCGAGATGTCGCAATTCGGATTGGCTTCGATCAGGTAGACCTTGCCGTTCGCCGCGAGACGGAAGTCCATGCGTGCATAGCCGGCCAGCTCGAGCGCGCGGTAGGCGCGCTTGGCCATCGAGGCCAGTTCCTCGGCGACGCGGCCCGGCAGATCGCGCGCCGGTCCGATGGCGATGCCGTGACGTTCCTGGTAGCCGAGATCCCACTTGACCTTCTGCGTGGCGATGCGCCAGGCGCTGTCGGGCAGCCCCGAGAAGTTGAGCTCCCACGCCGGCAACACCTGCAGGCGGCGATTGCCGAGTACGCCGATGTTGATCTCGCGCCCGTCGATGTACTGCTCGGCGATGGCCGCGGTGCCGACGTGCTCGTGGACGAAGGCAACACGCTCGGCGAGCGCGGCATCGCTCGTCACCACCGAGGCCTGGGCGATGCCGAGCGAGGCTTCCTCGAGCTGCGACTTGACGATCACCGGGTAGCTCAGCTGGCGTGGCAGACGTGCTTTCTGGCCGAACGGGAAATGCGCGAAACGCGGCGTGCGGATGCGGTGGAAGCGCATGATCTTCTTCGCCAGCGCCTTGTCGCGGGCCAGCACCATGCCGCGCGGCGTGTTGCCGGTATAGGGCATGCCGAGCAGTTCGAGGTAGCTGACCACGTTGTGATCGTAGACCGCCAGGCCACGGAACTCTTCGAGCAGGTTGAACGTGATGTGCGGCCGCCATTCGGTGATGGCGTGGCGCAGCGGCAGCAGCTCGTCGTAGAGACCGAGCTTCATGACCTCGTGGCCGAGCCCGCGCAGGGTCATCACGACGTCGTGCTCGGACTTGTAGAGCTCGAACTCCTCCGGCGAGACGCCGCTCAGGTCGTCCGGCGGCACCAGGTCCTGGTGCATCAGCGCGAGGATGCGCCGCTTCGTCACACGGCGTGCCATCCGCCCCCCCGGTAGAGATAGTGCATGGTCTGCGCGGCGAGAAACACCGCGAGGTTGAGCTTGAGCGGCGCGCAGGCGCCGCCCGCGCGCAGCTGCAGCGCCTGGCAGCGGAACATCATCTCCTGGATGACCTGGTCGACCGTGAACGCGTGCTCGCCGGTCCACTTGCACACCGTGTCGCGGATCTCGCGGCGATGGCGGCGCAGAAACGCCGCCGCGGTCTCGGGGCGCCCGGCACGGCCGCGCCGGCCGGGCGTCTGGAACAGTTCGAACAGGGCCTGGTCGTAGGCCTCGGAAAACTTGCCGCCGTAGCGCTCGCGCTTCTCGGCGTAGTGCTCGCGCAGCGTGGTGCGCAGACAGCCGAGGTTGTCCGGCCGCGCCCGCCGCCGCACGCGCGGTGCGCAGCCGGCGAGCTCGCCCATCAGCGCGTCGACATACTCGAGCTTCTCCAGCGCCGGCCAGCCGGCGTAACGCCGCCGCCAGCGCGACCGCGGATTGAGCCACACGGCGAAGGTCTCGGCGAAATCCTCCGCCGGGTGACTCTGCGCATACCAGGCGTCGAGGTGCTGCACGAAGCGGCGCGAGCCGGGGCGCGGCCAGTAGAAGTCGGGATAGGGCTGCGCATTGGAACCGAACAGGCAGCGCCAGCGCTGGCGGCGATGGACCTGGAACGCGTGCTGCACGGCATGGCCGGCTTCGTGGCGCAGCAGCATCATGCACTTCTCGCGCGTACCGCCCTCGACCTGCAGCATCATGCGCCGTTCGAGGCGCATCAGGCGTGGATGGACGAGGTAGAACGGCACGGCAATGCCGGGTATGCCGTCGGGCGAGAACCACTCCTCGGAGATCCACACGTGCGGCCGGACATTGAGCGCGCGTGCGGCGAGTTCGGCGTACAGCCGCTCGATGCACGCATCCACCCAGGTTCCTTCCAGCGAGAGCTTGAGATCGCAGAAACGCAGGTCGAGCAGTTCTTCAGTGGGCAGGTCGGCCCAGGCGGCGCGAGCCACGCGTGTCCTCCGTAAGGCGCGAAGGCGAGGATGCAGGCACCATGTTGCGCGCGCACGGCGAAGTCAAGCCAGCGGCGGCCTGCACCCGCCGCCGCGCCGGACGCGATGCGCGCACCGGCAGCCGGCTCCGTGCGAGGTCAGTCGCCCGCCGCGACGACCGGCGCGGCGCCGAGCAGTTCGAGCACCGCAACCGTCATCGCCTCGACGCCGTTCACGACCGCCGGCCGCGGGGCGATCTTGAACAGCGGCGAATGATGCGCCGGCACCGGCGGGCCACCGGCGGCGGCAGTGGCGAAGGCTTCCGCCGGCGTGCCGCCGACGCGGAAGTAGACGCCCGGCACCGGCGGATCGACGTCGAGAAAATAGGCGAAGTCCTCCGCGCCCATGCCGACACGCGGACGCGACGAGAGCCGCTCCGCGCCGAAATGCCTGGCAAGCACGCCGCGCAGGCGCGCGGTGAGGGCCGGCTCGTTGCGTGTCGGTGGGGTCGAGGCGAGCGGTGCGGTGACCTCGGGCAGGCGGTCGTCGGGCAGCCCGGCCGCGCGGCCGACGTTCTCGGCGATACGGCGGATGCCGGCAAGCAGCTTGTCGCGCACCGCGGCATCGTCGGCGCGCACGGTCAGCTGCAGGCGCGCCTCGTCGGAGATGATGTTGTGCTTGGTGCCGGCGTGGAACGACCCGACCGTCACCACGCCCGGCTCGAACGGCGAGAGCTCGCGCGCGACGAGCGTCTGCAAGGCGAGCACGATCTGCGACGCGATGACGACCGGGTCCTTGCCGAACTGCGGTGCCGCGCCGTGCGTACCGACGCCGTGGACGATGATGTCGAGGCTGTCCGAACTCGAGAACGCGATGCCCGGGTCGAGCGTCAGCATGCCGGTTTCGAGCAGGCTCGAGACGTGCAGCGCGAGCGCGAAGTCGGGACGCGGAAAGCGCGTGTAGAGACCGTCGGCGATCATTTTGCGCGCGCCGCCGATGCGCTCCTCCGCGGGTTGACCGATGGCGAGCACGGTACCGCGCCAGGCGTCGCGCCGCGCAGCAAGCTGGCGCATCGTGCCGACCAGCGCGGTCATGTGCATGTCGTGCCCGCAGGCGTGCATGACCGGGAACTCGTTGCCGTCGACGTCGACCTGGCGCGCCTCGGAGGCGTACGGCAGGCCGGACTTCTCGGCGAGCGGCAGGCCGTCCATGTCGGCACGCACCAGCACGACCGGGCCGGGCCCGTTCTCGAGCACGCCGACGACACCGGTGCCGCCGACCCCCTCGGTCACGGCGAGCCCGGCTTCGCGCAGCTCGGCGGCAAGGCGCGCCGCGGTCTCGTGCTCGACGTAGGACAGCTCGGGGTGGCGATGGAAGTGTTCGAACAAGGGCCCGAGGTGGTCGTAATCGGCGGCGATCGCGTCGCGCAGATCGCCAGCGCCGTCCGCGGCGCCCGCTCCGCACGGGCCGGCGACGAGGACGAGGATGCAGGGCAGGAATGCGAGGAACTTCACCAGGGTTTCTCTCCGCTGCTGGGGCCGCGAGGCGGCCGCCGCCCACGGCGACGGCATGGCCGCGCGCCTGGACGAGGATTGCCGCGGGTCATTCTCGCGGCGCGGCACGGCGCGGTGCAACCGCCCGTTGCGCGCGGCCTCGTCGCGGCATCGACCACCATCACCACGGCGGGCCCGGCCGCGCCTGCACCCCGTGCGCGGGCGCGAGCGGAACACGACCTCGCGGCAGCGGGACGACCGGCGATGCGGCCCGCTGTGCGACCATGTCCGCTGCCTCCCCTGCCCGTGCGACATGTTCGTTCGTGAAAACCGCTCATCTCGTCGTCTCGCTCGCGTTCGTGCTCGGTCTCGCCGGCGGCGTCGCCATCACGCACTGGCCGCGCCACGCTACGACGCCGGATATCGCGCCGCGCGAACCGCTGCCTGACGGCACGCTCGAGTTCGGCGCGAGCCGCACGCCGCCCGCCACGGCAGACACTCCGCCCACCCCGGTCGCGCCCGCGCCGCGTCCGCAGGCACCGCTCGCCGTCGAGTTCGTCGCCTACGGCGACGGCCCCGCGCGGCGCTTGGGCGGTGTGCTGCTCGCCAGCCACGGCGTGCTCCTGGGGCCGTTGTCCGCGCTCGACGGCGTCGAGCGCCTGGAACTGTCGGCGCCGCCCGCGCTGCCGCTCGGCGAGGTCCTTGCCTGGGATGCCGTCCACGACCTCGTGGCGGTCGCGGTCCGCGGCCGGGCACCGGGCGCAGCAGCGCTGACCGATGAGGCGCTCTACCTCGGGCGCGAGTGCCTGCTGCACACGCGCCGAGGCGTCCGTAGCGCCTACATCGACTCGCCGCTGAGCAGACTCGAAGACGAGACGTTGGGTTACGCACTGCGTCTCGACGCTCCCGCGCCGAACGGGCTGGCGGCCCTCACCGACAGCGACGGCACCACGCTCCTCGGCATCGCGCGCGTCGGCGCGGGCGCACGCGGCGAAGCCTGGGACCTGGCGACCGTCGCCGCGCTGCTCGATGCGGCAAGGGGCGGCGCCGGCGTTCCCGTGAGCACCTTGACCGGAGCGTTCTTCGACGCCACCACGGCGGGTCGCCGCTTGCGCTATCGCAACGCC
The DNA here is from genome assembly GCA_030429865.1 of Gammaproteobacteria bacterium. Classification (GTDB taxonomy): domain Bacteria; phylum Pseudomonadota; class Gammaproteobacteria; genus JACKNG01. The sequence goes on along the minus strand of JAUIFX010000061.1, from coordinate 9,812 downwards.
GTCGCGCGTGGCGATGCCGAGACCATCGTTGCACTCGGTCCGGCGCTGCTCGCAAGCGAGCCACGGGGCCAGGCCCGCATCACCGCACAGATCGAGCAGGCGTTGGACGTACTCGTGATCCGCGAACTCGGCGCAGGCCGGGCCGACGCGGCGCTCGCGCGGCTCGCCGCGGTCGATGGCGCCCTGCCGGCGAGCCGCGCGCGCGACGTGCGGCAAGCAGGCTTACTGCTGCGCCTCGAGCGCCCGCGCGAGGCGCTTGCCGAGCTCGCACCCTGGCTCGCGCGGGACCCGCGGGCAGACGACCTGCTGGCCCTCGAGCGCGCGTCCATCGCCGCGCTCGCCGCGGCGCAGCCTGGCTCGTCCGAGCTGGCCGCCCTGCTCGATCGCGCTCTCGCGCGCGACCCGGGTCACGCGGCCTATTTCGCACTCAGAGCGGATCTCCGCGCCGCCGCCGGCGATCATGCCGGCGCGCACGACGACTACCTGCAGGCGATCGCGCTCGACCCGCGTCTCGAACCACGACTCGCGCCGCGCCTCGAACGCGAGACAACGCGCCGCGACGTGCCCGGCACGGTGGTGGTACCGCTCGCGCGCCGCGCCGACGGCGTGGTTTCCGCGGGGGTCACGGTCAACGGGCTGCCGCGCGAGTTCATCGTCGACACCGGGGCCTCCGTCACGGCCATCTCGAGCACTCTGGCGCGCGCCCTCGGCCTCGCGCTGGACGGCCCCCGCGTCGAAGTCCGCACCGCGAACGGGCGTACCAGCGCCGTGCGCATACGTCTCGCTTCGCTGGATCTCGGTGCGCTGCGCTTGCGCGAAGTGCCGGCGCTGGTCATCGACGGTCTCGACGGCTACGCCGGCCTGCTCGGCCTCGACATCCTCGCGCGCTACGACGTCGACATCGACGCCGCGCGCGGCGAGCTGCGCCTGCACCCCCGCTAACGCCCCATACCCCCACTGCCCGAAGCGAGCAAAATTTAAGCAAAAGTGTCAGACACTTTTGGGCTGCGACGCGGCGGCTGTGCGGATCAAAAGTGTCTGACACTTTTGCGCTTTTTTTCTCCGCTTTCGCTCCGCGACCGCTTGTTGCGGAGCGCTTGCGCGCTAGCGGGCGACGCGGGACGTCAGAGCACGAGGCTGGGGCCGCCTTTCCTCGTCCAGTCCTCGTTGTCGTAGTACTCGCGCCACTCGATGATCCTGCCGTTCTCGGTAAGCTCGAACATGCCGCAGACCTTGAGTTCGAGTTCCCAGGTGCCGCTGCCGGTCCAGTCCCAGCGATCGACGCGCTCGGTGATGACCTTGTTCTCGTGGCCGAAGAGGTTCTTCAGCTCGAACTTGCAGCGCTTGGCGGGCGCGAAGATCGACGCGATCATCTTGCGCACGTTCTCCTTGCCGCGGATCGCCTCGAGCGGCTGGTTGAGGTAGCACATGTCTTCAGTGATCTGCGCCATGCAGGCCTCGACGTCGAGATCGTCCCAACCCTTGAGGAAAGCGCGTACGGTCGCTTCGTTGCGCGCGATTCTGTCGTCGTGTTTCGCCATGTCGATGTCTCCCGTTCAGGCTCAGTCGAGGTGCAGCGTCGGGCCGCCGTTCTCGAACCACATCCGGTTGTCGAAGTAGTCGCGCCAGCCACAGATCTTGCCCGCATCGTTGACGTCGAACATGCCGATGCAGGGCAGCTTGAGGCTCCAACCGTTGCCGTCGAAGTCCCAGCAGTCGAGGCGTTCGGTGACGACCACGTTGCCGCGCCCGAAGCAGTTGCGCAGCTCCCAGTGCACGCGCTTGGAGAGCTTCATGATGCCGTCGACGATCTTGCGGACGTCCTGCTGCCCGCAGACCGGTTCGAGCGGCTGGTTGATGTATTCGATGTCATCGGACAGGCAGGCCATCGCGCTATCGACGTCGATCGCGCCCCAGGCATCGATGAACTGGCGCACGACCGCGACGTTGCGGGCGGCCTTCTCGGCTTCGGTCATGGGAATCCCCTGGTTTAGCTATGTCATGGACCACCGCGGCCGGGTGCGCGGCGCCCCGCGAGCCATCGCCCCGGACCTCCCCGCGTGCGCGGTGCGCGCGCACCGCCGTGGAGCGCATAAGCTAGTCATCGCGCCGACGCGCCCCAAGAGACGGCCCTGACAAATTCTGTTACTTTGGTGACAGTCCTCCCGGAGCCCGGCCCCTCGATGGATCCGCGCGCAATCGAAGAGCTGCCGATGCCGGCCACTTATGGCCGCCACCTCGTGCGCCTGTTCGAGCCGCAGGCGCTGCTCGCCGGCACCGGCCTGACCGCGGCCGACCTGGCGAGTCCGGACAGCCGCATCACCGTGCGCCAGGCCCTGCAGTACATTCGCAACACCCTCGCCCTCGCGCGCACCCCGGACTGGCATCTCGACTGGGCACGCTCGCTGGCCGATCACTTCCACGGACCACTCAGCATCGCGCTGGTCAGCGCGCCGACCCTCGGCGCCGGCCTCGACACGTTCCTGCGTTTCTTTCCGGGCCGCGTGCCCTACCTGCACATGCAGGGGCGCAGCGAGGGCGGGCATTTCATCGCCGAGCTGTGTCCGCTGATCGAGCTCGGCGAGTGCCGGCCGCTGCTGCTCGAGACGCCGCTGGTGATCCTCCAGCACCATCTCGAAGCCGTCTATGCCATCGACCCGGGCGAGATGCGCGTGCTGCTCGACTACCCGCCGACGCCCTACGCGGCGCGCACGGCGCAGCATTTCCGCTGCCCGGTCGAACACGACGCGGCAAGCGCGGGGCTCGTCATCCCGGCGGCTTGGCGCGAACTGCCCAACCTCGGCTACATCGAGTCGACCTGGTCGCATGCGCTCGCACAGTGCTCGGCGACGATGGCCGCTTCGCGCGAGCGCGACACTCTCGGGATGCTGCGCGCCGAGCTGTGCCGGGCGTTCGGGGACGACACGCGGCGCCGGCCGCTACCGACGCTGACCGACGTCGCGCAGACGCTGCACGTCACGCCGCGCACCTTGATCCGGCGCCTGCGCCGCCTCGGCACCAGCTACCAGGCGATCACCGACGAGTTCCTGCGCACGCGCGCGCAGGAGCTGCTCGGCAACGAAGGCATCACCATCAAGGAAGTCGCCGCCGCGCTCGGTTTCGACAACGCGGCCAACTTCGGCAAGGCGTTCAAGCGCTGGTGCGGCGTGTCGCCCGGCCGCTACCGGACGCGCCGCCGGGACGGCGGCGGCGATGCGTCGCCCTGACTGACCGCGGAACACGCCCCCTCACAGGACCGATACCATGCGCATCACCCGTTTCGTCACCACGCACGACCAGGGTTCGCGCTTCGAGGACCTCGAACTGGCCTGGCCCGATTCGCGCGCCGATGCCTTCGGACACGTCCTCGCGCTCTCGCGCAGCTTCGCCGCCGATTGCCTGCTCGCGAGCCTGCCGGCGGACCTCGACCAGGACTGGCACAACGCGCCAGACCGCCAACTCGTCGCCGTGCTGAGCGGCCGCCTGGAAGTCGAAACGACCGACGGTGCCTGCCGCCAATGGGGTCCCGGCGGGCTGTTCTTCGCCGACGACACCACGGGTCGCGGCCATCGCACACGCGTGCTCGAAGGCCCCGCACGCCTGCTGTTCGTGCGCCTCGCGGAAGACTTCGACGTCACCGCGCTGACGCGTGCCTGACCCGGGTCCGCCGCACCCGGCAAGACCTGCCCGCCGAGCAGGTCGGCGCACACGCTCGCTTCCCTTTGCTGCGCCTGTTGGTCTAAGGTTGCCGGGAGGCTCGCCCGCGGGGGCGGGCCGGCGATCCGAGGGGAGGATCCGGCGATGACCTTGACGTCCGGCAGGCGCCCGCGAGCGCGACGCGACCCATGACCTGCTGCGTCATTGCGCTCGCGCTGGCCTGGCAGGTCATTCACGCCTGGCAGCGCCTGCGCGGCTGGTGCGGTCTCGCACCGCGCCGCGCCAGCCTCGCCGCAACCCGCCTGCGCGCCTGGCTGACGCGCCCCGCGTTGCGCATCGCGCTCCTCGCCGTCATCGCTTTCGAGGCCGGCGCCGCCGGCACCTACGTCTACCAGCATCGCTCGCACATCGGTCACGAGCTCGGCACGGCCGTATTCGGCGTGACCGGCTACGCGCGCGATCTGTGCCGCTGGCGCGCAACCAGCCCGGGCGACGGCTGACCGGCGACAACGGGGCGCACGACAATGACCCGCGGGGCGCCAGGCCGTGCGGGCAGACACACGGGGGAGAGCACATGTCGGTTATCGAAAACGAGGTTCTCGGGCGCACCTTCGGGCTGCCATCGGGCACCAAGGGGCCGGTCACGGCCGCACGTCATCGCCGCAACGCGCTCGTCTACGCGGCACTGGCCCTGGCCGGCCTCGCACCGAGCTGGTTCGGCCTCGCTCCCGGCTGGCAGGCCGCGGGGCTCGGCCTGCTGTTGCCGGGCGCCGGCTTCATTGCCCTCGGCGGCTGGTACCTGCTGCTGCTGCCGCTCACGCTCGGCCTGTTCTGGCTCGCGGTCATCGCCTGGTTCTGGGCCGGCATGGTGGTAGCCCCGCTCGGCGTGTGGCTCGGCGCCGCGGCGCTCGCCGGGGCTCTCGCCGGCCCGGGGGCGTGGCCGCCGGCAGCCTGGCTGGCGCCGGCGGCGGCCGCGGCCGTGTTCGCCTGGCTGCAGTACCGCGGGTATCAACGCCGCGTCGCCGACGCCGCGCGTCTCGCCGCCCGCGAAGGTTTCTTTGCCGCATCGCTTGTCGAAGTCAACGAGCGCGCTGCGGCAACGCCCGGGGCGGCCGCGCGCGAACTCAGCGAAGAACAACTGGGCGCCGTGCGCTATGCGCTCGACCGCGCCCTGCAGCCGGTCGGCGAGTATGCCGGTTACACCATCATCGACCAGTTCCAGCCCGCCGCGCTGCGCTATCAGATCAACCATCTCGGCTTCGCGCTCGGCATGGTGCAGGGCCTCTACACGCCGAGCTTCAGCGGCTACCTCGGCCAGGCCCAGCGCAATCTCATCGAGACCTACCTGGTGAAACGGGTGTGGGACTACTGGGTGCTCGAGTCGATGTGGGGGCACTTCAACTTCTCGAACTTCGATCCGGCAGCGAAAGACAACATCATGCTGACCGGCTGGTTCGGCATGCACGTCAACCAGTACATGCTGAACTCCGGTGACCGCCGCTACGGCGAGCCCGGCAGCCTGACGTTCCGCCTCAACGAGCGCACCGCCTACGCGCACGACGCGCATACGCTGGCCGAGTCGGTCGCGGCCAATCATCGGCGCTCCGATTACTGCCTCTACCCGTGCGAGCCGAACTGGGTCTACCCGGTGTGCAACATGTACGGCATGGGTTCGCTCGCTGCGCACGACGCCGTGTTCGGCAGCCGCTACGTGCAGGCGGTGCTGCCGCAATGGCTGGACATGCTCGAGCGCGAGTTCGTCGACGGCAAGGGCTCGATCGTCGGCCTGCGCTCGTACTGGACCGGTCTCGAGATGCCGTTCTACAACGGCGAGGCGGGCTTCGCCTTCTTCGCCAACGTCTTCTCGCCGGCACTCGCGCGGCGGCTGTGGGCGGTCGGCCGCAAGGAACTCGCATTCTGCCTCGCCGAGAACGCCGCCGGCGAGACGCGCCTGAGCATCCCGCGCGAGGCGATGTCGTTCATCGACACCATCGACCCCGGTCATTACCGCCCCGGCATGCTCTTCGCCTACGCCGCCGTCGGCATCTGCGCACGCGAGTTCGGCGACGACGAACTGGCCGACGCCGCGCTGCGCGCGATGGACGAGGACTGCGGCCGTTACGAGGAAGACGGCGCGATCGGCTACCGCGAGGCGTCCAACCTGGCCAACGTGTGGGCGATCGAGGCGAAGCTCATGCGCTGCGGCGACTTCCGCCGCAGCTTCACCACGCCGCCGCCGGAAGCGACGCTGCGAGGGCCGCAGCTCGCCGAGGCCGACTACCCGGACGTGCTCGTCGCCAAGGCCTGGAGCGACGGCACGGGTCTCGAGCTCGTGCTCTACCCGGGACGTGGCGCCGGCACGCAGCGCGTCGGCATCGAGCGCCTGCAACCCGGCGCCGAGTACCGCCTCTGCGAAGGCGGGCGCGAACGTCTCGTACGCGCCGACGGCGCGGGACGCGCACGTCTCGACCTCGCCCTCGACGGGCGCACCGAAGTCAGGCTGCAGCCGGTCTGACAGCGCGCCGGCGTGCGCCGGCGCGCGCCAGCAGCAGCAACGGCAAGCCGAGCACGGCAATGGCGGGCGGCAACGGGACGGCGCTCAGGAACACGCCCGAAGCGGAGTCGTAGGGCAGCCCCAGCGGGGTTTCGACGGCAAGGAAACGCAGCGTGCTCGCGAAGTCCACGTCGGCACTGTTCGGCGCGAACGGCGAGAACGACTCGTTGCGGATGACCCAGAGCTGCGCATCGAGCTGGAACTCGAAGGTCGTGTCCACGGCCAGGTCGGTACCGGCGGGTACCAGTTCGGCGACGAGGTCGACGAGTTCGTTGACCGCGATGCTGTCGGTACGGCTGACGAAACCCGTGTCGTTGGTATGGCTCGTGCCCGGCCCGCCCGCGCCGCTGATGTTGAACAGCGACAGGTCCCAGCGCACCAGGCCGTTGACGAAGTTCAGCCCCTCTGCCGGCCCGCTCGTGGCGATGGAGCCGGTCACGCGGGCTGGCACGCGCACGCTCAGCGCATCGGCATAGAAACCCGCCGGGAGCACCACGCTCAGGGTCTCGCGCAGCGCGACGACACCGGTCGCGTTCGCTCCCAGGTAGCGGTCGTCCGCCGCCGCATAGGCGTTGTTCGAGTCGCCGCCGATGGCCAGCGCGCCGCGCGCGAAATCCACCCGGCTGGCGAGACTCGCGCTGTTGCCGGCCGGTCCCGCGGCATGCACGCTGTCGATGCGCAGCACCTCTTCCAGGTAGCCACGGTTGGCCACGTCGCCGGGGCTGCCCGCGGCATTGGCCTCGAGCGCGGCGAGGGTGCGGAACTCGCCCGCGTGCACGTCGCATATGAGTGCCACGAGCACCAGCAGCGCAGATACCTGCCTGGTGGTCATCATCCTGAATTCTCCCGTTGGTCGACAGACCCGTGCAGCATGGCGCGCCACCCCGCGCGCGTGTTGATCAGCGTCAGAAGTCCGTGACGACGCGCTATCATGGCGCCCCGCCGGCCACCCCGCGCCGGCATCGCTTCATCCGGAGGCCCCATGCGCGAGCAGACCCTCACGCTCATCGAGCGCTACTACGCGGCGTTCAACGCCGCCGACATGGACAGCTTTCTCGCCCTGCTGAGCGACGACGTCGTCCACGACATCAACCAGGGCGAGAGCGAAACCGGCAAGGCCGCCTTCGCCGCGTTCATGCAGCACATGAACCGCTGCTACCGCGAACGGCTCGAGGACATCGTCGTGATGGCGACGGACGACGGCACCCGCGCCGCCGCCGAGTTCGTCGTCAACGGCGAGTACCTGGCCACCGACGAGGGCCTGCCGGAAGCCCGCGGACAGCGCTACCGCCTGCCGGCCGGCGCGTTCTTCGAAGTGCGCGGCGGCCGCGTGGCGCGGGTGACGAACTACTACAACCTGCCCAACTGGGTCGAACAGGTCGGCGGCTGAGCGGTCGTGGAGGACTCGCCCGAGATCCGCGTCCTCACCGGGCGCGATGCGGAACTGCATGGCTGCGTGAACGACCTCGCCCGCCTGCGCATCACGGTATTCCGCGACTTCCCGTATCTCTACGACGGCTCGCTCGACTACGAGCGCAACTACCTGCGCACCTACCTCGAGTGTCCCGACAGCGTCGTCGTGCTCGCCCTGGCCGGGGGTGAGATCGTCGGCGCCTCGACCGGCCTGCCGCTGGATGCCGAAACGACGGAGTTCCAGGCGCCGTTCAGAGCTGCGGGCGTCGACCCGGCGACGGTGTTCTACGGCGGCGAGTCGGTGCTGCTTCCGGCCTGGCGCGGGCGCGGCGTGTACCGCGCGTTCTTCGAGCGGCGCGAAGCGCACGCGCGCGCGCTCGGACGCTGCCGCTGCATGGTGTTCTGCGCGGTGGTGCGCGCGGAAGACCATCCGCGCCGGCCGCCCGGCTACGTGCCGCTGGACGCCGTGTGGGAACGCTTCGGCTACCACCGCCGCGACGATCTCGTGACCGCCTACGAATGGCAGGATCTCGACGAACAAGCGCCCAGCGCCAAGCCCATGGTGTTCTGGGAGAAAGCCCTGTGAGCGCGAGCGCGGTCACGGTCGCGAGCGCGCAGTACCCGGTGGAGTTCCTCGAAAGCTGGGAGCATTTCAGCGCCAAGGTCTCGGCCTGGGTCGACGAAGCGGCCCGAGCCGGGGCGAACCTGCTGCTCTTCCCCGAGTACTTCAGCATCGAGATCACGGCCATCTTCGGCACCGAGATCTACAGTTCCCTGCCACGCCAGCTGGACGCGCTGCAGGACACGCTGCCCGAGTTCCTCGCGCTGTTCGCCACGCTCGCACGGCGTCACCGCGTCCACGTGTGCGCCGGCAGCTACCCGGTACGCGTCGGCCACGAATACCGCAACCGCGCGCATTTCTTCTGGCCCGACGGGCGGCACGCGTTCCAGGAGAAGCTGCAGATGACGCGCTTCGAGAACGAGCAATGGCGGGTCAGTGCCGGCGCCGGCCTGGCGGTCTTCGACTGCGACTTCGGCAAGGTCGCCGTCAACGTCTGCTACGACAGCGAGTTCCCCTTGCTCGCGCGCCACCAGGTCGAGCGGGGCGCGGACCTGATCCTGGTGCCGAGCTGCACCGACACCATGGCCGGCTTCAACCGCGTGCGCATCGGCTGCCAGGCGCGCGCACTGGAAAACCAGTGTTTCGTGGTGCAATCGCCAACCATCGGCGAATGCGCCTGGTCCGAGGCAATCGACACCAACGTCGGCTTTGCCGCCGTCTACACGCCGGTCGACCGCGGCTTCCCCAGCGACGGCCTGCTCGCCAGCGGGCCGCTGAACCAGCCGCAGTGGGTCATCGCCGAACTCGACCTGGCCCACCTCGCCCATGTGCGCGCGCACGGCCAGGTCTTCAATCATCGTGACTGGGATGGACAGCAGCGCCACCTGGCCAGGGCCTGAGCAGCCGGCAACGCCGAACTGGCACAAAACGTTGCGCCCCGGAAAAGTGTGAAGTGCCTCACATAAATTGACCCGCCTGGCAGGCAGCCTCGTGTTTATCCATGGCGTCCGCGCCGCCCGCCCGCAAAACAGGAGGTCTTGCCGCCATGCGAGTCAGTCGCCCCCTCTCCGCTGCCATCCTCATCGCCTGCGCCGGTCCCGTCACCGCCGCCAACATCACCTGGGGCGTGCACATCGGCCTGTGGTCGGCGCCCGGCAACTGGATCGGCGGCGTACCGAGCGCCGGTGACAACGTCTTCGTCACCGACGTCACGCGCCTCGAACACGTCACCATCGACGTCACCGCGAGCATCAACGCGCTGACCCTGTCCGAGTTCGGCCTCAGTCAGATCGCCGACAGCATCACGCTGCAGAACAACCGCACGCTGAGCATCACCGGCGGCGGCTTCCTCAACGACGGCCATTTCAACCTGGAGAGCAGCGGCAACCTGACGACGCTCTCCTTCTTCGGCGCACAGACCGTCGCCGGGCGCGGCGCGATCGTGATGTCGGACAACGGCAACAACCGCATTACGACCAATAACACCGTACTCCAGCACGGCAACGGCTTCGGTCACGAAATTCGCGGCGCCGGACGCCTGCTCGACAACACCGGCGGGCTGTGGAACCGCTCGACCATCCGCCAGCAGGGCAGCAACGCGCTGGTCGTCGATCCGAACGGCCAGGG